>JALORE010000287.1 GCA_025459125.1 Planctomycetota bacterium | reverse complement strand
GAAGCTGCTGTTGGCGCCGTTGCCGGCGGCGGCCACCACGACCAGGCCGTTGTTCACCATGGTGTTGACCTTGTCGCGAACCGACGTGTTCTGGCTGGGAATACCCAGGATCGTATAGCCGACGCTGATGTTGACGATCTTGATGTTCTTCTCGACGCTCTTCTTGACGTATTCGTCGAGCCCTTTGTTCATATTGCTGGACGTGCCGCCTCCTTCCCGGTCGAAGACCTTGACGGCGGCCCATTTGCAGCCCGGCGCCACCCCGCTGAGCCGGTTGAAGCCGTCGCCAACCGCGGGATACGGATTGACGGTCGTGACGATCGTGACGTTCTCCACGGGCCTCTTGGTGTCATAGTCCAGGAGCACCGTCGAGTAGATGTCGCTGGGGGAAGCCGTAAACGTATTGGTCAGAACCCCGGGCGAATTGCTCCGGAGGTAGCTGCCCACCTCCCGGACGCCGGTGGAGCCGTTGGTCCCCCGGGGCCAGCGGTATTGGTCGATGACACACGTTTGCCCGGGCGTCCACCAGGCCAACGATTTCATGGTCGTCAGGCCGGTGGTCAGGCCAAACGGGTCTGTCTCATGATACCACGTCGGATAGGAGGCATCGGCATACGTGTAGGTGAAACGCAGCTCGCGATTGTCGGGGCCGCTGGCCGTACCCGTGCCGGTGGCGATGCTCGCCACGAGGGTGTCGTGGCCGTCGTAGTCGACCGGGGTGGCCTCGCCGTCTCCGGAGAAGTCGATCCAATAAACGTTGCGTCCCTTCAGGTCGGCGTGCGTCGCATCGACACCGCCGCCCAGGAGACCGATGGTGGTATTGGGATCGCCGTGAATGCCGTTCGCGACGCCGGCGAATCCCTTCTGCCACACCGGGCGGACCCGGGCGACCTGGGTGGCCGTGTCCATGTAATACTCGATCTGCTGCACCGCTTCCACCTGGACAAGGGCCGCCCCCAGGGCCGCCGGCAGTAAGTTGATATTCTGCCGGGAGATATAGCCGTTCCAGCCGAACGAGACAGCCTCATAGATGTAGGTGATCTGCCCGCCCAGTCCCAGGAACGCGTTGATCTGGGCCTGGGTGATGGGCTCGTTGAAGATCAGCTCCACCTCGACCATTTCTGCCGCCGCGATGGAGACCTCGCCGCCTTCCAGCGAATCGTCGATGCGGTTGCCGTTGCCATCCGCGGGATAGTCGCCGCTGATGATCGGCGCCACCTGGGGCACGGGAGGCGGGGTCGGTGCCCCGATCGGCCCGGCCGCGTATACCAGGGACGCGGACAGCAGACAGATCAGGAGCCATCCAAGGACTCCAACGCCCAAGAGTGGTCCCCGGCCGGCCTGAAGGGGTTTCCTGTCTGTGGGCAGACAATGGGTGTGACACAATTGCCGTGGGTTCATCTCCCTTCCTTTCACAAGGTACGCACTTATCTCGAGGAGCCTCTCTGCAGATGCTATCCGCCGTCCGCGCTGAGGGGAGGCGCGGTTCCCTACGCACAGCCTCGCTGCAAAAATGCACCTTGTTCCTGCTACGGAACCCCCGTAGCCATCCAATCAAGCACTATGATACACATTTCGATGGGATAAGTCCAGCACGAAAGCCAGTTGTTTGATTTTTTCTGTGATTTGGCCGATATTTCGGGACCAATCTCCCATGGGATAACGAGACCGGTCCGGTTGAGCTCGCGCCAGGCGACGGTTGAGAGCCGCGCCTCAAGCGCAGGCCAGAAGTACGCCTGAGCCGGATGAGCGAGAAATATCTTCCAGATACTGTCATGTTTCGACAGTATATGGATTGTATTGGTCGATACCATGAAGACGGTACCTGAACGAGTATTTGAGTCGCTGCCTTGGCCGCAGTTCACCACGCAGGATCTGGCAGCCCTGTTTCCCGGCAGTGAGGATCGGCGGTATGGCCTCGCCAAACGTGCCCTCGCCAGCGGTGAAATCATTCGCATCCGGCGGGGGCTGTACTGCCTGGCCCCCAAGTACCAGAGAAAGGGCATCAACCTCTATGCGCTGGCACAACTCGTCTATGGCCCTTCCTACGTCAGCCTGGAATCAGCTCTCAGTTGGCACGGCTGGATTCCGGAGGCGGTGCATGCCATCACCAGTGCATCCTTCAAGAAAGCGAAGGAGTTCACCACTCCCCTGGGTGTCTTCAGCTACGATCGGGTTCCGCAGCGGGTGTTCTACGCCGAAGTCGAGCGGCTGACCGACCCCGCCGGAAACGTGTTCCTGATGGCCACGCCGTTGAAGGCGCTGGCGGACTATGTCTACGTGCACAAGAGGGACTGGACCCGGATCGAGCCGGCCATCCGCAGCCTGCGCATCGAGTATGAGGAGCTGCAACAAGTCACTGGCGGTACGCTGGAAGCACTCGTCGGCAACTACTCCAACTCGCGTGTGACGAGATTCTTGGAAGGGCTCAGAAGGGACTTGCATCTATGAGTGTCAAGCTGATCCAGGACCGGCTGGATACCTACAACTGCCGGTCGAACATCGAAGAGCAGCACGCGCTCCGGGAGATCACCCAGGAGGTGGTCCTGGCGGCGCTCGGCAGGACGGAGTTCTTCAAAGACGCCCTGTTTCAGGGCGGCACGTGTCTGCGGATCTTCTACGGACTGAATCGGTTTTCAGAGGACCTGGACTTCATCCTCAAGGAGACCGACCGGGATTTCCCGCTGCAGCCGCACCTCCGGGCCGTTGGTGATGAGTTGAAGGCCTACGGCTACGATGTCGAAATTGCCGATCGCTCCCGGGCGCGGATGGCCGTGAGAAAAGCCTTTCTCAAGGACGACTCCCTGGGCAGGGTCCTCCAACTGAAGTACGTGGACGGATCAGGACCCGCCCGCAAAATCCGGGTCCAGCTGGAGGTCGACACCAATCCCCCCTCGGGCAGCGGGATGGAAATCAAGTACCTGGATTTTCCTTTTATCTCTTCGGTCACTGTCCAAGACAAGCCCAGCCTGTTCGCCGGCCAGCTGCACGCGCTGTTGTGCCGGGAATATGTCAAGGGTCGAGACTGGTATGACTTTCTGTGGTACACCAGCCAAGGCGTCGGAATCAACTATGCATTCTTGTCATCGGCCCTGAGGCAGCAAGGTCCTTGGCAGCAGCAGGACCTTCAGGTTGACTGGGAGTGGTGCCGGATACATCTTGAGGACCGCATCAATTCCGTGGACTGGGTGACGGCCCGGGACGATGTGCGAAGGTTTGTCAAGGCCTCGGAGTACCCGTCCTTGGACCTGTGGAGCCGAGATCTGTTCCTGTCCCAGTGGGGGAAGATCGAAGGGAGGCCGGCAGACCCGGGACGAGCACGTCCAGGGCGTGGAGATTGATATGCGGGAGCTGCGGGCCGCTGCCGGAAGGCCGACCTGGGAGCACGGGCCGCGAGGACATACGGATGCTGAATCCCGTGCCCGGCGCCCGGAGGCCCTTGGGGGACCTGGTCAAGTGCGGGTTTGGGGCTCGGGGGTAAGAAGGGGGATTTGGCTTTTTTTGTTTGTGGCTTTGTGCTACACTCTGCCGATGTCTTCTACTGTGTTCGACGAAAGGATGCAATGGATCGTACCAGTATCAAGGATGCCAGGGATGGTCGTCCGCCTTTGACAGCCCCATCAGTTCATCCAACGATGATTAAAGCGGTCCACCGGTACGAGGTGGTGGAGACCATGAATCGACCGAGAATTGCAGGCACGCGCTATCACTTTATCGGAGCCGGCGGCGTGGGCATGAGCGGCCTGGCCCGGTTCCTGCTCGACAAGAAGGCCTTGGTGACCGGCTCCGACCAGACCGGCGGGGTGGCCACCGCGCGGTTGAATCGCTTGGGGGCCGATATTCATATCGGTCACTGCCCTGAGAACCTCGGCCCGGCCACCGATACCGTGGTGATCTCGGCGGCCATTCGCGAGAGCAACCCGGAGCTGCAGGTGGCCCGCCAGCGGGGTTGTCACGTCTACAAGTACGCCCAGTTCCTGGGCGAGCTGATGAACGCCTTCGACGGAATCGCCGTCAGTGGCACCCACGGCAAGAGCACCACCAGCGGCTGGCTGGTCTACTGTCTCAAGCAGGCCGGCTTCGACGTGAATTTCGTCGTGGGAGCCGAGATCCTGCAGTTGGGCGGTTCCTCCGGCAGCGGCGACAGCGAGTACTTCGTCGCCGAGGCCTGCGAATACGACCGCAGCTTTCAAAACCTCCGGCCCCAGGTGGCCTGCATCCTGAACATCGAGCGGGATCATCTCGACTGCTACAAGGACGAGGAGGACATCGTCGAGTCCTTTTACCAGTTCGCCCGCGGGACCCGGCCGGACGGCCTGATCGTGGCCAACGGCACCGACCCGAACGTGGCCAAGGTCCTCCGCCGGATCGCTGCGGATGGCGGGGGCGACAGCACGAATCATCAATCCTCAATCGGCAATCATCAATCGATCGTGACCTTCGGCCTCGACCCCACTTGCACGTTCCACGCGGGTAACATCCGGGAGATCGACGGCTACTATCATTTTGACATGTTCCAGGACGGGCAGAAGCTGGGTTCCACGCGGATTTCTCTGCCGGGCCTGCACAACGTCTTCAATGCCACCGCGGTGGTCGCCGTGGCGGTCAGCATCGGCGTCCCGCCGGACCGCGTGCTCGACACCCTCGGCGGCTTTCGGGGCATGGACCGCCGGCTGATGCTGAAGGGACAATTCGCCGGCGTGACGGTCATCGATGACTACGCGCACCATCCGACCAAGGTCCAGGCCAGCCTCAAGGCCCTCCGCGAGCGCTACCGGTCCGCGCGGCTCTGGTGTGTCTTCCAGGCGCATCAGTACAGCCGGACCCAGTCGCTCCTGGAGGAGTTCGCCGCGAGCTTCGCCGAGGCCGACAAGGTCCTGATCCCGGAAATCTTCTCCGCGCGGGACACGGAGGCCAGCCGCCAGGCGGTCAACGCCGCGATCCTGACCGAGCGCATCCGGGCGCACGGGACCGATGCCCAGTATCTGGGCAGTCTCGGGGCCGTCTGCGATTGTCTGGAACAGAATGTGCGTGCCGGCGATGTCGTGGTCACGATGGGCGCCGGGGATGTGTGGAAGGTGGCGGATGAGTATATTCAGCGGCTTCGAAGACATAATTGAACAGAACCATCCGCTGGCGCCGCACACGTGGTATCGGCTGGGCGGGCCCGCGGATTATTTCATCCGGCCGAGGAGCGTCAAGGACCTCAAGGAGATCGTCCGGCGGTGCAACGAGAACCACCTCCGGATCCACGTGCTGGGCTTCGGATCGAA
Source organism: Planctomycetota bacterium (assembly GCA_025459125.1). Classification (GTDB taxonomy): domain Bacteria; phylum Planctomycetota; class Phycisphaerae; order Sedimentisphaerales; family Anaerobacaceae; genus PLanc-01. The sequence continues at coordinate 3,504 of JALORE010000287.1, read as the reverse complement.
CCTGCTGGTCAGTGACGACGGGGTTCGCGGGGCGGTCATCAAGTTCCAGGGCGCCGAGTTCGGCCGGACCCAGTTCGAAGGCGCGAAGGTCACCGCCTGGGCGGGGGCCGAGCTGAGCAAGCTGGTCCTCGATTGTGTCGAGAAGGGGCTCTCCGGCGTGGAAGGCCTGACGGGCATCCCCGGCTCGATCGGCGGGGCGGTCCGGATGAACGCCGGCGGCACCTTCGGCGATATCGGCTCGGCCGTGGAGTCCGTGACCCTGATGGACATCCACGGCAATGTGCACGAGAAGAAGAAGCCCGAGCTGATCTTCGACTATCGCGCCGTGAACATCCGGGCGAAGTTCATTCTGAACGCCCAACTGGCGCTGACGCCGGCCGATCCCGAGCGGATCATGCGCACGGTCAAGGAAAGCTGGATCTACAAGAAGAACAGCCAGCCGTTGAGCACGCGCAATTGCGGCTGCGTGTTCAAGAACCCGCCGGGCGCCGCCGCCGGAGCCTTGATCGATCGTGCGGGTCTCAAGGGCCGGCAGGTCGGCGGGGCGGTCGTCAGTGAGAAGCACGCGAATTTCATCGTGGCCAAAGACGGCTGTACCAGCCGCGACATCCTGCAACTTATCGAGATCATCAAAGAAGAAGTGCGCGCCCGGTTCGAAGTCGAGCTGGAACTCGAATTGGAGATCTGGCAATGAGAACGTCGAAACTCGGAAGACATCGCAAATGATCGAGCAGCTCTCTGAGAATCAAAAATCAAAAATCAAAAATCCCACTTCCAACCAGGCGGTTTCGACGAGGGTTGCCGTTCTGCGGGGCGGGGTGGGGCGCGAGCGCGAAGTGAGTCTGGAGAGCGGCCGGTGTGTCGCGGAGGCGCTGCGACGGGCGGGGCTGGACGTCGTCGCGTCGGATATCCGGCCGGATGATCTGCGCATCCTCGACCGAAGGGACATCGACATCTTCTTCCTGGCCCTGCATGGCGAGTTCGGCGAGGACGGGCAACTCCAGCAAGTCTTCGAAGACCGCGGTCTGATCTATACCGGCAGCGGTCCCGAGGCCAGCCGGCTCGCGTTCGACAAGGTCGCGAGCAAGCAACTTTTCGCCCGCGCCGGGGTACCGGTGGCGCCGGGGGTGGAATTCACCGCCGGCACGGAACCCGCAGAGCTGGACCGGCAACTACGCGAGCTCGGCGAGCGCTTGGTCGTCAAGCCGATCCGGCAGGGCAGCAGCGTCGGCGTGCATATCGTCGACGGTCACGCGGAGGCGGTGGCCGCTGCCCGGCAGGTTTTCCAGGAGTTCGGCGACTGCATGATCGAGTCGTTCCTTCGGGGCCGGGAGCTCACCGTCGGTGTCCTCGGGCGGCAGGCATTGCCGATCATCGAGATTCGCAGCCCGACGGGTTTCTACGATTATCACGCCAAGTACGTCGACGATCGGACGCAGTACCTGTTCGACACGATCGAGGACCCGGCGGTGCAGGCCCGTATCCAGCGGGCGGCGCTGGCCTGCTTCGACGCGTTGGGCTGTCGCGACTTTGCCCGGGTGGATTTCATCCTGAGCGAGGATGGGACGCTGTATGCCCTGGAGGCGAACACGATTCCCGGTTTCACCACGCATTCGCTGCTTCCGAAGGCGGCCGGCAAGACCGGCCTGACGATGAGCGATCTGTGCGTGGGAATCGTCCGTACGGTGCTGGCACAGAGGAGAAAGTGAAGGGATCCGTGTGATTTTTGACTCGTGATTTTTGATTCCCGAGAGACGCGATGCGCAAAACCAAATCAGAAATCAAAGATCGAAAATCATAAATCGGGAATGCTTGGAGGCAGGACGTGGCCAGAAAGACACAGAGAATCAGTTTCGGGGAGCGCCTCCGCTCCTGGAGGAACTCCCGGGCCAAACGCCCGACGCTGCGGGACTGGAATTGGATCGCGATCTTCAAAGTGATTGCCGTGATCGGCTTCCTGGCGGCCTCCGGCGCGTTTCTGCGCTACGCCGAGGCCTATGTTCTCACGATCCATCCCGCCGAGGAAGGGGCGCTGACGCTGCTGGGAGTGCCCGGCTGGGCCGACCGCAACCTGGCGGAGCGGGTGGCCGAAGTCGCCGGCGGCCGGCGGTTTCGCCTGACGGAGGAGACCGCGTCGAAGGTGGCGCGCAACCTGGCTTCCATGGCCTGGCTCGACGATGTCGACGTGCAGGTGACGCACGACGCCGTGCGGATCAAAGCCCGCTGGCGCAAACCCGTGGCCCTCATCGACATTCCGGAAGACCGCACGAAACGATACGTCGATGCGGACCTGGTCGTGCTGGACTACCTTCCGATGCCGCACCTGCCGATCGTCGAGATCAAAGGCGTCGGTCTGTACAAGGGCGTGCCTTTGCCCGGGCAGGTCTTCGATCAGCAGGACTTGGCCGCCGGCGTGGCCCTGGCTCTGCTGCTGCAGCGGATGGATACCCAGGTGATGCCGAAGAACCCGCTCCTGGGCCATATTGCCAGCATCGACGTGCGCAACTTCAACGGCCGCAAGAACCCCCGCGAGCCGCACGTGACGCTGCGCTCCAAGGACGACACCCAGATCATCTGGGGCGCCGAGATCGGCGAGTGGACCAAGCACCTGGAAGCCACCGACGAGCAGAAGCTCGCCAAACTGTATGCCTACTACCGGGACCACGGCTCGATCAGTGCCGGGGCCAGGTACATCAATCTGCGCGATCCGCAGGACAAGGTGCCGCAGCCGATTGACAAGTATCGCAACTGAACCCCGCCAGCGCCGCCGGCAGATCCTGGTAGCGGTAGGGGAGCCGGTGCGCCTCGCCCACGATTTTGAGCCGGCGCAAGGTCGCTTCGCTCAACTCGCTCTGAAAACCGGGATCGCCCGTGCAGCAGAAGATCCGGCAACCGGCAAAGCGGTGCGCGTGAACGGTGCACTGCCGCTCCTGCTGATACGGACAGCGGCCGGCGGTCATCGGCTGCAGTTCCCGTTGCTCGAGCTTCCCGGCCAGGTAGATCAACTCGGGCAGCGTGACGAACAACCGGTGGTCGTAGGCGGGGAAATCGCAGCAGGCCCCGCACGCCCGGCAGCGGCCCGCCCGGTCCGGGTTCTGCCGCATCTGCGTCTCGATCCAGTCGTAGAGGGCCGCTACTTCTTCGATGAGTCGGCGGTATCCTGTGGGTTCTCCCACCATGGTCGGTTCTCTCGAATGCTCTCGATTTCGTGGCAGGGGTACAAGCGGCCGCGATTGATCCCTGGGCATCTCTGGGCGGCCCGGTTCCAGGCGTCCGGGTCGCGCAGATTCTCCGGCCAGAACGGCCAGGTGCGGCACTGGCCCGGCCGGACCGCGTAGATCGCACACTGCCGCGTCCCGCCGATCGAACGCAGGAAAATGCAGTCCTTGGAGATGCTGTGCTCGACAATCGTGGTCCGCAGTCTCACCCGTCGCAGGAACCGGCGCCGCAGGTCCTCGGGCGTGAGTTTCAGGTGCCCGGCGATCAGCTCGATCTCCGCCTTGG
>JALORE010000517.1 GCA_025459125.1 Planctomycetota bacterium | reverse complement strand
CGTGCTCGTCAGATCGTACAACAACACATCATAACTGATGCCAAACAAATCCCGCCAGCGTCCGGCCAGAAACTCAAACAACTTCTCCTTGTGCGGTAGGTAAACGTCCGATGTAGCCATCTGGCGGCGGGGGACGGCCGAGGATAGTCTGTGTTCATCAACGGAAAGGAGTCCGGACATGGACACAGAGAACGGGACAGTGGTTGAGCGGAGGCGGATGACAGCAGAGGAATGGGAGGGGCATTTCGAAGCGCAAGCCAAGAGCGGGCTGCGGGTGGAGGATTACTGCCAGCAGAATGGGATCACGAAGCATCAGTTCTACTATTGGAAGCGGCAAGTGCGAGAACGACAGAGGGGAGGCAAAGTAGCCTCGTTCGTAGAGTGCCGACGCGTGGAACTGGGCGTGATGGCCGGGGGATGCCTGGTGGAGTGTCCGGGAGGATATCGACTGCATGTGGGGATGGGCTGCCGAATGGAACTGGCGATGGGGCTGCTGGAGGCGCTGCGGAAATGCTCGGGCTGTTGACGGGGTCCGGACGGATCTTCTTGTACCGAGATCCGTGCGACATGCGGCGAAGTTTCGACCGGTTGGCGGCGATGGTGACTGAAGGGCTGGGTAAGGATCCCCTGAGCGGAGACTGGTTCGTGTTCTGCAACCGGGAGCGGGACCGGGTGAAGATTCTGTGCTGGGACCGCGATGGCTACGCGTTATGGTACAAACGATTGGAGGAGGGGCGATTCGTCCTTCCGGAGCGGGGAGAAGATCGATCCGGGACGTTGGATGGGACGACGCTGGCCATGTTGCTGGACGGAGTGGAAGCGCGGATCGTTCGGCGAAGCCGACGGTACGAAAGAAAAATGAAAAAAGATTCACTCGAGGCAAACAAAGAACGGTCGGCGAACGTATATTCAGGTGATGACACGCACGTCGTACCGAGAAGCCCTGCGAGAGAAAGAGGAGCAGCTGCGTGTAGTGGTCGAGCAGGTGAAGAACCTGCAGGCGACGGTGGAGAGGCAGCAGCGACAGATCACCCAGTTGCTGGAACGGATCTACGGGAAGAAGAGCGAACGGTTCGATCCGAGCCAGATGCATTTTGACGGGCTGGTGATTGAAGCGATGGACCAAGCGGCGAATGGGTCCGTCGAGTCTGCCGGGGAGGATGCGGACGAGAAAGAAGAGGAAGATCGACCCGCTCGCAGGAATCGCGGGTATCGACGCATTCCGATACCGGAGCATATCGAACGGCGGACGATCGTGCGGGATGTACCGGAAGCAGAGCGGCAATGCGGCCATTGCGGGGAACCGAGGCCTTGCATCGGTGAGGATGTGACGGAGCGTCTGGACTGTCGGCCCATGACGCTGATGGTCAACCGGTATGTGACGCGCAAGTATGGGGAGTGCCGCTGCGGCGAGGGGGAGTGCGGCGTCAAGACGGCCCCGGCACCGCACGCCTTGATTGAGAAGTGCAGTGCGGAGCCCAGCGTAATTGCGATGACGCTGACGCAGAAATTCTTCGATCATCTGCCGTTCTATCGCCAGGAATACATATTTCAGCGTTGCGGGGTGGATGTGTCGCGCCAGACGATGTGGGACTGGGAGGTGCGAGTGGCCGAGGGGATCGAGCCGTTGTACGAGTTGCTGAAGGCGGAGGCGTTCTCGTCCGGGGTATGTCTGTCGGATGATTCGCCGGTGCGGCTGGTGGAGGAGAAGGGCGGAAGCCGGGAAGGACGGATTTGGGTTTGCCTGGGTGGTGGTCATTTCGAGCATTGCATCTATGAGTTCACGACCAATCGCAGTCAGGATGGGCCGAAAGCATTCTACCGAGGGTATGAAGGGGTCCTCGTGAGTGACGGGTACGGAGGCTACGATCCGGTTGTCCGGGAGAACCCCGGGATTCGGCCCGCCGGCTGCTGGTGCCATGCGCGCCGATACTATCACGATGCATTGCCGACGTGTGCGAAGGAAGCCTCGGAGATGCTGGTGTTGATTGGCGGCCTGTATACCGTGGAGCGGCGGGCCAAGGGATTGGCGGCGGCAGATCGGCAGGCGATGCGTCAGGGAATGGCGGTGCCGCAAATGAAGCGGATCGAGGACTGGGTGTTCGCTCATCAAGGCAAATGGCTGCCCAAGTCGCCGATGGGCGAGGCCGAGACCTACATCACCAACCAATGGGAGCGGCTTCAGGTCTATCTCTCGGATGGCCGGGTTCCCATCGACAACAGTGCGTCGGAACGGGCCATCAAGCCGTGGGCGATTGGGCGAAAGAACTGGCTGTTCTTTTTCAGTGAACGTGGCGGCCGCGCCGCCAGCGTGATCATGAGCTTCCTTCAGACGTGCCGGCTTCAGGGCATTGAGCCGTGGCACTATCTCACGGACATCATCACCCGAATTGCCGGGCACCCTATGAACCGCCTCCAAGAACTACTCCCTCACAACTGGAAACCGACCCACCCCGAGGCCGTCATCCACACGCCCGCCTGACCGCATCAACGCGCCTCCATCGGACGTTTACCAGTATGGGAATCTCCTCTTCGCTGAAACGTGACGCCTTCCAGAATCTTGACA
>JALORE010000286.1 GCA_025459125.1 Planctomycetota bacterium | reverse complement strand
CTCGACCATCTGCTGGATCGGTCCGGCAGTTGACGTCTTTCGTTTCTTCATGCTATGTCGGGTCGACGCCGTCTCTCGTGTCTTCCGTCTGCAGACTCGCAGCCCGGTGCGTTCCCTGCAAGCCTCAGGATACCGCACGGGCAGCGGATCTGCAAGACGGAAGACCTCTGGGAAGGGAAAGGCGCGGACTACTCCACGTGGATGACGTTGCGGCGTTTGTCGGCGTTGAGACCGGCTTCTTTGAGGGCCTCGTACAGGTGGCGGCAGCGGCTGACCTTGGTGAACTCGAATTCGGGGTCGGATTCGTCGGAGGTCAGGGCGATCACGGTGCCGATGCCAAGAAGGCATTCAAGGAGCGACTGGCGCAGCTTCAGATCCACGACGCGGAACATGTCGATGTTGTCCACGTGGCGGTCGAAGACGCCGCGCGACCACTCGATGCGGTCCGGCGTGACTTCGTAGCCGGTGCTCTTGAGCGCGATGGCCTTCCAGGCGAGGGTCATGGCTGCCAGCAGGGCCAGAGCCAGGACCCCGGCGTCCAGCCAGCCCTCAATCTGCACCAATTGTTCCGGCCGGACATTGGTCCGGGGCAGGTACTGGACCAGGGCCATCACCCGGTACTGATACACCGCCCAGCATACGGCCAGGAAGCAGCCGGTCTTGATGAACATCCCGGTCAGGGCCAGCAGGCTGGGCCGGCCGAACCACAGGACCGGCGTACCGTCTTCGCCCTCGCCATCCGGTTGGGATTCCCCTGCCGAGGCCCCGGTGTTCTCGGTGGGGTCGCGGTCATCGCGGCGGTGCTCCTGGTCCTGGGCTTTCGGCTTGGCGCCCTGTGCCAGACGGCGGCTGCCGTCCAGGAACTCACCGCAGAAGCGACATTTGATCGCCCCGTAGCGGATCGTCTCGGCGCAGAACGGGCAGGACTTGGTCTGATGCTTCGTCCGCGGCAACCGCGGCATCGGCACAGGATCGATTTGCTGCCGCATAGTCATGTCGTCCCCACACAAGGCAACCGAGCACACTCGGTGTATTATCGGCCAAATGCCTCGCCAAAGGACAGTATTGGGGCCGGTGGATCGTGTTTTCCTGTTATCGGACTGCCCGGGAAGGAGGGAACTCGGAGTTCGATTCCTGCCGGCGTGGGAAGGGCCCCGAAACGCGTGATAATGCAGCGAGCTCCTGCCATCTGTCATTCCCGCGCAGGCGGGAATCCAGAAACGCCTCCACCTCCTTGTGGCCCCCCGCCTCCGCGGGGGTGACAGGAGAGGGCTGAATGCTCATGCGGTTAGAGGTCTTACGGCGGGCACTTGGCGCAGATGGAGCGGAAGAGGGTTGTGCTCAGGTAGCGGTCGCCTCGGTCGGGCAGGAGGGCGACGATCGTGCCGCTGGTCATCTGATGGGCGATTTGCAGGGCCCCCGCGACCGCTGCGCCGCTCGACATCCCCACGAAGATGCCCTCGCGGGCGGCGAGCAGCCGCGTGGTCTCGAATGCCTCGCCGTCCTCGACGGAGATCTTCTCGTCGAGCAAGCTCGGATCGTAAATCCCCGGGACCATCGATTCGGTCATGTTCTTGAGTCCCTGGATCGTGTGGCCGGGACCCGGCTCGATGCCGATCACCCTGGCCTGTGGCTTCTTCTCGCGGAGGTAACGTTTGACGCCCATGAGCGTTCCGGTGGTCCCCATGCCGGCGACGAAGACATCGATTCGGCCGTTCGTCTGGGCCAAGACCTCCGGCCCGGTTGTCTCGTAATGGGCCAGGATGTTGCTCTCGTTCTCGAACTGGTTGGGCATGTAATAGGTGTCCGGCTCGACTTCCAGAAGCTGGTGGGCCCGGCGGATGGCGCCGTCCGTGCCTTCCCGCGCGGGCGTCAGGATCACATCCGCTCCCAGTGCCCGCAGGATCTGCTGTCTCTCCGTGCTGACGCATTCCGGCATGCACAGCTTGACGCGGTAGCCGCGGGCGGCGCCGATCATCGCCACGGCGATCCCGGTATTGCCGGAGGTGGGCTCCAGGAGGGTCTTGCCGGGCGTCAACGCCCCGGTCTCCTCCGCTCGTTTGATCATGTAGTAAGCCGGGCGGTCCTTGACGGAACCGCCGGGGTTGGCGCCTTCCAGCTTGCCGAAGATCCGTACCGCGGGCTTCTTCGAATTGAGATGCGTCAATTCGACCAGCGGTGTGTTGCCGATGGCGGCAGTAATGCTCATTTCCAGAATGCCTCGACAGAAAACCGTCACTGCAAAGCCCGTGCCCGGGCATACTATAGCATGCCTATCACTATAGCAGAAATTTGCGGGCGTGCAACGCGCAGATGGACGCAGCGGACGTAGTGGACTCCACGGACGAGGTGGACGCGGGGTCGCCCTGGTGCTGTCCACGTGGCCCACGCCGTCCACAACGTCCATCAGCCTCCGTTCTTGGCCGTAGCGGCTTTCTTCTGGAACAACTCCAGCCAGGCGAGGGTGAGGGCGTCGCTGAGGGTCTTGGCCTGGCGATACTCGCCGGGCGTCTTGCCCCAGTAGAAGCCGATCCAGCCATCCGCGATCGGGCGCGAGCTGTCGATGAAGGCCCCCAGTTCCTCCGCACTGCATTTGAGCGGGAACATCTCCTCGACGACGAGAGGTTTGCCGATGTCATAGACCGCCAACGCGGCCAGTGCCTGGTCGATCTTGCCCTTTTCCGGGTAGAAGTGCACGCTGGCGAAGTCGAGGTTGTCCGACACCGGCGACGCGTAGAAAAGCGGCTTGGCTTGAGGCCAGACCAGGGCCCAGGGAATGGCGCCCACCGTGATCAAGTGGCGCTGGTCATGCTTGCGGATGGCTTGGGCCAGGCGGTCCACCCAGGCCTTGGCAACCTGCTCACGCGTGCGTCCCGCCAGATCGAGCGTGAGACGCTGAACGAAGAACTTGCCGCCCAACTCGCCCGTCAGCCATTCGGTCTCTTTCTTGACGCCGGGGAGGATCGGCTCATTCATCAGGTCGTAGCAGAAGACAGCGGGACTGTTGCGACCGCGATCGGCCACGGCCTCCCAGAACCGCGCCTGGACCTCCCAGCGGGCCGGCTCGGGCAGCGCATCGTACCAGGCGGGCACATCCTGCTTGTGATAGCACGCCAGCCCGGTCAGGTCGAGATACAGGTGCCGGCGCTCCGCCAACTCGATCAGACGCGTGAGCCGGTCGAGCGCGACGCGGTTCGGCTCCTGGGGCCCGCGCAGGAACCGGCCCAGTTGGAGATGGATGCGGACGACGTTGGCGCCGAGGTCCTTCATCTCGCGAAAGTCCTCTTCGACTTTCGGCCATTCAGTCCCCCAGTAGTCCTCGAGGAGCCGGCCCTGCTCATCATGATCGTAGTTGAAACCCCACGCCACGAACGGGCGGCCGTCGTCCAGGACGAATCCGTGTCGATCGTCGGAAACGCGGACGAATTTCTGCGCCGCTGCGATGGCTTGATCCCGGGCATTCAGAGCCGGCCCGCCGGGCAGGCAAAACAAGGCCCCGCAGGCGGCCAGAAGAGCCAGCCCCGAGTGGGTCGCGTCATGTCGTCGCGGGTCCCTGGTCCGATCCATGTGCACACGACCTAGCTGGTAAGGCCAGACACGTCGCCGCCTTTTTCCTTCAGTTGGTTGACGTAGACCTGGAATCGCTCCGTCAGCGCCTTGAGGCTGGACTCGATCTTCTGAGCCTCGGTCTTCAGCGACTTGGCCTTCTCGCCCAACGCTTCGGCGAGGGGAATCTCCTTGACCTGGGCCACAAGCTTCTGCAGATTCGTCTGCTGCTCTGCGATTGCCTGCTTATACTGGAGAGCCGTCGCCCGCAGGTCTGCCACGCTCATCTTCTGGGCCTGAGTCTGGACTTCGGCCACCGGCTTTTCCGCATCGGCCGTCACGTTCACGCTGGCGGTCGTCCCGGCGCCAGTGGCGGACGGGCTCTGATTCGCCTTCTTGGCACAGCCCCCCAGGACCAGAGCGGAAAGAATCACCAGACAGGACAACGCGGCACAGGTACGAGTTCTCATTGTGAACCTCTCAGAATAGAATTGATCTTCTCCACTGCCGGCCCTGGATTATACCCGCGCGGTCCCACCGGTCAAGGATGACTTCAGGGCAGCGGGGCCACGCGCGGCCAGCCGTGTTCCCAGACCATAGTCGAGATCTTCAGCTCGGAGCGGCCGGTCTGGCCGTCATAGGCGTGGAAGACCAGGTAGTCACCGCTGACGTCCTGGAGGACGGCCTGATGCCCCGGCCCGCGCCAGGCCGGCGTCGTGGCCGCGAGCACGAGTGTCCCACCATCCGCGGTCAGGGGTACACCGGCCTTGTCCACATAGGGGCCGGTGACATCACGGGACCGGCCGACCCGGATGTTGTACGTGCTGTTGGCGCCCCGGCAGCAGAAGTCGTAGGAGGCGAACAGGTACCACCACCGGTCGTGCCGGACGAGGAAGGGGGCTTCGATGGCGCCCTCGATGCCGCCTGTACGGGGACGCCGGGCGAGATTATGCAGGGTCGTGTCCGTGGTGGAGAGCTTGCCGGTGGCCGGGTCGATCCGCCGCATCATGATGCCGCCCCAGAAGCTGCCCCAGCACAGCCACACGTTGCGTTCGTCCTGGATCACAAGCTGCGGGTCGATTGCGTTCCAGTCGTCCCGGCCCGGGTGCGACCGCACGACCAGACCCTCATCGACCCAGCGGTAGTCGGGACTGTTCGGATCGAGCGTGCGGTTGGTGGCCAGCCCGATGGTCGAATCGTTCTTGCCGAAGGTGGAGACGGAGTAGTAGAGGTGATACTTGCCGTTGTACCGAGAGATGTCCGGCGCCCAGGCGCTGCGTGCCTTCGGGATTTCTGCGCCGGCCCAGGCGGGCAGAGCCTCGAACACGGACCCGCAACGGGTCCAACGGCACAGGTCCCGGGAGCAGCGGATCGGCAGGACGCCGGTGCGCCGATTGCCGGTGGCGAACAAATAGAAGGTATCCCCCTCCCGGATGAGGACGGGATCGTGCACGGCCAAGTCGCCGGAAAGCGTGAGCATCTCCGGGACGGCGGGGGACGCGGGATCGGTCGTGCTGCGGCACGAGGCCCCGACAGCCAGAACGCCCAAACAGACGGCCCAACCCATCATCCGGCCGGCTGGGGGGGCCCTTCGGATCGTCGATTCTGCGAAGTATCGCATGGCGCGCCGGCTCCCTGAGGTTTCGTGCGCTGCGCCGCCGGCACGCCGCGAGGCTATCGAGTCGCCGGCCGGGCACTATGACCCCATTATGCCCACGGCCGGTCCGGATGTCACGCAGCGCGGTGTATTTTCGTCTGCGATTCGTCCCGCTGATTCGCGACGGGCGGCCGTTCCTGCACCGGCCGTACAGTGACCGGATCATCCACCGAGCAGAACCGTGGCGGGGTGCGCCGACACTGCTTCTTCGGCTCATCCAGCCACGGACAACCTGCACATTGCTCGTTCATCTGCTGTGCCTCTATCTTTCTATGGTGTTGTTCTTCAGCGTTAGACCGTCGGCGTAGACTCTTCCCGGAATCCTGATGTACACATGGGTGTCCCCCCCGGGAGTACCGACAGGATACAAGACCATCACTCTACCGTTCGAGAGGGCACGTGTCAAGGGGTAAACAACAAAAAGGACACTTGGGGACGTTCGACATGCGGGTGCATGACCGTAGCTGCACGGGCAATCCCGGCCGTTTGGAATACCGCGTCTACGCGGGTCCGAATCTCCCGAGCCGCGCCTCACGAGAGAAGCGGCTGAGACGAGTCTTACCCGCCCGGAGGCAGGGCTCCAAACGCATCACGATACACACCACGCAGCGCCAGCGGCGCGGAGCGCTACTTTGCGATCGCCGCACCGGTGAGCTGGACGTCGTCGATGTTCCAACCGCCGTAGGTGACGGATTTGTTCGTCGGGCCCAGGCCCCAGCGGAAGTAGACCGTCGGCTGGTTGTCCCCGATCTCGGGGGGAACCGCGTATTCGACATACGTCCAGGCCTCGTCCAGGACCGCGGGCGAGCCCGCCACCCAGAGATCGGTCCAGGTCGCGCCCTCGCGCGACACCTGGATGCAGGCATAGTCCGCGGGCGATTCGATGCTCAGCCAGCGCCAGAAGGACAAACGGATGTTCTGGCGGCCCCGGCAGTCGATCGGCGGCGTCGTGACGTAGCGCGTCTCGGCGATGTTGTTCGTATAGTTGCCCTTGACCGCGTAGCCGAGGACATTCTCCCCGGTGTGACCGCTGTCCGGGTCGTCCCTACGGATGCCCGCGCGACGGGCGGGGACGCCCCAGCTCCAACCGGTGTCGTATGTCCAATTGGGATCGGTGTCCATGTTGGCGACGTAGAAGGCGTCCGAGGTCACCGTGATGGAGACGCTGCGGCTGTCCTGCCGGACGCCGTCGGTCAACGTGAACGCGAGGGTGTGGCTCTGGAACGCCTGGGCGGCCGTCGGCTCCCAGGAGATCGTAAGGGTGTTGGGGTCGTAATGTGCGCCCGGGGGCAGCGTCGGTACCAGCCAGCGCACCGGCAGGTTCCCCGGGTTCACCGCGGCCAGATGAATCTCCACCCGCTGGCCGGTCTTAACCTGGCTGGGAATGACGGCTACGTCGATCTGCGGCACCGGCGCGGTCCAGCCGGAGTTCTGGGCATCGTGGTGGATCATGCCCCAATCAACCTTGTCCGCCCGGTAGGGAACCGCCAGGTCCACGACCTGGAAGAGGTAGTCGTCGGTGGGAACCATGATCTCCAGCGTGCCGTCCCGGTCAAAGTCCGCCAGGGCGGGGTTGCACTCGACGTCCGGCGCCAGGGTCAGCAGCGGGAATCCCGGAGTCACCGAGCCGTCGGCCTCCCAGGCCATGAGCGGCTCGCCCGAGGGACCGACCAACAACTCTTTCTGACCATCGCCATCGACATCGGCGATCAGCGGGACGGAGCGCGACGGATAACCCATGATGGTCTTGGGATACCCGGCGGCGATCAGCGGACGGCCCTGGTGATCGAACGCGTACACGCGGGTGAACAGGGATTCGCCCCACTCGATCATGATCTCGACATAGACTTCGCTCAAGCCATCGCCATTGACGTCGCCGACGCACAGACCGCCGCCCGTGTCCAGGGGATCCGCCACGGCGGTCTTCCAGAGGGTGCTGCCGTTGGCGCGAATGGCCATGACCTCCTTATCGGTGCAGAAGACGACCTCGGATTTTCCGTCGGCGTCGAGATCGGCAATCACAGTTCCCAGGGCACTGCCGCCCAGCACGCGGGCGATCTGCTGCCCTTGGTGGTTGAGAATGAAGGTGTACAGGCGGCTGAGGCCCGGGCCGTACCCGCTCAGGGCGATCTCCACCCGGCCGTCCTTGTCAAGGTCGCCGGCGCTGATGGGGCCGGCCGACGTGTAGCGGCGCTGCCAGAGGGTGGTCCCATCGTGCTGGAGGACGATCAGACCGTCCGTATCCGCCGATTCCATGTCCAGCGCGATGAGAATTTCGCTGTCGCCGTCCCCATCGAGATCGGCCAGGACGGGGCTGGCGGGGATCCAGCCGTACCAGCCCCCGATCGCGGCGGGCCAGCTGCCGGTTACCAGCTTGCCGCTTTCGACGTGGTAAGCGTATACTTCGCCGTCGAGTTCGCAGGCGGCTACGACTTCGTAGTCGCCGTCGCCGTCGATGTCCCCCACGGCTACGCTGGTCGGCAGGGCCTCCCCCGTCTTCGTCGGCCAGTTCGCCAGGGGCTTTCCATCGGGGTCCCAGGCATTGATCTTGCCCCCGCCGGTGAAGAAGTCGAGGAGATCGATCGAGGCCTGGATGACCTCATTGCGGCCATCCCCGTTGAGGTCCAGACACAGTGGACTTCCCCAGAAGATCTCGAAGCTGTCCGCCGCATTGTCCGGCTTGGGCCAATGGGGTTTGCTCACCGCCCTCTCGACCGCGAACACCTTGCGGTCCGTGTGGGTGTACTCGCCCCGGCGGACGCGCAGACGCAACTCGTAGGTGCCCACGCCGGGATTCGCCAGCGCGACGGCGGCGATACCGCTGGGGCCCTTCGGTGCGGCCTCCTGGGTGATGAGTGTCCAGTCGGGACGGCCGTAGGGGCGGTAGTCGAGCAGGTAGGAGTCGCCGCGCAGGAACAGGCGCAACCCGAGCGCGTTGCCGTCGGCAGGGTAGGTCTGCCGGGCCCCGGGTGCGACGATCTCGCCCAGTGGGTAGTCCACATCCGCCCCCAGCAGGGTCTGGTAGGCATTCACCCGGCCGGTGCCGAGATAAACCAGGTTGGGGTCGAGCTCCCCGTAGTCCAGCGGATCGGTGGTGTTTTCCAGAATCGCCCGGGCCTCGATGTGGCTGAGCCGGGGCCGGTGGGAGAACAGCAGGGTGGCGACTGCCGCCACATAGGGCGAGGAGAACGATGTGCCTGCGGTGGCGATGTACTTGCCACCGAGATCGGTGGTGACGATATCGGTGCCCGGGGCGGCGATATCGACCCAGGGGCCGAAGGTACTGTGGCCGGTCTTGCTGTCCTCGCCGTTGGTCGAGGCGACCGCCAGGACGTTGTAATAGGCGGCCGGATAGTGGGGACGGCTCGTGTCGGAATTGCCGGCGCTGGCGACCAGGAGGACCCCTTTGGCGAAGGCGTTGTCGATGGCGTTCTTCACGATCACATCGCCCTCCGGACCGAAACTGTCGCCGCCGAAGCTCATATTGACGACCCGGGCCCCATTGGCGGCCGCGTAGTTCAGACCGCCGGCGACCTCCGCCGAGGTGAAGGAGAGACTCAGCCGCAGCACCATGACGCTGCATTGCCAGTTGACGCCGGTGACGCCGACGCCGTT
>JALORE010000285.1 GCA_025459125.1 Planctomycetota bacterium | reverse complement strand
CGAGTTCACGGACGATCCCTTAGAGACCTTCGGCGGCTACGGCGTGATGCGGATCGAGAACCTCCAGGTGCTGCTGCAGTACATCTGCCGGATGGGCTTCGAGCATCACGTGGCGGTGAGCCTGTCGCAGACCGCCGCCCCCATTGCCGAGGCCCTGACCACGTACCTGGGCTGGGACGTGTACCAGCACGAATGATCTATGATTTATGAGTTACGATTCATGATTTGTTGTCTGAGATGATCGGACTCGTCTTATGGCGACGCCAGATCAACAATCAAAAATCATGATTCATAAATCGTAAATCACAAATCGATTGGCGGATGTTGGCATTCTGTCCATCCGAAGCGCTGTGGGTCAGAGGATCCGCCGGATCAGCGCCGGTTGCCGGATCAGGTGGGCGAACAGGAACGTCAGGGGCACCGCTGTCGCCGTCACGAGCGCGAATTTGGCGAACGGCCCGAGCGCGGCGCCGGCCAGAGCGTGCTGGATCAAGATGACGACGGGTACGTGGAAGACGTACGCGGCGTACTGGCTTTCTGCCATGGCTCGGGTCCAGCGGTTCTCACGATCGAGCTTCTCGCGGAACAGATAGATCAGACCGATGCACACGCCGCAGCAGAGGATCGCTTCCCAGATGGGGTAGAGGACAGTCATGGTCTCTCGGCCAATTGAGTAGAAAGGCCATATGGCCAGCACGTAGGTGTACCACAGCAGTGCGGCGCCCAGGCCGACCAGCAGCCAGGTTCGGCCCATCCGGTGGGACAGGCCCAGGAACCACTGACGCCGATAGGCGATCGCCCCCAGAACAAAGAAACTCAGGTCACGCGGGACATCGGCAAACGCCACTTGAATGAAGCCCAGGAAGCCGATCCATCGGTCGATCGGATACCAGCGCCGGATCGTCGCAGATGCCACCGCGAGCGCCAGCGCAAAGAGCAGGATCGTCACGGCCCCGGGCAACCTCACCTGCGGAATGCCACTACGTCCTGGTTGCGCCGAGAGCGGCCGGGCTCCGGCGGGACGCCTCCAGAAGGCACGCAGCAGAGTGTAGCCCAGACTGGCGAGCAGCAGGTGCTCGACGTACCACAGGTGGCCGAAGTTCATCTCGGGCCAGGCGGCTCCCTGCCACCCGGCCGGCCGCTCGCCCTGGCCGAAATAGCACTCGACATAGTATGTCCCGAAGGACATGGTCCCGAGATCACCCGCGTGCCAGTGGCAGAGATACTGCTGCAGCGGAATCACCAGGAGGAAGAAGGCCGCCAACGGCACGCCGAGCCGTACGAGGCGTCCCTTCACGAACGCCGCGGGCCGGCTGCGGTCGTACGACATCACCATCAAGTAGCCGGAAATCAGGAAGAACAGGCTCATGAAGAAGGAGCGGTTCACCGTGAAAAACGGTCCGAGGATCGGCGCCCGCGCGGCTTCCTGGATGGGCCAGGCGCCGCCGGTCGGGCCGTAGGCCTGTCCCGCGTGGTGTGCGATCACCAGGATGGTCAGCGCGATCCGCAGGTTGTCGAGGAAATACAGACGCCGCGTGTCTCGTGCGGCGAGCGGCAGTACGTCCGGTGCGCCCGTCATGTCGGAATTCCGGTCTCCCTTCGTTGCAGATCAGTCCCCGGCTCTAGGGGATGACGGATTTCGCATCCGACGCCACGGCGCGAAAGGCCGCGACGTAGTCTTCGATCATCTGTTGATTGACCAGAATGTCGTACAGGCGTACGAGCCACCGGCCGTTCTCGGCAGCGACCAGGTTGAAACCCCAGGCGGCCGTGGCCGAACCCTGGCCGGCCGGAATGAAATCCGTGATGACCGCCGACTGCTCCGCGCCCAACCAGGCCTGCGTGAAGGTCATTTTGTCCCACTGAAAAGCCTTGCGCATCCCCTCCAGCGCCAACGCGTTGAACTCGCCCGGTACGCTCAGCGCCAGGGCCCGGGCGTGCCGGCCCGCGGCCACAGCTTCGACGAACTCCCGGGTGGTGGCGACGATAGGGTGCTCGTCCCGGGGGGGCGCCGCCGGCGTGTCGTCCACGATAGCCGGCATCGGGACATTGCTCTCAGCCGGGGTGGCGGACGCCGTCCGCTGCGCCTGCGTCTCGGAACCTGCTTCCTTCTTCGCGCAGCCGCCCACGCAGAGCATCACGGCCACCACAGCGCAGCAACCTCGACCCATAGCTGTACTCCTGCTGTCCATCACTGCGCCCGGCAGAATTCGAACCTGCGACCTCCGATTTGAGGAACCTGCCCGGGCACGATCTAAGTAAAATTATAGCAAGCACTTATGGCACGTGTCAACCGTCGTGCTTGCTCAGGACCGCCCCGTGCCAGAAGCGTCTGGTCAGGATGCGGGGCACGAGCCGGACGCGTGACGCCGCTCCGCGTCGGTCGATCATCCGACTACCGTGGCCAGTTTAAACCAGGACCTCAGAAATCCGCGGTTGACGTGGCACGGTCAAGAGGCTATCGTGAAGCAAGAACGTGCAGGGATTCCAGCGAGCAGCCCTGACAAAAGACCATCGCAGCGTCGAGAGGCGCGCGCCGCCCGTGTGAAGAGGTGAACTATGTCGAAACCAGTCACCAATGCCTCCTATCGCAAGTCGCGCGGCACAGACAAGCCGTTTAGCAATTCCGAGGAACAGGCGCAGGCGATCTGGGCCGAGCAGGTTCGAACTGCCAAATGGACGTCTGCCAAGGCGGCTCCCGCCGTCAAGCCACCGGTCAAGGATGGACCCGTCCGGAGTTGACACGGGGCTCGGGCCGTCACGCCCAACGCTGCGTCATTGCTCTGGCTCTGGGGCTCAGTCCGACTCGGGCGGGAGGATGCCGGCGAGCCGGGCTTCCACCTCCAGGTCGTACGCGCAGGCGATCCGGGCGAGATGGATTCCGCAAAGGGCCCGCAGTTCCCCTAGGGTACCGTGAAGCTGCGCCTCGTAGGGAGGTCCGTAGCCGGACCGGGGCGACTGGTTTTCCTCCAGAAACCGCCGACAGGCCGCGTGCATGACGGTCAGCCCTTCCCGCAATACGGAGCCGGTCCGGAGATCCTCGATCTCGCTGCGGAGTCGGCCCCGCAGATCGACGATAGACTGGGTCACGAAAGAGCCGATCGCCGCATCCAACGGATCCCACAAGGCCCGCTGTTCGGCCAGATAGGTCAGTACCTCGCGGGCCCGGCTCTGTTCCTCCAGAGGTGGCTGCCAGTCGATTCCCCCGACAGGAGTCTTGATACCTGTCAAACGGGCGACGAGTTCCCGCCCTCTGAGCCCCGTCTTTTCTCCGGCCTTCATATTCCCGATCCTCGTTTGCCCTGCTGTGGCCTTGCTCAACGCTCTGCACGCGTACGCGCATGAGCCTTGTCATTATACGCTCCAGGCATCGGCCTCGGTCAAGACATCTCTTGGCCTCGTCCTGTGCCCGAGGGGATGGGCCTCACCATGGCGTTCGCATCCACCAGGCCCACTGTGGTCGCGCCCGGGCCATGGCGACAGGAGCGCCCTCCCTGGGCCGCGCCGGTCTTTTACGATTTTGAGGATGACATTTTTCAGAAAATCCGGAAGGGTGCTTGTTATCGTGCAGCAGATGGGATAGGCTGCTGGCCGATACCTTGGATTCTTTGCCCAGTCCGCCGGTGAGGCTCTCCTGGACAACAAAGAGCCTATGGCTGCTCCGCGGGGGGAATCATTTGGGGCCTCGGCCCAACGCAAGAGAATCTGCCTGAACCGAGGGTCGGAAGTGGTGTGCTTCGGCGGGGAGTTCTCTGTACACGGTACGCCTGCGTGCGTACGCAGAATAGAGACTTTCCTGCCTTTCCCACGTGATGCCGTTGTCCCATGGAAGATGGCATTCACCTCCGATTCGCGTTGCAGGATCTTTGTTAGTGAAACCGAAGACGCAGGGGCAAACCACTTACGAGGCGCCGGTATGAAGATACTGTCTTAGGCAACTGCTGAAAGGGGCATCTCATGCGCATATTGCTGGTCCAGCCGGATGCGCCGGCCACCGTAGGGTTCCGTACCGTGGCGCTGCCGGAGCCGCTCCATCTGGAGATGGTGGCGGCGCTCGTCCCGGAGCACGACGTTCGTATCCTCGACATGCGCCTCGACAACGACCTGGAGGCGGTCTTGCGGAACTTCGGGCCGCAGCTCGTGGCGGTTACCGCTCTGACCCCGGAAGTGTGCGCTGCGCAGCAGGTCCTGCAACAGGTCAAGTCCTTCTCGGCGGAGATCTTCACGGTAGTCGGTGGTCATCACGCTACGCTCGTACCGAAGGACTTCTTCCTTCCCCAGGTCGATGCGGTCGCTCTGGGCGAAGCGGAAGTGATGTTCCGGGAACTGGTTGCAGCCGTGGCCAACCGGCAAGACCTGCACGGTGTCTCCAGCATCTTCTGTCGCAATGATGACGGCGTGTTTGTCCGGAACACCCTCTCGGAACGCCACGTCAACCTGGGCGAGTTGCCACTGCCACGTCGCGATCTGACGAAGGACTACCGCAGTGAGTATTTCTTCCTCTTCGACAAGCCGGACACATCCGTCGCCACCTCCCGCGGCTGCCCGTTCCGCTGCAAGTTCTGCAGCGTCCACGAGTTCTATCATGGTTCCATCAATCAGATGACACCGGCTCGGGTCCTCGCGGAGATTCTGGCCGTCTCCAGCGACCATATCACGTTTGTCGATGACAACTTCTTGATGAACCGCCAGCGGGAGGATGCGCTCGCCGACCTCGTCAAGTCCCACGGCGTTCGCAAGAGGTTCTCCATGGAGTGCCGTACGGATTCCATTGTCAGGCATCCAGAGCTGGTGGAGAAATGGGTGAACATCGGTCTTTATGCCGTGCTGCTGGGCCTGGAAGGCGGCAACGACAAGATGCTCAAGGATGTCAACAAATCCTGTAGCCTCCAGACCAACGATCAGGCGATCCGGATTCTCCAGCACAACGGGGTCATCATCTGGGGTGCTTTCATTGTCGATCCGGTCTGGACGGACGATGACTTCCAGCAGCTGCGCGATTACGTCAGCCGCCGGGAGATTACGCATGCACAGTTCACGATCTTGACTCCGCTGCCCGGGACACAGCTCTACCGAGATCGGCGTGAGGAACTGCTGACAGATGATTACGCCTGCTTTGACACCTTGCACGCGGTTCTGTCAACGCGCCTGCCGCGGGAAAGATTCTACCAGAATTTCGCGGATCTGTATCGGCAGCGCAACCTCGGCCCCTACTATGAGCTGGTGCAGGCAGGCAAGATGACGATTGAGGACTGCCGACGTGGCAAAGCCATGCTGGATGCCCTGGCCAGATGGGAACGATATGCCGAAAACGACCCGATCCTGGGCCACCGCTCCGGACAGCGGACCAGTCCTCTCCCTTCCTTCTCCACTCGTTGACCCTCCTTCTCGCGCCGAGGCCCCCGGCGGCAACCGCGGCTCCCCCGCGCGGGCGCGATTCCGCACGCGTAACGAAAAGGCCCCGCATGTGCTGCGGGGCCTTCGGAAATGCTCAGGCATTCTTCGCGTCAGCTGGGCCGAACATTGGTCGCACACGGGCCCTTCTTGCCCTGTCCGACTTCGAAATCGACCGCTTGGCCCTCATTGAGGGAGGCATAGCCACCCGTCCTGACCTCCGAATGGTGGACGAACAGATCCTGGCCGCCATCAGACGGGCTGATGAAGCCGAATCCTTTGTCGGCGTTGAACCACTTCACGATACCCTTTGCCACGTGTTCTTCTCCTGAGGCCGATTCGGCCTGCGAACGTGCTTTCCCTCTATGGTAGACTGAAGGGTAGACTCCGAGGGAAGAAAGCGTACACCCTCACACTGTCCGCATTGTACCGGGCGGCACCGACATGTAAACAAAATAAACCGAAATAAGACACAATATTTGCGCTCGGGTCCGGCGCGAAAGGGGAGACTTCGTGGTTGGACCTCCCCTGGGGAGGAGGCAGGAGGAAACGCCGCGATGATTCTACGCTTGGCTGGCCCGCGGGAGTCGGATCGCATCGCTGTTCGGTGCCGCGGCGCCGGCCCGCGCGGACGCCTTCACGGCCTCCAGATAGTCCGTGGCATAGTCGATCATTTGCCTGGCGATGCTGGCTACGGACTTCGCGTCCACACGCCGATGGCTGTATTTATGGGAGATCCGCAGGGAATCGGAGACGCTGTCGTACACAAAATCATACCGGCCAAGGGACCATACAATGCCCGCATTTCCGATCTCATCGGTCGGGTCGGGGTGCGGGAGCCGCAGTTTCGTCCGCAGGCACGTCATGAGCCGGGAGAGGTCAAACTCCTCCTCGATGCCGACGCGGAGGGTCAGAGAAGGGCTGCCGACGTCATCATAGGCAAACAACTCCTCCATGCTGCGATTCTGCGCGACGCCTACACAGAGATCGTTGACGTCGGCAATCAACGCGTCCGGACCACGACCCCGGTGGGGAACCCACATGTCGATGCACTGGCCAGCCCTGGCCAGCATCTGGATCGTATCGGTGATCTTCATGGTCCACCCGCCCTCCTGTCTTCTGGAGGTATTTTGTCGCGCGGCGGTCGTCGTGCCATCGGCGCGCTCAGCACCCGTCCTCCGGCGCCAGCTCCAGGAGGGCGGCCTCACGGCCGGCAGCGATGTCGAACACGTCCGTACGACGCACGAATCGCATCCGCGGTTGAAGGTGGGGAGAGAGGCCGCCGAGGACGAAACGGTAGTTGGACTCCTCAAGCAACCCCGGGAGATCCAGCCTCAACTTGTAGCAGGCGGCTTCCAGGTTCTCCTGGTGTGCCAGATCCAGGATGACATGAGAGTCCATGTACTCTTCACAGAGCCAACGCAGGTCACTGGCGAAGTCGATGGGGGCCTTCTCACGCAGCCATAGCTTGAACGCTGATGGCCCCCGGGGCACCACGACTACGATCACTTCCTTGGCATATTGCTCGACCGACATGAGCGGGTATCCTCCCAAGCGTGGGCATGCAGCCCCGGTGAAACCCATGGTGCTGACATACGCCTATGCTATGATACTGCCACCGGGGGCACAGGGATGAGCAAATAATCGATTGGCCTCGTCTTTTTTTACACTTTTCTCTGCGGAAGAACAATTAGGATACTCATGTGGAAAAATAGAGAAAATTGGTGCGGGCATCAACGCATGATACAATTGCGCCCGGCAGGATTCGAACCTGCGACCTCCGGTTTAGGAAACCGATGCTCTATCCTGCTGAGCTACGGGCGCAAGACTCTGCTTGGCAAAGACTTGCGAGCCATACACGTTCATGCTTACGTTACACAAAACCGGTCCGTGTTGCAAGAAGATTCGTTCTCCGGCGTACGTGCGTGGGCGACTACCTTTCGTGGGAGCCTTCTGTCTCTTTGTCATGCTGAGCGCAGCGAAGCATCTGGGCCGTGAAGGGTAGTCGCACACCTGGAAACGAGTCTGGCCTCTGGCTTGCCGGTACCGTAGAATGTGCCACCAGGTAAGCCCGATCTCCAATTTTATCGAGGTTCCACCATGACGCGAAAACTGTCGTTTGTGTCTCTGATGCTTGCGGTCGTGCTGCTGTGCAGCGTATCCCTGCTGGCGGGAGCGAAAGGGGCCCGCCCCGGGAAAAAGAAGGCGAAGTCCGCTCCGGGCAAAGCCGCGTCCCCAACGACTGAGGACGTCGCGGCGCGCGAGTCTCCGTTTCCGGGCGAGCGAGGCCAGCGGTTGGACCTGTTCGCTCGGCAGGATATCTGGGAGTACAAGAGCAATGACTTCCTGGCCCAATTCGTGCAGGTTCCGCGCGACCAAGTCGTTGGTTTCGCTCTGTATACGCATGACCACGGCGTGCTGAAGATGACGGCCCAGCTGTTCCCCCTGAAGGCAGACGAGACGCGTGAGGTGCGCCTCGAACTCAAGCAGGAGGGGCAGTGGCGCGAAGTGGCCAGGGCACCGGTGGTCTATCCGGGTTGGTCGGCGCACTTTCGGATCGGGTCGTGGGACAATACGCGGGATGTTTCCTATCGGGTCCGACACGGCGAGAATGCGGTCTTCGAGGGGCTGATTCGCAAGGACCCGGTGGGCCAGGACGAGATCGTCGTCGGCTCCCTGTCCTGCACCTCCAATGCCGACCGGGGCGACCGCGCCGAGATCGTCCAGAAGCTCCAGAAGCAGAACCCTGATCTGCTCTTCTTCTCGGGTGACCAGAGCTACGACCATACGGAGCACACGGCGTCCTGGCTGCTTTGGGGACATCAGTTCCGCGAGATCATCAAGGACCGCCCGGTGGTGAGCATCCCGGACGATCACGACGTCGGTCAGGGCAACCTCTGGGCCGAAGGCGGCATCGTCGCGGACTCCACGGCCGGCGACTCCGGCGGCTATTTCTATCCGCCCGAATACATCCGCATGTTGCAGCGCTGCCAGACCGGGAACCTGCCCGACCCCGTGGACCCGGCTCCCATCGCACAGGACATCCCGGTCTACTTCACGCGTCTCCGCGTCGGGGGCGTGGACTTTGCGATCGTGGCCGATCGCCAGTTCAAGAGCGGCCCCAGGGGCAAGATCCCGCTCATGGGACCGCGCTCGGACCATGTCCAGCAGCCCGGCTATGATCCCCGGAAGATCGATCTGCCCGGGCTCCAGCTGCTGGGCGACCGGCAGATGGCGTTTTTGGACTGGTGGGGCCAGGACTGGACCGGCGCCACGATGAAAGCGGTGCTGTCCCAGACCGCCTTCTGCGGGGCGGCGCACCTGCACGGCTCGAAGGAGAACCGCCTGCTGGCCGATCTGGACTGCAACGGCTGGCCGCAGACGGGGCGCAACCAGGCTCTCGCGGCCCTCCGCCGGGCCCTGGCGT
>JALORE010000516.1 GCA_025459125.1 Planctomycetota bacterium | reverse complement strand
CCCCCGGTGTGACCTGATGACGGACACGTTCCAGGTCGTACCGGCAGGCAAGGGCGTCATCCCGGCGGTCTTTACGGCCGTCAAGGAGCGTCACCAGGGTCGCTACCCCTTCCTTGAGCCATTGCTGGGAGTCGAAAACCGTATCCTGCAGGGCGAGGACCACACGAAAGATATCGCGGTCATCTGGCAGGATTTCGACACGCAAGCCCTGGGCTTCAAGGTGTTTATCGGTGGCCTGAGCAATGAGACCGCGGTCGTGCCGCACCCGGTGGCCCTGGACGCGGCGACCGGCAAGCCCCTGTCGGTCTACCTCCGCAAGACCCTGGATCTGACCTATGCCCTCCGCGGCGATCCGGCCCTGCGGTCTTCCGTCGAAGTTGTCTACAAGGGCCAGGGCTGGGTGATGCGCTGAGGAACGTTCTTCCTCAACGGATGAGTCTTGACGAATCGTCTCGCTCACGGCCGGGGACACAGCCTTCTTCGTAGGGCGAGCGTCCCCGCTCACTTCAGTGGCATGGGCGTCCCACCCATGGATTCCAGATCTCGGGCTAGGTGCCCGTGCCGCCTCGTCGTGCGAGGACGCACGACCTGCGAAGAGCCCTATGGCTGGACGGGCGAGGCGTCCGCGATGTAGAAGAACCGCACTTCACTCAGGCCCGTCTGCGGCGCCGCGCCCCAGTTCTTCGTGATCGTCAACTTGACATACCGGGCCGAAACCCCGCCGAAGCTGACCTTCGCGTTGGCCGCGTAGCCAGGCTGGCCGGATGCCCGGGCGAATTCCGGTACGTCCTTCAGGAGGGTCCAGCTCGTGCCATCAGTGGAGTACTCGATCGTGACAATCCTGGCGCCGAAACCCATGAAAGGCTCGACCACCTGGTTGGAGTTCCACACCCACAACTCGTGGAGTCTGCAGATCCGGTCGAATTGGTACTGGATCCAGTTCGGGGACGGGCCGCTGCTGAGCCACATGGCCTTGGCCTCGGTGGTATGTCCGTCGCTTTTGTCGAGCCCTGACCCATCGACCGTCTTCTCCGGGCCCATGCCGGCCTGCGCGCTGGAGGCGGTGGCGACGACGTTCTTGAGTGCGTAGGCGAAGGCTCGGGTCGTAAAGTCCAGGACGCTCCCCCGGTAGATGGTGGGGTCAGACCCGGGATTCACGAAATCGACCCTCCAATAGCAAGTCCGGCCGTATTCCAGGAGACCTTCGGGATCGTACGACGTTGTCGCTTGTGCTTTGCTGACCAGCACGTTGCGTGGGTTCGTCCGGTCCGCGCCGGTGACGTCGGCGAGGGATGTCCCCAGATAGACATCGTAAGCTCTGGCAAACGGCACAGCCATCCAGCTCAGGACCACGTCCGGAGCGACCTCCTGCGCGTGGGGAACGGGTGCGATTGGTTCCTTCCCCAGGAGTTGTTGCCCGAGGACGATCAGGTCGTACGTATCCACCACGCCGTCGCCCCAGGGCATCGGCCCGATGTCGCCGCGCGGATCGGCCCGGTTCCAGGTTTCCTGCATCGCCAGCATGTCCTTGTCGTCGAGCATGCCGTCGGCGTTGAGATCGACGATGGGCAGAATCGGTGCTTCGTAGAGGTCGTCGTTGCCGCGGCCGCCGGCGCGGTTGGACGTGAAATACAGCGTCCTTCCATCGGGGGACAGGGCTGGGTTCCACTCGTTGTCGGCCGTGTTGACGGTGGCCGCGCGCTTGACCGCAGGGCCCCACGCGGCGCTGCGGCTCTTGCGGGTCGTCATCCAGATGTCCCACACGAAAGGAGGGTTGTCGCGGCACGATTCGAAGAACATGGCCAATCCGTCCGGCGACAGGCACGGCCCCGATTCCATGGAGTAACTGTTGACGGCGGCGCCGCAGTTGAGCGCCGGTCCCCACAGCTCCTGCGGCGTCGCGCGGCTGCACATCAGCAGGTCGGTATAGCCCTGGCCGCCGGCGCGCATCGCGGCGAAGATCAGGGTCAGGTCGTCGCACGCGACCGCGGCGCTGATCTCGCTGCCGGTGCTGTTGGGTGGGGTACCGGCGCTGACGACCGGGCCCCAGGGGGCACCCGGACTGGCACGGGCGCTCATCCAGATCTCCGTATTCCAGAGGTCCGTGCTGCCGGCGGGAATACGAGCCCCGACCTTGGGATTCCACTGCCAGTGCTCGCTAAAGTACAGCCGCAGGCCGTCACCGGAGACACAGGGGTAGGCGTCGTAGTACTGGCTGTTGATCGGATGGCCGATGTTGACCGGAGGACCCCACGGTGCGTCGAGGTTGGGCCGCGTGCAGAACCAGATGTCGTAGTCGCCGAAGCCGCCCGGCCGCCCGGACGAGAAATACAGGGTCAGCCCATCCGCCGCCAGGTTGGGGCAGCAGTCCGCCGCCGGACCGTTGACGACCGGCCCCAGGTTCATCGGTGGACCGAAAGTGAAATCCGCCCGTCCCATACCGCTCACGATCAGAATCGCAACAACTGAGATGATTCGCTTCTTCTGCATGCCAGCACGTCCCTTACCCGAGAGGTTCGATCCGGTGGCCTGTCCTCCGGCGCGACCCGCAGGTGAAGAAGGAAAGCGGAGT
>JALORE010000515.1 GCA_025459125.1 Planctomycetota bacterium | reverse complement strand
TGAAGAAACGCGGGCCGCTCGAGGCCCAAGGAGATGCGTCATGTCAGTACAGACCTCAGGGCTTCCAGCGGAAGAAGTTGTTCTTGCCGCCCCAGCCGCTGTTCTCGGTGAAGATCAGGTATTCCCCGTTCTTCCGCCGGAAGGCGCGGAGGCCCATCGCGGCGTCCTCCCAGGCAGATTGCCCATTGACCTCGGGGCCCAGGGCCAAGATCTCCACGAGCTTGCCGGTCGCCAGATCGAACACATGCACCTCGCCGAAGAGATAGGCAAAGAACACGTAGTCGCCCGCGATCTGCAGCCCCATGTAGCCCCGGTAAGGAAACAGGTTCTTCTCATACATGAAGAAATCCGGGTTCACCTGCGGCTCGAGGGCTCGCTGCTTCCAGCACGGCGCACGGTGGCCCTTGCTCCAGTCGTCGTAACGGCCTAGGAAATATTGAGCGGGCGACGTGTCGCCCTCGCCCTTTCTGGGCACTGCGGGATAGAAGGCCACGAGGATGTCCCGGTCGGCGTCGTAGTCCATCCGGCAGGCCATCCCCCAGGCGTTGGTTCTGTCGCCTTCCTCGGGGAAGCGGATGTCTTCAAAGCCCTCGTCCTTCACGCCGCTGTAGACAGGCACGCCCTTGGCGGTCAGCCCCTGGAAGAAGAAGTGCCGCATGAAGCAACCGCCCGTGGTGGCGTTGGCGGCCCAGAGATCGCCCTTGGTGTCGACGCACAAGCCCGTGATCCACCCGATCGCGGAAGCCATCTTCGTGAGTTCCTCCGGCTCGTCGCGGCCGTTGCCGTTGGCGTCGATCCAGAGCACGTTCCCGTGGTCGCGGGTGCCTCCCGCGGGAATCGCCAGTTCGTCGTCATAGCGGAAGATCTTGATATCGCCGATATTGCCCTGGCCGCTCGTGAACATCGTCAACCGCTTTTCAGGACCCAAACGGCGGACAACCGCCTGCGAGCTGCCGGCGCGGTCGGGCTCGCCGAAGTGGCGGAGATCCCAATTGTACCCGACATAACGCTGCTCCCGGCCGGGCTCGGTCTGGGTGAGGTCGAGCTGAAGGTGATTGTAGGTGCCGTAGAGCTCGGCGCCGTCGCTGGCGGGATCGACGTCGTAGGTATTGCAGAACATCAGGCTGTTGACCATCCAGCCGAGCTTCCCCTCGGGCGTGAACATCCGCAGGTCGGAACCCTGGAAGCCGCCGCCCACATACAGGTTCCCCCGCTCATCGACACCCACGCCCGAGATGCCTGCGAATCGCGCTGCGCCGCCAGCGGACGGGTCGTTCACCAGCCCCGGCTTCCTGCCCGCGTAGACGCCGCCCTGTTCACCGAATGTCTTCGCCAGCACGGGCCGCGAATCGAGGCCGGCATAGATCCTGACATTCAGGTCGGGACCGTTTTCGCCCACCAGCAGCCGATCGTTCGCGGGGTCGTAACCGAGCGCCCGTGGGTTGACCACGTCGGTGATCTCGCGGCCGGTGAACGTGCCGTCGGGTTTGTGGCACCTGACCGCGGCCTTGTATTTCGCGGCCGGAAGACTGCCGATGGGAAAATCGTTGCCGCGCTGGATGATCCATAGATCGCCCCGCTTGTCCACGGCCATCGGTCCGGGCCGCTCGAAGGCAAACGCCCGGTCGGCCTGTTCCGGACATTCTCCCTGGAAGTCGCCGACCGGCGGCCCACCGCAGTTGATCGCGAACAGCCGCTTGCCGTCGGCGTCGAGAATCTCGAATCCGCAGATGCCGGGTCCACCATAGGCCCCATGGGTCACGATCACATTGCCACCCGCATCGGCTTTCCCACCAGGAAGATCCCTGGCCAGCGGCTTGAGCACCCCGCCCGCCAGTTCGGCAACGCGGACATCGACGCCGTTGAACACGACGAAGCGATTCCGCGGGTCGCAGTTTGCCGGCCGGTCGACGTACTCGACGAAGTGACCGCGCACGGCGTATTCGCGGCCCGGAGTGAAGCCGGGCAGCGTGTAACGATTTCCTTCACCGCCGCGCTGGGTCTGGTAGACGACGGCCGGGGCGAGACGCGCGTCGCCCTCCGGCACGACGACCGGCTGAGGCGCGAGAATGACACCGTCGTTGGCTGCCTGCGCCACGTGATACTGCTTCGGAGCCAGATCCGGGGCCACGGCCACGACGCGGATCAGATTCTCGCGGGAGTCCGCTACGAAGAGCTGCCGGCCATCCGAGGCCAGCCCGCTCACGATGGAGTGGTTTTTCTTCTTGTCCAGCAAGTTGACCGAGAGGCAGAGGGGCCGCGGGGCAAAGTCGGGCTGCGCGGGATCCAGTTGGATGATTCGGTCCACGGCGGCGACGAAGAGGTGCGTGGCGTCTCCGGTGATGGCCCCCTCTGCAGTCTGCGGCGTGCCGATGGGCAGCCCGCGGGCCGCTCGGCCAGCGCGGTACGACGTGACCGGCCGGCCACCTTCGTCCCAATAAGAACTCGTGTAGCAGGTGCCGTCCAGAGCGACCCACATCGCCGAGATGGCGTTCGAAACATGTTTGTCTTCCTCGCGGGAGCCGAATGTGTTGCCGACCCAGCTCGTCTTGTAGCGCATCCGCGGGGCGCCG
>JALORE010000048.1 GCA_025459125.1 Planctomycetota bacterium | reverse complement strand
ACTGGAGCTCAACGCGAACTGGATCGCCGGCTTGAAAGCCTACCCATCCGCCGAGAGGTGGGGGCTCTTCGGTGAGCAGTTGTGCGAGGCGTTCTTCCACTATTTCGAAGCGGACACGAGCCCGAAGTGACGTGTGCTTCAGGACGCGAAGGCCGGCTCTTGCCCACCGCAAACGATCGTCCTGATGCCTCTGATCGGCTATGAGCCCCAGCATGTCATTGCGAGGAGCGCAGCGACGAAGCAATCTCAACCCCAGGGATCGAGATTGCCTCGCTTCGCTCGCAATGACATACCTGGCGTGCGAGTTTTGAGATAGTCCCTTACGGCCGGGCGGCCGGGGTGTAGCCGAGCTTGGTCCAGACCCCGCGCTGGACGCGGTGCAGGTCTTCGTTGCCGTAGGAGTAGGAGTCGGCGCCGTTGCGGGTCGTATTCTGCCAGACGGTGTAGTCTGCTTTCGCGACGTCCACCGTGCGCGGGTCCTTCCACTTCCAGTACTCGCTGTGGCCGTCGGCGAAGCCGAAATTCGTGCCGTCGCCGTGGCGGGCGGTGATCTGGTCCCACCAGCGCTCCTGGTCGTACCAGAGCGTCCAACTGTTCGGGCTCAGGCGTCCCTCATCGAGAAAGACGATCCGCTCGTCGGCCCGCTTGATTTGTATCCGCCGGTAGACCATCAGGTCCTTCGTCCCCGGGATGCCGTTGTAGCCGTTCATCGCGTCGGTGACGGCGTACGTCACGACCTCGCCGCGCTCGCCGGTCGGGCACTTGTACAGCTTGACTTCCGGGCAGAACCGGAACAAGAAACCCGCCCGGATGCCATTGATCTTCTCCTGCGTAGTGGCGCTGCTGGTGTACCGCACCCATCCTTCGTTGAGCTGAGGATTGGCCGCCACGATCTTGTCATTGCTCTCGTCGGCGTACATGATCCAGCCCTTCATCATCTGCCCGAGGTTGTTCAGGCAGGCGACGCGTTTGCCCTGCTCCCGGGCCCGGCTCAGGGCGGGCATCAGAATGGCCATCAGGACGGCAATGACGGCGATGACGACCAGCAGCTCGATCAGCGTAAAGGCGTTCTTGCGGCTCATACACCATTCTCCTTCAAGACAACCTGCACCCCGACAGTTCGGGCTGTTTTTCACCCAGACTTGTTCCCTCATTGTACCCGTGCCGCTGGCGGGGTGCAAGCCCGTGCCGGCGTTTTGCAGGGTAAGGCTATCGTGCGCCGGTCTTCGTGGGTCGTGCGTCCCGGCACGACGTCTCAGGCGAGCGGGGACGGAGACCCCAAACGTGATTCATCGCATTTGGGAACCCCACGCTCGCCCTGCGCGGAGGGGCGTCCCACCGCCTTTTGGGCACTGGCACGTTGCGATTTGGCCGGCGATCTGGTATCCATAGGAGTCTTTGGTATAGGGAGTCTCAAGGACAAAGAACTGTTCCGTCCCTTGACGCCTCCAACTCGGAATCCTCTCGATGGAGATGAAAGGAGAACTTGTGAGCATCGAACTCAAGAAGAATTGCCGCTACGCTTTGCTCGTACCCACCAGCATGGGCATTCGCCTGACCCCCGACGACGGCCAGCCGTTCCATTCCAGCCGGCGGTTCACCATGCAGGCCACCAGTGCCGAGTCCAACGTGGCGAGCGTGGCCTCCTACCTGGGCCTGCCGGTCAAGATCCTGACGACCTTCGTGAAGGGCAGCCCGATCGCCCGTTTCATCAAGGACGACCTGGCCGGCCGGCACATCGACGTGGAAGGCAAGGAACTGGACCAGGGCGGCCCCTGGGGCTATCGGCACCAGTTCAATCTGGCCGACAGCGGCTGCGGCTCGCGCGGTCCACGCGTCTCCAACGATCGCGCCGGCGAGGTCGGCCGGACGCTGAACGTCAAGGATTTCGATCTCGACCGCATCTTCGGCCGGGAGGGGGTCCAGATCGTGCACCTGTCGGGGCTCATCGGCGCCCTGTCGCCCGAGACCGGGACGTTCTGCCTGGAACTCGCCCGGGCCGCGAAGAAGTACGGCACCCGCATCGCCTTCGACCTCAACTACCGCGCGTCGTTCTGGAAGGGCCGCGAGAAGGAGCTGCGCGGCATCTTCCACGAGATCGCAGGCGTGGCGGACATCCTCGTGGGCAACGAGGAGGATTTCCAGCTTTCGCTGGGCATCGAAGGCCCCGAGGCGGGCGGCAAGGGCCTGGCCTCCAAGATCGACAGCTTCAAGATCATGATCGACCGGGCCCGGCGGTCCTACCCCAACGCCTCGGTCTTCGCGACCACGCTGCGCGAGGTCATCAGTTGCCAGTCTCACCGCTGGGGCGCCGTAATGGCCGAGGGGAGCAACTGGCATGTGATCGAGCCGCGGGAAATCGGCGTGCTCGACCGCATCGGCGGCGGCGACGGTTTCGTCGGCGGCCTGCTCTATGCGATCCTACGCGGGTGGGAGCCGGAGAAATGGGTGCAGTTCGGCTGGGCCACCGGGGCCCTGGTCGTAACGCTCCTGACGGATTACGCGCAGCCTGCCGATGAAGAGCAGATCTGGAGCATCTGGCAGGGCAACGCCCGAGTGAAACGCTGATATCCTGCCCACCCTGAGAGGGCAGGTTCCGGGTGGCATCGTCAAGCGGAGCTGGTTTGTGGTTCGGCCGTAAGGCGTTATCTTCCTTAGGCCCTTACGGGCACACTACAAACCAAGACCTTCGGCCTTGGCGATGCCACCCAGTTTCTCACCTTGACAGGACGCCACCCAGTTCATCTGCTCATGGTGGCTATGGCGCAAGGGCCTGGCATGCGCCCAGCCTGTGCGGCATGTTCTCTCCCGGCCCGATCTGCCGCCTCACTTCGGCGGTTCCGCGGTCAGCACCTTTTGCATCTTCTCCAGAACCTCCGGCGAGGGGAGGTTCTGATCCTGTAGCACGAGGGACGCGAAGTTGTCGGCGAGAATCTCTTCGGGGTGGATGATGTACTGCGTATTCCGGCCGATCTGCTCGAAGAAGCCGGTCACCTGTTCGACGTCGACCAGCCGGGGCTGCCCATCCGTGATGCTCGGCTGGACGATGGGCGAATCTCCCGCGCGGTCCACCAGGAGAAGCTGAGACTGCATGTAGCGAAAGAAGGCTCCGCCGCGCTGGACGTCGTATTTCTCCGTTCGCGCAAGGAGGATCGGGACCGCCCAGGCTTCGGCCCCGGACACCTGCACCCGGATGCAGTGACCGTTCCCGGGGGCATCGGGATTGGTAAGCTTGCGGCGCCGCAGCGATTCGGGCCATTCGACTTCGGCGCAGTTCACGAAACCGATCGTTTCATAGAGCCGATCCCGCAGCGCAGGGTTGCTCCGGGACAGGATGTGAAACAGCTCATGTACCAGGAGCCTGGGGCTCACGGCGCGCGAGGGCGCCACCACGGACTGCGGCAGGATCAGGGCCTTGTCGCGCGTGTAGGGCACCCCGCCTTCCTCCGCGCCCGTGGTCTTGATCATCACGATCGTCTTCGGCCACGGCAGAGGAAACCGGTCCAGGGATGGCCGGAGTTGCTCGAGGGCGGAGCTGACCGATGCTTTCTGGGCCTCCGTCCAGTCCAGCACGCTGCCGCCCACGAACTCGAGGAAGTCCTTCTCGGAGACTTCGCGATCCGTTTTCACGCGGGCCGCACGATCGAAGGGGCTCTGAGCCAGGACGAAATCGTCGCGGGTGGTCAGAATCCGACGGCCCTCCTCGGCGGGAGCGAACATGACGACCGTATCGCCGGTGAGTTTGATCTGCGCCGGACTGACGCCGGCCGCTGTCCAGAGAAGTCCACCGACCATCAGTATCCTGTTCATGGAATTCTCCCTTTCCAGCCGCAGGAACGAGCACCGATCCCAGCTTTGTCCACCCCCATTCTCCCCGCGCCCGCACGCTTCGGCAAGGGCAACGTCGCAAGTGTTGATAGGGAAAGGGCTCCCCGGGGGGAGCCCTTCTCCGGCTATCGAGAGGGACTGTCGTGCCACCGGTCGTGCCTCACGGGGCAGGCTGGGCGGCCCGCTCCGCCGGCTGGGGTACCGGACCCTCGGTCAAGGCGGCCTGGTCTGCCACCGGCTCCAGCGTGTCCATGCGAAGGTATTGAACCTCAGCGCTGGGCGAGGCGGCCTCACCGCGGAGCGTGAGGACCTTGTACACCGGGACGTACACGCCGTCCGCGGTCGGGAAGTAACCCGCCGTGACTTCGCCCGCAACACCCGGCCGGACCAGCTTCTCGCGGGCCGCCTGGAGCGTGGCGAATTTCGGCGTGATGGACCGTTGTTTCGCGAACGTCCGGGTCTCGCGGTAGGTGCTGACCGCCGAGGCGACCTCGCCGTCGGCGCCGATCTCGACTTGGACCGTGTCGGTCTGGTTGCCCAGGATCGGCAGGGCACCGAGATCCCGCTTGAACGTGACGATGTAGCCGGCCGTCTGGGGCTGGTGGCTGTACTTCCGGGCGGCGATCTCTGCGGCCGAAGCCAGCATGTCCGTGATCGTGACGACCCCATCCACGGCCAACTCCTCCAGGGGCGCGAGCCCCTGCTCGGCGACGAAGGCCGCCGCTTTCCGGAGGGACTCATCCTCGGTCAGCGTGCAGGGACCGGAAGCTCGCTCGGAAGCCTGCGGCTTGCGGTAGTACACGCTGTCCGTAGCCGGGTCCACCCAGAGCTGCTGCGGGTTGTCGGTCCCGCCGAGCGTCCGGGTCCGGGCGCCATCCGTGTACCCGAGGACGGGGACTTCCTTCGGCCAGGCCGCCTGCCGGGCGGTGCCGGCCGCGGTCTTATCCTTCAGACCCTTCATCTGGGACTGCAGTTGGGCGGCGCCGGCACTGCACCACACGTAGTAGCCGCCGTAGGTCCGGGCACGATTGAGTCCCCAGGACCGCCAGATGTAGTGGGTGCTGCCGGCGGGACGGGCCGAGAGGAAGTCACGCTCCTGGTCGAGCATCCAGTGGCACGAATCATACGAGGCCGCCTGCACCAACACGATGGGCATGTGACCCGGATTGGCATCGAGGGCGGTGTAGGCAAAGCTCTCGGCGAGGGAATACATATTGTTCCGGTAGTCGGCGAACCGTTTCCAGCTTGCCTGGTCCGCGTTGCTCAGGATCTGGTAGCTCGTCAATCCCATGACCATGCGCACCCCGCTGGTCATCACGGGTTTCCAGATCAGGAAGGGATCCGCGTGCATGGGATTGCTCGAATTGCTCCAGTCAGGGTGGGAGAAGGTGGCATAACCCTCGTCCCACATGGCGGGTCCCAGCGCGACCGTGTCATTGCCCAGGAGGATGAGGTACCGACAGGTTCCCGAATACGCATCATTGTACAGCTCGCCCGGTGCTTCGCCGATTCTCATGTTGCGGCTGACGACCGCATCGAGCCCGTTCCAGGAGTCCCGCATTCCCAGCAGCGCGAAGAACCCGCCCCCCGCGCAATCCCAGAGCGTGCCCGTGGGACCATTGTAGACGGTGACCGCGGAGCCATCCGCTCCGCGCGAGTCGAATTCCGGGGGCGAATACGTCCAGTAGTTGGGAATGAAGGAGTTTTCGTAGAAGTAGGCGGGGCTGCCGTGCCAATAGCCGGAGCGTGGCACGCCGAGGGCGTCCAGTGCGTTCAACATACCCCACTGGGCGTATTTGGCGCCCATGTCATAAACGCTGTCGGGCCAGCCGTTGAACATGGTGTATGCGGCCGGCGCCGAGGAGGCGGCCAGACCCAGAGTCAGGAGGGCTGCCCCCACGGTCAAAATGGTGGAATAGCGGGTTTTCATGGCGATCTCCTTTTGTCTATTGTGGTTGCCGTTTTCTCTGTGGCGTCGCTTCTTCTGCACCTTGACATCGCATCTGACACTGCCTCTCTGTGGTTCTCTCCTTTCTTGAGCGGCAGCGTCGGTCTTTGGGCGTCTGGCAAGGTCGTCCAGCGCTCGGGGCTCAACTCTCTGGTCCTCGTGGTCGCCTCCTTTCGGTGGAACCGGTTCGGTGCCTTTCGGCCTCTGCAGGACTAAACGCCGGCGCCGCTGCGGCCCTGCGCGGAGCGGAGAATTCTTTTGCAGATTCGCCCGCCTGCGCGATAATACCCGTCCGGGCCGGCCCGGTACTGACGCCGTAGCGGGTGTGGGGCTCGGGCCCAGGGAGGCAGCAGACAGAATGAGAGTGCATCTGCCGATCGTGATCCTGACATTGGCTCTCGGCTCCCGCGTCGCCGCCGACGCGCCCACATGGGTCGAGATCGAAGACGTCGTCTATGGCGCCAGGACCGACGAACGCGGTCCGATCGGCGGTGGGAAAAATTACCGGGGTGTCGTGGCCGGGGGTGATTACACCGTTACGGACCTGGAGGCCTTATTGAAGGCGCTCGCCCAGGCCCGGGCGGGGCAGACCGTCTTTATCCCCGGCGAGACGGTCATCGATCTGACGGCCCGCATCTACATCGAGCAACTGGTCCTGCAAGTCCCGGCGGGTGTGACCCTGGCGGGGGAGCGCAGCCGCGACGGCGCGCTCGGCGCCCTGCTGACCAGCGATGCCCTGAAGACGCCGGTCCTGATCCAGGCGGGGGGCCCGGGGGTGCGCATCACCGGGCTGCGGATCTGCGGGCCCAATCCCAAGCGGTACCTGGAGCATCATCGCCGCTCGTTCGGTCCGGGTGGCGCCGGCGCCGCGTACTACTACCAGTTTCCCACGTCCAACGGCATCGCCACGCGGCACTCCCGTCTCGAAGTCGACAACTGCGAGATCTCCGGCTTTTCTCACGCGGGGGTGGATCTGGCCGGCGGCGAGGGGCACCACATCCACCACAACCACATCCATCACTGCCAATACCAGGGCCTGGGTTACGGCGTGTGCC
Source organism: Planctomycetota bacterium (assembly GCA_025459125.1). Lineage (GTDB taxonomy): Bacteria > Planctomycetota > Phycisphaerae > Sedimentisphaerales > Anaerobacaceae > PLanc-01. Next base: position 26,075 of record JALORE010000048.1, on the reverse strand, counting down.
ACGACACCGCTTCGTCCCTGGTCGAGTACAACCTGTTCAACTGGAATCGCCATTCGATCGCCGGTACGGGACGGCCCGGGACCAGCTACGTGGCCCGGCACAACGTGGAGCTCGGCGAGTCACTGAGCCATTGTTTCGATATGCACGGGGGACGGGACCGTCACGACGGCACGGAGATCGCGGGCACCCGGATCGAGATCTACAACAACACCTTCCGGGCCCGGCAGACGCCGGTGGTCATTCGCGGTGTGCCGGAGCAGGTCTGCGACGTATACCACAACTGGTTTCTCGAACACCCCGGCCCGCAGCAGGCCGTCCGCGCGGGAGCACAGACCATCGTGCATGACAACGCGTACGGCCAACCGCCAACCGCAATCCGCTGAACTCCGGGATGCTCCCGGTGAGTTGTGATGCCCAAGTTCGTTAGCCCGAGGCTATTCTGCGCCGGTCGGGCGGCAGCGGCAAGGCCGGAGGCTTGGCGCCGGTCTGGCCAATGGCCGAGGGGCCAACCCTCGGCAAGCTGACGCTTGCCGCTGCCACCCGGTCATTGTGTGCGAGGGGGCACGGTCAAACGAGTTTGGCCGTGCCACTCAGGAATGACCGACGTTGTTCGCCGAGATTCATGGGCGGGTGTGCAGAAGAACGCCGAGGCCCGCGCCATAGGGCACGGGCCTCGGGTTTGCCTCTTCTCAACCGCGGCCCCCGCAGGCAGCGCGAAGACCACAGTAGGACTTACGACTCACGACCTATTCTTCGCGACGCCCGGTCCAAGAATCGACCGCCCAGCGCCAATCTTCAATCGCGAGTCATAAATCAAGAATGCTCACGGCTTGCTCACCCGGATGTCGTCGATGTACATGCGACCACCGCCGGTCGGGACCGGTTTGGCGCGATTACCCACGCCGATGTACATCTTCTTGATCCTGGCGAGATTCACGCCGGTCAGACTGCTGAGCGGGACCTTCCACTCGGTCCAGGTGGTCAGGCTGACCGCTGCCGGATCGGTATGGACTGCCGTAGCGCTCTTGCCGGCGCTGTCCTCGACAGTCACATACAGCGCGTCCAAGTCGTTGGTGTAACTGGTACCGACCTTGGCGAGCCGCCACTGCCCGGAGACCGAGCCGGTCGTCGCGACTTCGGCGAACTCACCATAGCAGGTGGCGGCCCCGAAGTTGTTGCTGGCGACCGCCAGGCCGACGCAGACGGTGGCGCCCATGGCGATCGTCTGCGGGTTGAGCGAGCGATCGGTGCCTGTGTTCTCGGTATCGGGCTGACGGGTCCAGGTCTTGCCGTCCAGGGAGTAATAACCGGTGATCGTGCTGCCCTTGCGCTCGACGCGCACCCAGAGCGGCAGGGCGGTGAACGCGCCGGTCGCACTGTGGGCCGAGACGGCATTGCCGCCGGCGGCGGGACGGTTCTGGAAGGCCCGGCGCCGGTCCGGCGTCGGGAACATCAGCGCGTACGTCGAGGCCGGGTCCAGGCTTTCGCGGATCATCACGCCGGCCTTGGCCCAGTTCGAAGTCGTGCCGGTCAGCGCCACCACCTTGGCGGTGATGGTGCCATCGCCGCTGAGGGTCTTGTAGTAGAAGAAGAAGCTGTCGGCGGCGCCCCAGATGTCGTTCGAGCAGGCGCCGATCCTGTACTGGCCGGGCACCGTCTCGGAGACGACCGGCGTGCCGGGCCGGCCCCGGAACCAGAGGTTCAGCGTGTCCACGCCGCCCACCGTCCAATCCTGCAGCGGCGCGAAGGTCCGCTCCGTTTCGCTGTAGAACGGCGTCTTGGCGTTGTTGTAGTCCATCGGCATGGCCTGCTTGCCGCTGTGGATGATCGTCCGCTCGGCAAACGGGGCCTGGAGGTTGCCGACGACCGAGCCGGTGCCGTTGGTCCAGCCGTCGATCCAGGTCTCGTAGATGCGGCCTCCTTCGATGTCGGTGTAGCTCTCGAACTCATCGACGAGCAGGTAGTTGGGAACGGTGAACGACCAGACGACGCCCTTATGGATCGTGGTGCCGTCGGCTTCGACCTCATCGATTCGCCAGTAGTAAGACCCGCCGCCGAGCTGGACCAGGCCGGCCAGCGAGAGGCTGGTGCCGGTCTGCCGGCCCTGATAGAGCGGCGACGTGGGGTCGGCGGCCTTGACGGCGGCCTTGTCCTGGCCGAAGTAGACATCGTGCTTGGCGGCGCTGTCCCCTGCGGACCACGCCAGGGCCGTCGCGTCGCGAATGTCCAGCTTAGCGCCGGATTTGGGCTCCGGACCCCAGGCCAGCAGCGGGTCGCCGCGCATGATCTGCTTGATCTCGTTCTCGGTCAGGGCCCGATTGTAGATGCGGACATCATCGAGCGTGCCGTTGAAGAACGCGATCTTGGGATTCGTCCACCCGCGGGCGCCGATGGAGATCATTCGCGTGGTGGCGTAGTTGTCGTTCTTCGTGTTGGTGTCGGAGTTTCTCAGCGCGCCGTCCAGGTAGATCTTGTGCCCGGCAGCATCTTTCGTCGCGGTCACCATATGCCATTCGTCGGCGGTCCAGGTGGTCTGGCCGACCCCCAGGGCATTGAACTTGGGACCGGGAGCCGCCTCGTAGTAGTGCAGGGAGAGGTCCCCGTTGACGCCGACGGCGTCCTCAACGCCGAACACCAGGTCGCTGCGCGAGCCGATGCACAGCAGGTACTGCGCGCCGCTGTTGCCGGCGATGTCCTTGCCCACCTTGAACCAGACGCTATACGTGTACGATACCGGCAGGTAGAGACTGGCGGGCGTGCCGAAATCCACGTAGTCGCTGGAGCCGTTGAATTGCAGGCCGCTGCCCAGGAGGCCTTCCGCCCAGCGCGTGCTGCCGGTGAGCGTGCCGTAGATGTCATGACCGGAATAGTCGGCGGCGTACGCGGAGCCCTCTTCGTCCAGCTTCCACCAGGCGAGGAGATTGGGATCGGTGATGGCCGTGACCGGACGCACCGAGAAGCTCCAGATCAGTCCCGGTACCGCGCTGCCATCGATCAGGGTCTGGTCGATGCGCCAATAGTAGGTCTTCCCGCGCTCCAGATTCGCTGCGGCGTAGGACGTCGTCGGCAGCTTGGCGGCCTGTTTCGTCCCGGCGTCACCGGCTTCGATGGCGGCGCGGTCCGTACCCAGGTAGACGTCGTAGGTTGCCGCGTTCATGCCGGCCGTCCAGGAAAGGGTTGTCGCCGGAGGCAGGAACGTGGCGCCATCCGCGGGCTTCGGCGTCCAGGCGGTCTTCGGGGTCGCGGTGAAGCTCCACACGTCGCCCGGGTACACCTTCCCGGTGGCGTCCACTTCATCGATGCGCCAGTAGTAGGTGACGCCGGGCTCCAACCCGGCCAGGTAGTAGAACATGGCGAACGGGAGATTCGGCCCCACGAGATCGGCCGCCGTCAGCTCCGGGCTCTTGCCGATGTAGACGTTGTGCAGTACGGCGGAGCTGCCCGACGCCCACTGGAACAACGGCTGCGAGACGCCGGTGGCCTTGTCGGCCGGCGAGGGCTTGTACGCCTTGCTGCGGAACGCCAGTTGTTTGACCTCGTCCGCGGTCAGGAGGTTGTCGTAGAGCCGGATGTCATCGTATCGGCCAAAATAGAACTGGTTCGTAGCCCACTGGTTGTTGCCGATGAAGAAGGGGCCGCCGACACCGGCCACGGCGCCGGCCGTGGCGGCAGTGGCATTGTAGCCGCCGTTGGTCGCGCCCGAGTTGATGCGGTCGGTCTCCACGCCATCCAGGTAGAAGACCGCCTGCCCCGGCGCGCCCGAGCCCGGCTGGAACGTGACCGTGACGTGCTGCCATTCACCCACTTTCAGGACCGTCTTCTGCGCGTTGTAGTCCAGCACGCCGGGCGTGGTGAAGCGCGCATAAGGACCGCTGGACTTGAAGGCGTAGTCCAGGTTGCGGGAGACAAAGGCGCGATCATGGCCCGAAGCGGCCAGGGTGGTGCCCAGGTTGGTCGGGTAGATCCACAAGGCGAGGCTCAGCGGCATCGTGCCGGTGAACAGCGTCTTCGGCGCATTGCCGAAGTCCAACCAGGACTTGCCGTCCAGTTCCAGGGCGCCGGTATCATTCATGCCGGCTGCCCACACCGGAGTGCCCACGAAATTGCCGTTGATGCCGTTGCCGCTGGAATCCGTGGCGACGGTTCCCGCTCCGTCGTCCAGTTTCCACCAGCCGACCAGGCCGGCACTGGCCACGGGGGCCAGGCCCACGGCACACAGAATCGTCAGAACCACAACTTTCTTGCACATACTTGATCCTCCTTCTGGTACGAGTTACGATTCATGCTTCATTGTCGCCCGTCGAACCGCCTTGCCGCGCCCGCGGCCGCCCCGGGCGAATCATCATTCGTAAATCATCAATCATGGAGCCACGGGCGGCGCCACCGGCGCGAGCTGTTGGATCTCCGCCTCGGTCAGGGCCTTGTTGTAGACCCGGACGTCGTCGATCAGGCCGATCCAGCGGTTCGCATTCGAATGCGACTCGCGGCCGATGCGGAACACACCGTCGGAGATGCCGGCGACGTTGGTGGTCGCGAACTCCCGGTCCAGCTTGCCGTTGACGTACGTCCGGAGGGCCTGACCCTTCTCGTAAACGCCGACCACGTGATACCAGACCTCGGCGTCCAGCACAGTTCCCGCGGCGACATTGCGGTTGGTGGTCGAGGCGTTCTTGTCGGTGCGCACCTCGAATTCAACTTTGTTGTTGGAATAGACGGTCAGCTTGTAGCCGCCGGTCTTGTTGTTGTGATTGCTCGCGACGCGACGCTCGCCGCCGGTGCGGTACCGCACGATCCAGGCGGCCACCGAGACCGATTCCACGTTGTTCAGGCTGGCATCGTTGCCGCAGTCCACCCAATCATCGATATCGTCGAACAGCAGGGCGTTGCCGCTGTGGCCCGCCACGAACTTCACGCCGCCTTGCAGGGCGCCATAGTTGTCATAGCCGGAGGAATCGACCGCCAGGCCGGCCTGCTCGTCGTCCAGCTTCCACCAGCCGACCAGAGCCGGATCGGTCTTGTCGATGACCGGACGGACCGTGAAGGACCAAACCGGACCGGGCACTTTGCTGCCGTCCGCGAGGATTTCGTCGACGCGCCAGTAGTAGGTCTGGCCGCGCGCCAGGTCCGCGGCGGCGAAGGACGTCGTGGGCAGCTTGTCTCCCTTCTTGGCCTCCGGAGCGCCGGCCTCGATCGCGGCGCGGTCGGTGCCCAGGTAGACATCATGACCGGCGGCCGCGGCGCCGGCGGTCCAGGTGAGCGTGGGGTTGGCCACGATGTAGGTCGCGCCGGCCGCGGGCTTCGGAGCCCAGGCGGACGCCGGCAGGACCGTGAAACTCCAGACATCGCCGGTGGTTACTTTGCCCGCCGCGTCCACTTCATCGATGCGCCAGTAATAGGTAGCGCCCGGCTGCAGCGGTGGCACATGGAAGTACATGGCGAACGGCTGATTCACCGCCACCTGGTCGGCCGCCGTCAGCTCGGGACTGGCGCCGACGTAGACGTTGTGCGTCAGGGCGCCGGCGCCGGCCGTCCACTGGAGCAGCCCCTGCGTGACGCCCACGGCCTGGTCGGCCGGATCGGGTTTCTCCGCTTTCTGGAGGTTGGCGCTGCCGCCCGCGACGATCTCCTGGAGCCGCGCCGCGGTCAGCTCCCGGTCGTAGAGCTGCACGTCATCGAACAGACCGAGAAAGGCCTGATTGGCGGCGGCAGTGCTCCACTGGTTGTTTCCCAGGGCCACGTGTCCACCGGTCACGGTGCTGGCCGCGACCGTTGGCGCGGTGGCATGGTAACCTCCGTTGGACGTGGTGCTCGAGAGCACGCGGTCGGTCTCGACCGCATTGAGGTAGAAGACGGCCAAGCCCTGCGTGCCCACGGCCGGCCGGAACACGACGGCGACGTGCTGCCACTCGTTGAGTTTCAGAATCGAATTGAGGGCGTTGTAGTCGAGGACGCCGGGTGTCGTGAACCGCAGGTACGGGCCGCTGGCCTTGAAGGCCCAGTCGTAGTTCCGCCAGAGAAAGGCCCGGTCATGACCCGACTGCGCGAGGATCGTGCCCAGATTGCTGGGATTGATCCACAAGGCGATCGCCACGGGCGTCGTGCCGGTCATCAGGGTCTGGGGGGGATTGCCGAAGTCCACCCAGGACTTCCCGTCAAGTTCAAGCGCGCCGCCGAGCTTGCCGGCCACCCACTGCGGCGTGCCCACCAGGGTGCCGGTGATGCCGTTGCCGCTGGAGTCATTGACGGTCGTGCCGGTGGTCTCATCGAGCTTCCACCAGCCGACCAAGCCGCCGGCCGGGGCCAGCGAGGCCAGGCCCAACACACACAATACGATCAGACACACGGTTCTCTCGCACATACCTGATCCTCCTTCTGGGATGCACACGGCATCCATTTACCAGTTACGAGCTACGATTTATGATGTACTTCGGCTCAATTTCCGCCTTTCATAATCCGGATATCATCGATGTAGATGCGTCCGCGGCTCCCCGCGGCGGGACTGGTCCGGTTGCCGACGCCCAGCACGATTTTCTTGATTCGGGCGGCATTCACGCCGGTCAGACTGCTCAGCGGGACGCGCCATTCGGTCCATTGGGCCTTTGTCAGTACTGCCGCATCGGGGTGGACCGCCGTGGCGGCGTGTCCCGCGGCATCTTCGACCGTCACATAGAACGCCTGCGCGGTGTTGGCAGTCTGGCCCTGGACGCAGAGCGTCAGGGTATCAACACCATGAACGGTCCAGTTCTGGGACGTGTCCCAGGTTCGCTCGGCCTCGGAATAATACGGCGTCTTGACGTTGTTGTATTCCAGCGGCAGGGACTGCCGGCCGTTGCGGACGATCCGTTGCTCGGCGAACGGCGCCTGGAGGTAGCCCACCACCGAGCCCGTGGCGTTGGTCCAGCCGTCGATCCAGGTCTCGTAAATCCGGCTGCCTTCGTTGTCGGTGTAGCCCTCGAAATCGTCAACCACGAGGAAATCGGCGACGGTGAAGCTCCAGACGTCGCCCTTCCAGGGGCTGTCGGGACTGGCGCTGTTGACCTCGTCCACCCGCCAGTAGTAGGTCTGGCCCCACGGGAGCGGGCCGGGATCGAACGTTGTTTCCGCGAGCGCCTGGCGGCCCTGGTAGACGGACGAAGCCGTGTCGGCGGCGGCGACCGCCTGGGCATCCACGCCGAAGTAGACGTCATGCTGCGCGGCTTTGGAACCGGGGGACCATTGGAGGACCGGCGTATCGGTGACGTCCTTCTGGCCCATGGTCGGCCGGGGCTTGTTCGCCCGCAGTGGGAGCTGGAGGTAGCCCGGTCCGACGATCGACCGCTCGCCGAAGGGATCGATCCATTCCAGGCGGGCCGAGGCGCCGGGGTTGTACTTGTTCCATTCCATCACCAGAGCGTACGTGTTGCCCGCGACCAGTTGGATGGCCTTGGTGCTGTACTCCGGGATGCTGCCATCGTTGGGCCAGCGGTCGATCAGGAGCTTGTCGTCCAGCCAGAGCCGCCCGCTGTCGCGGATGTTGACGACGAAGCGGTACTCGCCGCTGAAGGCCACGCGCAGCTCCGCGGACCACCGGGCCGAGTAGTTGTTCACGGGAATGCCGACGGCGGGGGAGTTCACGCCTTCGGTCGTACCGTCGGGCCAGGTGAAGTCGATCTTGGGCTCGGTGCGGACGACGGCCGGCTGTCCCGTCACGTCCGGGTTGGCGAAGTACTCCGCCTTGACGCCGTCGTAGCGCCCGCCGCTGGTGCTGAAGGTCCAGACACTGCCCTGGTTCAACTCGCCGGTGCTGGTGTGCTCATCGATGCGCCAGTAATAGGTGGTGTCGCTCTGGAGCGGGCCCGGATTATAGCTGTTGACCGACTGCTTGCCGACCAGCACGCTCGCCGCGCCGGCCTCGACGGCCGCCTTGTCCGTCCCAAAGTAGATGTCGTGCTGAATCGCGCCCTGGCCGTACTCCCAGGCAAGCTTCACGCCGGCCGGATCCAGCCACAGCATGCCGTCTCGGGGCTTCGGACCGTAGGCCTTGAGCGAGGCCGCGGTGAAGCTCCAGACCTTGCCGGTGGTCCGGGTGCCGTCGGCGGCCACCTCGTCGATGCGCCAGTAGTAGGTCTGGCCCGGGGTGAGACCCGGCTGGTGCCAGTACATGGCGATCGCCTGGCTCCCGCGGAAGTCGGTTGGGGTCAGGTTCGGGTCCGTGCCGAAGTAGACCTCGTGCAGCACCGCTCCCTCGCCCGGCGTCCACTTCACCATAGGTAAGGCCACGCCCTTGGCCCCGTCCACGGGATCGGGCTCAACGGCTCGGGCAAAGGAGGGCAGAGTCCCTGCAAACACCTCCTGCACCTGGGCGGCGGACAGGTCCCGGTTGTAGATCTGGACCTCGTCGATCCCGCCTCGGAAGTTCATATCGTTCTGGTTGGGGTTCTTGCCGATGTTCACATTGAGATTGATGCTGTCGATGTCTCCTACATGGGCGGCCTCACCCTCCATCTTCCCGTCCACGTAGGTCTTGAGCGCCTTGCCATCATACGTGCCGACGACGTGGTGCCATTCTCCGTTGAAGGAGTTGTCGATCGAGATGCGGGTGGCGAAGGGCGCAGCCGCATCCCAGATCGCGAAGATCAACAGGTTGGTCCGGTGCTTGATCTGATAGCTGTTGTGCTTCGAGATGTAATGGTTCTGGCCGACCTGCGTCCCGGCGGCCGGCGTGCCGGCGTCCTGGGTCTTGACCCACGCGGCGAGGGTCACCTTCGTCGTGAGATTGAGGCTCGGCGCATTGCCCACGTCGACGTAGTCGCTGGTGCCGTTGAGCTGCAGGCCCTTCCCGAAGGGTCCGTCGATCACCGCCGGCGTGCCTTGGATCGTGCCGTCATTGCCGCTGCCGCTTTGATCCGGGACCAGCGTGCCCTGGACGTTGTCAAAGGACCAGTACCCCACCAGGGAACCGGCCTGGGCGACACTCACGCTGAGAGTCAGCAGCAGGGCCAGCACGAGTGAGCCTGTGATTCGGGTAGACATCATCAATCCTCCACTAGGAGCCATTATTCTGTCAGGCCTCTCATCCATTCGGGCCAATCTTCGGTCTTGACCCCGCCCGCTTTGGTCCAGGGGCCGTTCGTATCGAAGTTGCGGTGCCATTTCAGCGACCAGAGATGCTTGAGCGGTACTTTGGCCAACGACAAATCCATGAACAGGCCGTTCACTGCGCCGTGGTGGCGGTTCAGGCAGAAGCGCACCATGTTCACGTTGATGTCGAAGGCCGGCATCGCTCCCTCGAGCGCCGGGGGCGCGTCCTTCTCGAAAGGACGGCCTTCGGCGTGCAGGCAATCCAAAAACAGCGGGATGTTCCCCGCGCCTGCAACATGCAGTTTGCCCCAGAAGTTCTCGACCGGGCGTCCGAAGGCTTCATCCGCGGCCTGGGCATGGTAGGCCCAACCGTTGAGCCCGTAGCTGAGCAGAACGTTGTCCGGCCCGCGGTAACTGCCATAGGGTACTTCGCCGCCTTCCACGTAAGGCTTCGTGGCCGTGGGACACAGGGTGATCTCCCGATCGCGGAAGTAGTAGGAGCGCAGCGCCATGGCCCAGTGCCGCCGGTCGTCGGTGTTGTAGCTGCTGCAGCCGTTGCAGAACCGGCCGTCATGATCGTTGTCGTACATGGAGAAGATCAGGCTCCATTGATGCAGATTCGACTGGCACGCCGTGGCTTTGGCCTGCTGCCGCACCCGCCCCAGGGCGGGCATCAGGATCGCCATCAGCAGGGCGATGATCGCGATGACCACCAACAGCTCGATGAGCGTAAAGGCGTTTGACTTCACCAGATCTTCCTTCATCCCATATCCAACCTGATCAGAGCCAGGGAGCAGCGCTGCCCGGCCGTCGGCCCTCGGGCATCCTTCCTGAGCCGCGTCCATGTCCTGCCGCCAGCACCGCGCTGGCATGTCGCGCGAAGACACCGCGGATGTCCTGCTGATAGTCCCTGAGGATCCGCTCGCCCAAGCCCTGCCAATCGCCACAGCGGTACAGGGCGCGGGCCAGCACGATCTCCCGCAGAGGCGCCAAACGCCGGCGTTGCTCGACCGGCTTGTCCACGAGCGGCTCCAGGCCCTTCATGGCGTGACCCCGCATTCCCGGCTGGTTCAGCAGCCGGGCCAAAGGCTCCGCGGCGGCGGGGGCTGCCAGTTGTTCCAGGGCCAGGGCCAGGGCGCGGTGGTGCGAGAGCGTCACGTCAGGATTGAGGGTATCCAGTTTCTTCAGAAGAGCCGGCACGGCCTCCCGATCATGGGTGCCGCCGAGCGCGAGGATCAATGCATCGATGGGCGTGGGCAGGTGCGCGTATTCTGCCATGACGCCCTGGTCGATCTTGGCATCCCACTCGGTGACTTCCTCCAGCCGTGCGATCAGGGTCGGTACCACGTCGCGCTCTCCCAGGCAACCGAGCAGCTTCGCATAGTCGATCCGGGCTTCGCCCGTGGCGGCGGCGAATGCCTGTTTCAACGGTGCCCGCGCCACCTCGGTGTGCGTCAGGATGATGGCCAAAGCCTCGCACCGGGCCGCGCGCGACCGGGTTCCATCGGTATAGTCCCGAACCGCCGCGTGAACCAGGCTGTCGGGCAGGGGAAACGAATCGCGGTCCGTCAGCACGTTCTCAGGCAGGTTGCCGATCTCCACGAGGTGCTTCTGCAACGCCTTGACATCGATGCGTCTGGGCGTGCAGTCGCTCCGAACGGCCAGGGCCGCCGCCACGCCGGCCGCGTAGCCCTGGTTGTGCAGGTCCAACTGCATCCGGACCATGGCGGTGGCGTCCCGGTGCATGCTCATGCCCAGGCCGATGACCAGGAGGCCCTCCAACCCACGCGGCAACAGACAGCGGTAGGGGGTATAGCAGGTCCCGCCCGGGGCAGGATGGTTGGCCTTGCGGGTCTGCTCCGTGTGCGGGATCAGGGCGAAGTAGGGTTCGCTCGGGTAGCCGTGTGAGTCGTAATCGCTCCCCGAGAATACGATCGAATCGGGGTACGTGCGGCCGGCGATCTGATCCAGGTACGAGAGCACGTGATCGCCTACCACACGCCGACGCTCGCGGGACTGAATGAGGGGACCCATATCGTAGGAAGCCGCGGAGCTGGTCAGACGCACACCCACGAAGGCCCGCCAGACATCGCGAACGTCCGCCTCGTCCACCAGCAGGTAGTCGGTGTTGACATAGGTCGCTCCCGGGCTGCGCTGAGGCAGGCCGGTTCCCTGCAGGGCGATGTCCGCCGCATCGCCGCCGAACATGGCCTCGGCGCCCGCCGCCACGGCCACATCGGCGTTGCCGGTCGCGTCGATGACCACCTTCGCCCGGATCGCGCCGCGCCCCAGGGGGGTCGCAACCAGTACGCCTTTGACGACATTGCCGTCCAGGAAGGCCCCGCAGCCGAGCACGCCCAGCCAGACTTCTCCGCCGGCCTTGCGGATCTCGCTGCGGAACCACTCCATTTTGCTTTCGGTGTTATGGTCCTTGTCACAGAACGGGACTTCGCGGGTGAAACCCGACAGCCGGCCATGGTAGGGCCGGCCGATCAAGCCCAGGGTCCCCACGCCGCCGAGCCCTTCCTGGTATTCGACCACCAGAACCTTGACTCCTTGCCGGGCTGCCCCGATGGCAGCGCAGGCGCCCGAGGTCCCGCCGCCGACGATGACGACGTCCACGTCCGCCAGGACCGGCACCCCGCAGGCGCCGGCCGAGACGGTTTGGGTCAAGCGGTCCGTGGGCCGCAACCCGTGCAGTACCTCACGCACGTCACCCGCCTGACCCGGCGGCGCGGAGTCCACCTTGAGCGAGACCTCGCGGGGAGTACCCAGCCCGCGTGCCTGCCGGGCGGCAGCCCGGCCGATCATGCGCCCGGTTCTCTCGACGCTGTCCGGGCGCAGACCTGCCTGCACCTGGTCGCGCGGGATGTCCGCGGAAGCGCTGAGCACGTAAAGCCGGGTGCAGCCTGCGGCCGTGAAGTGCTGTATCGGAAAGGGGTTCCCCACGTTCGTTCCGGCCGGCGGCATTTCCCCCAGAATTGAATCCGTGGGAACAAAAAACAGCCGCTCAGCCGCCCGGAGTTGACCCTCCCGATAGGTGATGTCCCGCGCCCGGTGTTCGGCCCGGGCCAAGGCGGCGAAGCTCCCGTCCCCCAGGTCCAGATCGAGCGTGTACTCGTAGTAGAGAGGTTCCTGGCCATTTGTGGTAATCCCGGCGGGGACTTCCCGGGCGGGAACTTCGCGGCGGCCGGCCTTGCCCCCCAGGACCACGCGGCGGCAGCTTTGCTCTCCGGGTACCCACGGACGCCGCTGCGCACCGGCCCATCCCGCCACGATGGCACGCTCCGTCGCATCGACGATCACCTTGCCGATCACCGCCTGCCGTCCGGCACGATTGGCCATCACGATTCCCGCCGGCGCGCCGTCGCGATCCACCAGAAGATCTGTCGGATAGCAGCAGAGCAGAAAATCCGCCCCGGCTTCGAGCAAGGCCGCCTCCAGGACCTGCTTGACGCACAGGGGCGTGGTGGTCCGCCGACCGGAGAAGATCTTTCCTGTCAATTCGCCTGGCGCCGGCTCTGGTTCTTCGAGCCACAGATGCATCGTCGCACAGAGGTCTTCTCCCACGGATGGACGCGCGCCGACCAAGAGCACCCTGGCACCTTCTCGGGCGGCTTCCGTAGCGGCGGCCACGGCGCCCAGCGTGCCGCCCACGACGATCACATCGGCCTGATGCACCACCGGGATGTGTCGCGCGCTCTGCGGGACGAACTCGGCGCTGCCCGCTGGGTGGGCGAACAGAGTCAACAGCAGGCAGGCACAGACCCATCGCATTTCTCGAATCTCCTTCAGCCCCGGCGCCGGGCCGACGAACCGCGACACGGAAGACATCCCTTCCACGTGCTGACCGCCCGACCAAAAAGTCCCGGATGTATCATGAGCCCTCCGTCCTGAACGTGCTGGGGATCGCCGGCAACGGGTGGTTGCCGGCGATCCAGCCAGCATCGTCTCCAGGATCGATCGTCAGGACTCGTCGAGCCCTCAAGGCTGGGCCGGGGCCGGCCGCAGGAGCCGGATGTCGTCGATGTAGAGCCGCCCGGCGCCGCCCTTGGCGGGGTTCGTCCGATTGCCGACGCCGATGACCAGCTTCTTGACCCGGGCCAGGTTCACGCCGGCGGCGCTGACGTCGCTCAGCGGGATCTTCCACTGGGCCCATGCCGTCGCCTTGAACACGGCGTTATCGGCATACTTCACGGTGGCTTTCTTGCCCGCGCTGTCTTCCACCACCAGGTACAGCGCCTCGTTTGCGTTGGCGGTCCGGCCGCGGACGTAGAGCACCAGGGTATCCACGCCGTCGGTCGTCCAGTTCTGCTGCGACGTCCAGGACCGCTCGGCCTCGGAATAGTACGGGGCGTTCACGTTGTTGTAGTCCATCGGCATCGACTGCTTGCCGCCATGGACGACGGTCTGCTCCGCGAAGGGAGCCTTCACGTTGCCGACGGTTGAGCCGGTGCTGTTGGTCCAGCCGTCGATCCAGGTTTCGTAGATGCGGCCGCCTTCGTCGTCCGTGTAGCTTTCGAAGTCGTCCACGCCCAGGAACGTGGCAAACGCCCAGATCGGGCCCGCCTGCACCTTGCCGTCCGCCGTGATCTCGTCCACGCGCCAATAGTAGACGGTCGCAGCCTCCAGCATCCCCGGTGCGAGGGTCAGTTCCTTTTGCGTGCCCTTCTCCGCGGACGGGAGGCCCTGCGTGACCGCGTCCAGGCTGGTGCCGAAGTACACCTTGTGTTGCGTGGCGCTCATGCCCGCCCGCCAGGAGAGCGTGGAGCCCAGGGCGACTTGGTTGTCGCCATCGGCCGGGGTGGGATGATAGGCCACCGCCGGCAGGGCCGTGAAGCTCCACACGTCGCCCGTGTGGGTGGTCGTGCCGTCGGCCTCGATTTCGTCCACCCGCCAATAGTAGGTGACGCCCGGCGTCAGGCCCGGGGCATACCAGTGCATCAGCAGGGCGACCTTCGGACCGATGAGATTCGCCGCGGTCAGGTTGGGGTCGGTGCCGACGTAGACGTTGTGCAGGACCGCCGTGGTGCCCGGCTTCCACTCCAGCAGCGGGTTCTCGACGCCCTCGGCGCCGTCGGCCGGCTTGGGGCTCCAGGCCTTCAGTCGCGGCGTGGGGACGTACTTGAACAGGTCCGTGACATCGGCAGCCGACAGGGCCCGGCCGTAAATGCGGGCCTCATCGATCAGGCCGTTCCAGCCGCAGTTGGTCGCAGCATGACGATTGCCGATCAACACCGCCAGATTGTTGGCCGTGTGCTGCGTGGCAGGGATGCTGGTGGTGTTGGTGTTGCGCAGCTCGCCGTTGACGTACACTTCCATGACTTCGCCGGGCCGATAGATACCGACCATGTGGGCCCATTCATCGGTGGCCAATGGTTTCTTGTCGAGCACGCTCATGTTGCTGGCGCCGCCACCGGTGCCGATCTGGAACGTGGCGGGGAAGGTAACGCCCCCGGATGTGGCCTCGATGTTCAGGCTGAAGGACCGGGCCCCACCGCCGCCCGACTTGGCAATGATCCGGCAGTTGTTTGTGTTGCCTTTCTTGAGATTCACCCAGGCCGCCAGGGTCATCGCGCCGGTGAGCCGCAGCTCGACGGGGTCTTTGAGATTGACGGAGCAATCGGCCGCGCCGGTGAAGGACATGGCGGAGTCGGGATAGCCGAGCCGGTCGGCCACGGGCGTGGCCTTGCTGACGGTCCCATGAAGGTTGTTGCCGCTGGCGTCCTGGCCGTCGCCGTTTAGGGGCCAGTAGCCGACGAGACCCGCCTCCATGTCAGCCCGGACGGTCGCCGCCGGCAGCAGGGACAAGGCGAGACCGAACATGACCGGAATGATGCCCTTTCGATACACGGTGAATCTCCTTCCAAGATGCGAAAACGGGAAATGCACGCAGGCAGGCCAAACCGGCCCCCCGCGCAGGATCTGCGATCCAAGCTCCAACTCCATCCTCCGGCGCACCATACCCTCCTGACGCGACAACCAGGTACTTGTCCATCGTCCGTGACCGAGTATACTCCACCCGCCGCCCGGCGGTCAACCGAAAAACCCGACAGAACGGTGGCGCATCCGAGGACGAACGGGAAGCGGCGGCGGATTTCTCTTGACAAGGGGGCCCCCCTGCGGCTATCATATAGGCGGACTGTAAGGTCGGGAGGGACAGGAACACATAATGTGGCGCATAGCGCCAGTGAAATAGGAGAGCGGTGTCCCTACTGTCGCGATGCGGGACACCGCGAAGGTTGCGGTGTAGCCGGCCGTTGCGGCTTGCGCGCAGAAGGGATGGAGGAGAATGTGATGAGAAGCGCGATGACCGTCTGGGTCGTGTTGGGGTGGGCGCTCACGAGTGCTGCCTTCGCAGGCTATACTGTGGATGGAAGCCTGTCCGATTGGGGTGTGACCCCTTTTGTGGATTGGATTCCCAACCCGCCGGCGGATTTCACCGAGACCAACAACGTGAATTTCTACCACGCGGCGGCTTACAGCGAGAGCTATGATTTCGAGGCCATGTACTTCGATAACGATGCGGGGCAATTGTACCTCGGCGTGGTCAGCTCACATCCCCTGGTGCCCCTGGAAGGCGCCGGGGACATCGGTATCGACCTCAACGGCGACATGACCGTCTCGGAGCATGGGGTCGTAACGGGGCTGGAATACGCGCTCCTGGTGGGGGCCGACCACGTAGGACAGGTACGGCATGACCCGGTCTGGTCTCTCACCACGGCGAAGGAGTGGCCGGATGGCTGGCAGGGGTCGCCGTTCCGCGCGCTGGGAGGCACGGTCGTCGGTGAGGGTACCGTCGCGGTCGCGCACTACCCGAATCTGGAATTCGGAACCTACATCCTCGAAGCTGCGGTCCCGTGGGATATCGTGGGCGGGTATGGTCAGGCTTGGTTCGTCGGCCTCCACATGAGCAACTGGTGCGGCAACGACTCGATCAATCTTCATGGCTCCGTAACTGGGCCTCCGGTGGTCATTCCGGCCCCCGGGGCGCTCGTGCTGGTCGGTTTGGGAGCGAGTCTGGTCGGCTGGTGGCGCAGGGGCCGGGGCCCAATCTCGGGTCGGTAAGGATGCTGTCCGGCCGCCCGTAGTCGGTTACGCCGCCGTCCCGTCCACTACGGCGCCGCGGTGTCGAATCCAGCCCGGGCGGTTGGTTGTGATGCCGTCGACACCCATGGCCTGGAAACGGACCGCCTCCGCCGGATCGTCCACGGTCCAGAGATAGAGGGCCAGGCCGGCCTCCTTGACCGCCCGGGAGAAATGCCGTGTCAGGCCCGACCAGTGGACGTCGAGACCGTCCATCCCTCCCGTTCGCGCCTGTTCTACCAGGCGGCAGCCGTACGAGACGAAGACCCGCTTGTCGCAAAGCCAGCAGGCCGGGGTCTCCGGCATCCTCTGCTTGGCCGCCTTCATCGTGGCGAGATCGAACCCGAGCAGGACGACCTGTGCCTGTCTGCCGCTGTGCGCCAGTGTCTCGTGCAGCGGCGGCAAAATCTCCGGGCCGCATTTGAGCTCGACGAAGAGCTGCCGGTCGGGCGGCACCGTCTGGAGCACTTCCTCCAGGTAGGGAATGCACGTGCCGGCGAACCGTGCGTGCTTGTAGCGACCGACATCCAGCCGGCGCAGGTGCGACGAGTGGGTCGCTGCGACCTCCAGGCAGACGCCGGCCGTCCGGTCCGTCGTCGGGTCGTGGATGGCCACGATCCGGCGGTCCTGCGTCAAACGCACATCCACTTCGACTGCGTCCGCCCCCAACCGCCACGCCAGTTCCACGGCCGCCAGCGTATTCTCCGGCGCTAGGTGCGACGCGCCCCGATGCGCGATGACTTTGACCTGCTCGGCAAAATGAGGCAGCGGTAAACACCGCCGTCGGAGTCGGCCCGAAGCCGCGCGGAACGAAGCGTACATGGGAGCGAACAACGTCATATCTTGTGGGCAGATACTCCTGCTATTGCCTTCGTGTTCAGCGGTCCGCGTTTCATCGCCTGCCACCAGGAACGCAGCGCCTGGGACCGAACGAAGCCAGATCCTGGCGGGCTCTTCTCCTGGAATTCAGACGAATTCATCGTACCGGTCAGACCGCCGCCTCGATGTTGTACATCTGGCAGAAGCGCCGCAGGCCGGCGGCATGGTTGCCGTAGACCATGTTGTGGTGTTGGCCCTTCAGTTCGGCCACGTCCCGCAGCTCGTTGATCGTTGTTTCGGCGTTCGTACGGCAGCCGCCGGCCTGCGGCACGGGCGGGCAGCCGATCATCCGGCCGGAATAGACGAGCATCTGCGGCTTCTCCGTGTCCGCCTGGACCGACAGGTACTTGGTAACGGTGATCTCCTGGCCCGGCGAGAACAGCACGCGGGGCACACACCCCCAGCCCGCCTCCGCGTGGTTCATCAACGTGTATGGTTCCGGCGGCGCGCCCACGCCGCGCATGCGCGTGGCGCTCGTGCAGTGGGCGCAAAAGTAGTGGTTCGTTTCGGTGTCGACGGTCGGGTTGTGCTGGAAGCCGGGTGTCTCGAACAGGTACTGCAGGAGCATCATGGTCAGCGTCGCGTCCAGATCGGACTCGCAGCCCGCGGGCACGCCCCGATCCCGCATATCCATGAACCCCATGCAGGGCGGCACGTGCTGGTGCGGATGCTGCAGACCCGGCAGGCACTCCATCATCATGGCGTCCACCTTGGCAGCCTCCACGACGTGCTTCAAGGCGACGCTCGCCCGGGCGGCATCGAAGATATCCTCCTCCGTGGGCTGGAGAATCTTCGTGGCATTGTTCTTGTACCGGGCGGCCAGCTCTTTGACTTCGTCCGTGGCCCCGGTCCGCTTGAACTCGTCGATGTACCCGGTGTTGGCCACCGTGTGGACCCTGGTCCCAAGGTGCGGGACCGTCCGATCCGACGCGGCCTTCCGCGCGATGTTGAGGATGACGGCCTGCTTCATCCACGCGGCGGTCCGGACCATCCGCAGGCCCTGCTCGACCGCGTCGAAGTTGTCGAGGGAGTTAATCATGTAGACGCCGCTCTGGCGGTGCAGCTCGCGCACCATCGGTGCCAGCAGCACGCCGAGCGGGGCGAGCACGACTGTCGGCAGTTTCGTTTCCGTGACGATTCGCGTCAGGAGCGGCCAATGCCCCTTCTTCAAAGGCACCAGGAACAGGGCGTCCGGCGGCTCGGCTTTGGCCTGGTTGATGAACTGCGTGACCGCCGCCTCGGCATCGAGCGACACCGGCTCGGGCGCGACGCGAATGCCCAGCTTCGTTTCCAGCGCCCGGAGTTTGCCGGTGTACTGCTGCTGGCGGCCCTCGGCGTCGAAGTTCGAGCCGGGCCAGCTATAGTAGCCCGCTTGCCGGAGCGTCTCGGTCGGCGGGTACAGAAACGCCGCCCGGACGACGGCGGGCTTCTTGGGCCCGCCCGCCGGCTGGGCCAGGGCCAGGCTGCCCAGCCAGGGATGCGTGCTCAGGGACAAAGCGGTCGCGGTTCCACCCATGGCCTGCAGCAGCATGCGCCGGGAGAACCGGCTGGAGACTTGTGAGTCTCTCATATCGCCCCTTTCCTTTCGCGTTTGTGTCTGATTCCGCCGGCCGTCGCCCTTGCCGGCAACGGGCGGCCTCGTCAAGTATCTTAGCATACCCGCGCGGGCATTGTGATGCGACAAGAATCCTGCTACAGTGGACGAACCGCTCCGGCGGGTTGTCGCGACTCCATATGTACGAAATGAAGGTTCGGGACGCAATGGACAAGATGGTCAACAAGTCACTCGTGTTGTCGATGATGGTAGCCGGTGTCTGGACGGGGGCGGGCTTCGCCGCCGACTGGCCGCAGTGGCGCGGACTCAACCGCGACGGTGTCTGGACCGAGGCGGGACTCGTGGAACGTTTCGAAGGAGCACAGTTGCCGGTCAAGTGGCGGGTCCCGCTCGGCAGCGGCTACGGCGGCCCGACCGTCGCCGCGGGGCGCGTGTTTGTCATGGATCGCGTCGTTCAGCCCGCCCGGCAGGAGCGCATCCAGTGCTTCGAGGCCGAGACCGGCAAGCCGCTCTGGTCGTATGCCTATGACTGCGTCTATGAGCGCATCCAGTATGAAGCCGGGCCGCGGGCGTCCGTGACAATTCACGAAGGTCGGGCCTATTCCCTCGGTACGATGGGCCACCTCCATTGTCTCGACGCCCAATCGGGCCAGGTGCTCTGGAGCCACGATTGCCGCAAGGAATACGCCGCCCGCGTGCCGATCTGGGGCATCGCCGGCGCCCCGCTGGTCGAAGGCAACCTGCTGCTTGCCCCGGTGGGCGGCAAGGACAACGCCTGCCTGATGGCGTTCGACCCAGCGACCGGGCAGGAGAAGTGGCGGGCGCTGAAAGAGGGCGTCTCCTATTCCGCGCCGATCATCATTGCGCAGGCGGGCCGACGAGTCCTGGTGTACATCACGGACCAGCGGATCGTGGGCCTCGATCCGCAGACGGGGCAGCTCCATTGGGAGCATCCCTTCGTGCCCAAGGAGATGGAGATCACGATCGCCACGCCGGTCTTCGATGGCAAGCACCTGGTGGTCACGAGCTTCTACGACGGCATGGTCGTGTTGACCGTGAACCCGGACAAGCTCGCCGTCGAGCAACTCTGGCAGCGCCGGGGCGAGAGCGAAGTCAAGACCGATGCCCTGCACTGCTGCATCTCAACCCCGATCCTGCAGGGCGAGCACATCTACGGCGTGGACAGTCACGGCGAGCTGCGCTGCCTGGCCCTGCAGACGGGCGACCGCATCTGGGAAGACCTCCGCGCGGTGCCGAAAGCCCGCTGGTCCAACATCCACCTGGTTCGCAACGCCGACAAGGTCTGGATGTTCAACGAGCGGGGCGAGCTGCTCCTTGCCCGTCTGGCCCCCGACGGCTTCCACGAGATCAGCCGCACCAAGCTGCTTGACCCCACCACAGCCCAGCTGAGCCAGCGTGGCGGCGTCTGCTGGTCCCACCCCGCCTTCGCCAACCGCTGCATCTACGCCCGCAACGACAAAGAACTCGTCTGCGCCGACCTCTCGGCCAGACCATAGCGATAGAGGCACCCGTACTGGGGAGGAAATCGATGCGTCGGATTCTGGCTGTTGCTGCGTGCCTGTTGCTCGAAGTCGGTACCGCACACGCCCGGGTTGAGCGCATCTGGCTGAGCCATAAGAGTACGGACCCGAGCCGGGTCGTGGTGAATTGGGAGACCTCGGAGCCGGGCAACTCCATCGTTCACTACGGAACGACGCCGGCGACGGAGCAGACCTGCACGGTCGAGGAGAGCGTGACGCTGCACCACGTGGAGATTCCTCTGCCCCTGCAGGCGGCTGCTCACTACTATCGCGTACAGACCGGCCCGCACCGTTCGCCCGTCGCTTCCTTCAAAGGATACCCGCAGGACGAACTGCGCGTGGGCGTCATTGCCGATTTGCAGGGCAGGCCCGCGTTGCCCGGCCTCATCAAGGACAACGTGCGTATCGTCATGACCGCCGGGGACAACATCGCCAATCTCTGGCAGGGGTGCAACGGCCGTAAGGATTGGACGGGGCCGTACAGCCGGCTGATCGACGCTTATCCCGAGCTGTTCCGGACGACGATCTTCATGCCGGTGCTGGGCAACCACGACAAGGAGATCCGCCCGCGCGGCGCGAAGCCGCCGCCAGAGGCCGTGTACGATGTGAACGCCACCGCATTCCGCACGTTCTTCGAGCTGCCGGACGAGGAATGGAAATGGCACCTCGATGTGCCCGGCTTCGACGTGCGCTTCATTGCCCTCGACCTGAACCACATTTCTGACATGGGTACGACCTGGCAGGCGTGTCATCCCTTCGCGGTCGGCAGCGAGCAGTTCGAGTGGTACGACCGCCTGACGCAACCGTCCGGCCACCGGTTCATCGTGACGCTCTACAACGAGCAGAACGCGAGCATGCGCAACCAGGAGGGCCGCCGCTGGCATGGGATGTTTTGCCGGGGCACGCTCTGTATCACCGGCTTCGGCTATTTCGCCGAGCGGGCCGTCTTCGAGGGACACCCGTACTTCAACACGTCCGTGAGCGGCAAAGGCGATCGCTACCCCGACCCGCACTCCCAGTTCCTCGCCGGCGAGGACACGTACATCCTGCTCACCTTCCACCGCCAGCCGTGCGAGTTGCTCGTGGAAATCAAAGCTCTCGACGGCACCCTCCTGGACCGCACACGCCACCCAGGACGCTCCCGTGGAGAGTAGATCGAAGCAAGAGATGTGAACCGCAGGCTGGTGCTCCATGACAATTGACGTTCCGGACGGGTGGCAGCGGCAAGCGCAGCTTGCCGATGCCGGACGGGTGGCAGCGGCAAGCGCAGCTTGCCGATGGTTTGCCTATCCGCCATCGGCAAGCTCCGAGGACTCCGCTTGCCGCTGCCACCCACCACCTCTACCCGGAGGTTCAATTGACATGAAGCACTAGCCATGTCGGGCGCACCGTAGATGGCGAACAGAGCCCAGACGGATAACGGTCAGGTGTGTGCAACCGATCAGTAAGTCGGAGGTGGCCTTGTTATGATGGCGGATCGACCCTAGATCCTGTATCGTGTTGGACCGTAGGAATGCCGTCGGATCGGCAGTCGCCGTGCGATCTCGTTGGCTGGGAGCAGATATGGAAGAACCAAGAGAGAATGACGTCGATGTGAAGTCGGTTGCGCACCTTTTGGAGTACTTTGACCGCCAAGTGTTGGCCGGGTATCAGAATGAATCCGATAAGTATGCCATCAAGTCTGACTTCTTCGAGGGGAAGTTGGAGTTGACGGAGGGGTACTTTCGCGAACTGGAGCGCCTTGGTAGAACCGACGAGAACTTGTACATCCACTTCGGATACCGCACTCTCAAGGACGGGGATCTTGCCATAGTCGCATGGTTGCCGGATTTGTTCGAAAGATCCAAGACGCACATCCAGAGGTGGATGTCGTTCCGCCTTCAATCGGCGGAGTGGACAACAGACTACGACGAGAGATTCCAGAAGTGGGTGCGCCGGAATCTGCGAGGCGATTGGGAAGTGGATAATGGCCCTTCTTATTATCTCATCGAGACTGTAAACACTATCAATGGTTTGACCTGTGAGATAGTGAATTGCCCATTATATAAGCACGCCATAGGCGAGTCGATTCCGTATCCAGCCGCCGAAAACACCCACCGCTATCAAGACTCTCATCGGGAACTCTATGGCTATCTGATAGATGGCGTGAACAAAGACTGTATTGCGAAGCTTGCCACACGTCTCGGAGTGACCATCAAGATAGGCGACAAGATCACGGTAAAATCTCTGTTCCAACTTCTGCCGGATCTTGAGAGTACGGGTCACTTCAAGAGTGCGATGGACACCGTGAGTGAGCAAAGGCGCCTCGCCTCGCACGGAGTGCGCCCCGCCTCCGCCAAATTCGGGGCGTTCTCGCAGTTCACAATAGACCTCTATCTCTGCCTGGATGCGACGAAGCAACTTCTTGCTATTCTCGAAGACAAGTTCGAAATAGCCGGCAGGAGGGCCTATGAACGCCAGCGCGCCAAGGAGTGGCTGCCGCGCATCACTCGCCCGCCACAAGCTCATTACTCGATTGTCCAAGCTCTTGAAATGAAGGGTAAGACTGTCGGGAAAGTCGAGGTGGGCTTCCGTGAGGGGATTGAAGGTGTCCACGAGAGCGAGGCCATACTGGTCCACTTTGCCGATGGCTCGATCATGAGCATTGTGGCGGGCTCGAATATCGGGGACCTCACTGCCGGACGGAACGACTGCCGCCCTGAAGAGCTCGACATCTATTTCATAGTGAACTGGGTCCCGCCATTGAGAGATGACGCATCCGAGGCTCAGATACATCAAGTATGAGTGCGCGTCGCACATCACCCAGTCTTGAATCGGTCATACTGAGCCGCGGCGTGCATGGTGCAACTCATGAGCCCAGCCTCTTCCTCAGCTTGTCGAAGACCTCCTCGCCCGGGATGACCCGGACCTGGCCGGTCTCGATCTCGGCGACTCGCCTCTCCGCTTCTTCGCTCCACAATTCGTCAATCTCAGCCTGAGAAGGATTCAGGCTCTTGAGCAGCTCGTCCACCAACTGTGCCCTCAGCTCTACCGGAAGGGAGATCGCCTCGTTGATGAGTTCTTCTGTTGTTGCCATCGAAAAACCTTTCTACTGCCTTCACGGCATTTGCGTCCGGAGCTGCGTTCTTTCCTCTGAGGCCCCGTGTCCACAAATCCCAGTATAAGCCGCCATGCGATTGATGTCAATCGACCCGGAGTGCGCATTGCGGGCGGCGGCCTGAAGAGATAAGATCATCACAAGGTATCCTCGCGTGAGCATGAGGGGCCCCGATGGGCAATGTCGAAGGAGGTCGAGTATGGCGGCACGAGGGGGGCGACGCACGTTTCTGAAGAGTACCACCCTGGGCGGCGTGGGACTGATTCTCCTGAAGGACAGCCGCTCGGCTCGAACGTACGGGGCCAACAGCAAGGTGAATGTGGCGATCGTGGGAGTGTCCGGGCGGGGCAGTTGGTTCTCGGGCACCATGCCGAAGCTCGCCAACATTGTCGCCATGTGCGATGTGAACGACCGGCGGGCCGAGCCGTACTACAACGCCGTTCCCGAAGCGAAGAAGTACCACGATTTTCGCGTCATGCTCGACGAGATGGATCAGCAGATCGACGCCATCACGGTCGCCACGCCGGACAATACCCATGCGGTGATTTCGGCGGCCGCGATCAAGAGAGGCAAGCACGTCCTCTGCGAGAAGCCGCTGACGCACGATATCTTCGAGGCCCGCACGCTGCGCGAGCTGGCCCGTCAGCACAAGGTGGTCACGCAGATGGGCAACCAGGGCACCGCGAGCAACGACTTCCGCCGGGGCGTCGAGTTGATCCAGGCGGGCGCGCTCGGAGAGATTCGCGAAGTCCACGCCTGGAACACCGGCGGCGGGGCGGGCGAGCGGCCGGTGCCGACGGATGAGCACCCCATGCCGGCATTTCTCAAGTGGGATCTGTGGCTGGGTCCGGCGCAGGGCCGGCCTTACAATTCCCGCTGGGCCGAGTGGCACACGTGGCGCGACTTCGCCACGGGTCAGCTCGGCAACTGGGGCTGCCACACGATGAACATCATCTTCAAGGGTCTGCGTCTCGATTCCCTGTGGAACGCGGCCAAGGCGGGAGCGACGCCTCCCACAATCCGGCTCGATGTCGAGCTTTCGGGCGTGCACCAGGCCACGTTCCCCAAGTGGGAGATCATTCACTACCGGTTCCCCGCGCGGGGCGACATGCCGCCGGTCACGGTCCACTGGTACAACGGCGGCGGGCGGGCACCCGGGCCGCGCGAGCAGATCGAGCAGATGGTGGGCCGTCAGCTCGACTGGGGCGATGCCGGTGAGAAGAAGTGGCAGGATCATGCCGGCTGCCTGCTGATCGGCGATCAGGGCATGCTCCACGCCAATGGGCACAATACCGTCGTGACTCTGTTGCCGCAGGAGAAGTTCAAGGACTTCGCCGCGCCGGCGCCCGCGCTGCCGCGGTCGCGGGGCCATGAACAGGAATGGCTCGCGGCCTGCCGCGGCGGGCCGGCGGCCCTGTCCAACTTTGATTACAGTGGTCCGTTGGCGGAGTTCGTGCTGCTCGGCAACGTCGCCACCTTATTCGGCAAGAGCATCGCGTACGATCCTGTGGCGATGAAGGTCACGAACCTCCCGGAGGCGAACGCGGCGCTCAAGCGCCAGTACCGTGAGGGTTGGTCGCTGTGATCCGGCCGTGTAAAGATGACGCATGGACTTCCCTGCATTCAAGGCCAACGACGGGTGGCATCGGCAAGCTCCGAAGACTCCGCTTGCCGCTGCCACCCTGTCACCCGGTTCCTCGTCTTCACAGGGGCGGTCGCTGTGATTCCGCTGCAACCATCAAGTGAGAGGGTTGTACCATGTCTCGTGCATCCGCGGAGCGTTACGTATCGAAGACGCGCATTCCTGGCGTCCGGGTGGCATCGTCAAGCGAAGCTTGGCGATGGTCTTGTGACCATTCGGACGAGCCATCGCCAAGGTCTTCGGCCTTGACGCTGCCACCCACAGTTGGTTCTGTCAAGCAGGGCAACCACGTGCTGGTAACCATGGGATTTGCGGGGATCTGGCCGGTCATCGTCGTGGCATTTCTCATGACGGCGGTCGCGCCGGGACAGTTGACGCCGAACCAAGCACGGCGGATCGAGGCGGCGATGCCGACCAAGGCGCGAGTGGCGCCGAAGCAACCCCGGCGGGTGCTGATCTGGAACACGCCGTTCATGGAGCAGTCGCCGCACAAGGGCTATACGATTCCCCAATCGGAACATGCGCTGCGGCTGCTGGGCGAGAAGACCGGGGCGTTTGTGCCGGTCGTCAGCGCTGATGTGGCCATGTACCTGCCGGAGAACCTCAAAGGGTTCGATGCGATCGTCCTGAACAACAGCAACGGTCCCTGGATTCGCCCGACGGCGCAGGACATGGACAAGTTCAAGACCCTCGGCACGGACATCGACGCCGTGGAGAAGCTGCTCCGGAAGAGCTTCCTGGACTACGTCGCCAACGGCGGCGGGCTCTTCGCCTTTCACCACGCCATCGGCGTCAACAAGTGGCCCGAGTTCCTGGATCTGCTGGGCGCCAGCTACTGGGGACATCCGTGGAATGAGGAGGTTGCCATCAAGATCGATGAGCCCGAGCACCCGTTGATGATGGCCTTCGAGGGTAAGGGCTTCCGCCTGGCGGAGGAGATCTTCCAGTACAATGACCCCTACTCCCGCGCGAAGGTCCGTGTGCTGCTGTCGCTCGACGTGGCCAAGACGAATATGACGGTGCCCTGGATTCATCGCCAGGACAACGATTTCGCTCTCGCCTGGATCAAGAGCTATGGCAAGGGCCGCGTCTTCTATAGTGCCATCGGGCATCGCACGGAGATCTGGTGGCATCCGCAGATCTTGAGCTTCTACCTGGATGGCCTCCAGTTCGCGACCGGCGATCTGCCCGCCGACACGACGCCCAGCGTCCAGG
>JALORE010000284.1 GCA_025459125.1 Planctomycetota bacterium | reverse complement strand
GAAGGTGGCGGGGTTTCGCATGGGTGGGCTCCTGCGGGGATTCGGCTTGACGAAGTCTAGGGGATCGCGGGGGAGCTGTCGCTCTCGGGCCCAGTGCGCCGGACAAACCGGGGCCAGACCACCAAATCGCGGGCATTGTTTCCGTCTCGATAGCCCTTGCGTTCCCGATGACCGGTTTCCCTCGCCGTGTTGCCACAAGGCGCCGCACCGCGAGTGTCGGCTCTGAGTCTGTGACCGCCAGTTCGCGGACACCTCGGACCGAGTGTCGAGTCGACGGTCCCTTACGGCCAGTACGAGACCAGGTGCGTCTGACTGCTCCGGGTCGCCTTGCAGTCACTGGTGCTTCGCCGGCCGGGTCCGCAGTCGAGTGGGCGGCGGCCACAGGGCGCGCCCATGCGTTACGCATACGGTCCCCGGAATTCCCGTCGGAACCCCCCCGGGGTGTTGCCCGCCCCGGCGATCTCCGAGGCCGCACCGGCGCAGGGGAAGAAACGTCGCGCAGCCGCGCCCGATGCGGACTGGTTTCGACCGGCAGGGAGGACTAAGATCGGCGTGGCCTGCGCCCCTCGGTACATGCGATGCGTTGATTGGCCTCCAAGATTGACTCCTTTGTCGGAACGAATGACGCGTGACACGACCCCTCTACGCTCGCATCTGGCGTTTGCTGATTACGACGTACACGCCTGACGAAACGGTCCGCACCTACTTGGAGCGGGCGCAGACGCAGGAAAGCCCCCAGGCCCGCGTGACGGCAGCGGTGCTCGACGCAGCCGAGAGCGTGCGGATGTTTGGCGTGCCGCTCGCCCGGCGGGGCGTGCAGCCCGTCTTCTTGCGGGTCGAGAACCGCTCTCGAACCAGCCTGCGGCTGCAATTGGTGAGCGTCGATCCGAATTACTTCACGCCGCTGGAGGCCGCCGCGGTCAACCATTTTTCGCTCGCCAAGCGTCTCTCGGCGCTCGGCGCCATGTGGTGGTTTCTTTTGCCGCTGTTGCCGTTGTTGGCATTGTTTCCCCTGAAGCTGATCACGGCCTATCTGGCGAACGGTCGGATGGACGACTTTTTTCGCGATCAAGGCTTTCGGCTTGGCCCCGTGGAACCGGGCGATACCTCCGAAGGTTTTGTTTTCACGACGCTCGACTCCGGCACCAAGGTCGTCCATGTACGCTTGAACGCGTTGGGGGCCATCCACGAGACACTCGCAAGCGATTGGGACGCGACCGAGGGAAAGCAAGAAATTCCGGCGCCGACGCCCGCGGCTAGCCCGGCGCCTCCCACTGTGGCTTCAAGCGCGGTCGAGTTCACGTTCACGCTGCCGGTACCGGGCATTGCCGCGGACTACTTGCGGCGCGACTTTTCGGCACTCGTGCCGGCTGCCACGATCGAGCCCTGCTCGCCCGATCTTTTGGTCAGCCGCCTGCAGGCGATGCCGCCCGCCACGATGAACGCCAAGGAAACGCGGACGGGCGACCCGGTCAATCTCGTGGTTATCGGCGAATTCGCGATGATCCTCAGCGCGTTCGCCGCCCGGTGGAACGAGAGCGAATCGATCACGCTGGCCACCTGTTGGAAGACGGCAAAGGCGTTCGTGTTTGGCGCGGACTACCGCTATTCGCCGGTGAGTTCGCTGCACCTGTTCGGTCGCAACCAGGATGTCGCCCTGCAGCGGACGCGGCATTCGATCAACGAGCGGATCCACCTGCGGCTCTGGTTGACGCCGCTAAGTTTCGAGGGAAAGCCGGTCTGGGTCGGCCAGGTGAGCCGTGACATCGGCGTGCGATTCACCTCGAAGGCCTGGAACTTGACAACCCACCGCATCGATCCCGACGTCGACGAAGCCCGCGACTATGTCATTGAAGATTTGCTACAGGCCGAACGCGTCGAAGCGGCCGGCTACGTGGATGGCGTGGGGGCATGCGAACGGGATGATCCGCGCCGCAATCTGACCGGCGATCCCTACTACACCGACGGCAAACGGGCAGTGATCATGTTGTCCCCAACGCGGGCATCGCCGCGGTTTGTGGGTTGGGAATAACGTCTAGGGAACGATTCCGCGCACCACGCGTCCCTGGACGTCCATCAAACGAAATCTGGACAATTCCGGGGCAGCATACGTAACTCGTGGACGTGGCGAATGTCTGCTTTCTGCCTGACTGCGGACCTTGATCCGCCAGAACATCGGTGACTGGAATGGGTCGGCAGGACTCACCCGGGCTATCTGTCTGACCGGATGTGCATCGGCGATGCAGTGCTGGTCAAGGCCCAGGGCAACGCCCCACCGGAACAAACCCAGGGGTGACATCTTTCCCGTGTTCTGCTCCATTGGCGCCGCTGCCCCGCTCATCGCCCGACCGCAGTGGTCGCGAAGCGCAGCTCCAGCTCGGATGCAGGCGCCGGACGCCCGAAATGGAATCCCTGGGCGAAGTCACACCCCATCTCCCTGAGCAGCCGGCAGTGCTCCTCGGTCTCCACTCCCTCGGAGACCACCTTCAGCCCGAGCCTATGCGCCATCACAATCATCGCCTCGCACAGGGCCTGCTCGCGGGCACCGGTGGCTAGATTGCGGACGAACGAGCGGTCGATCTTGATGTAGTCGACATGCAGGTCCTTCAGATAGGCGAGGGACGAGTAGCCCGTGCCAAAGTCGTCCAACGCTACCTCCACCCCAGCATCGCGCAGGTCGAGCAGTTGATCGCGAATGCCACGATCCTCCTGCATCATGACGGCCTCGGTGATCTCGATGGCGACATGTCTGCCGGGCAGGTTGGCCGAGACTAGGCGCCCCAGCCAGCCATCCAGGTTGCGGCGGTCGCGCAGCTGCACCGGCGATTCGTTGATGCTGACCTGAAAGGCCGGGTGGATCTGTGCCTTCCACCGGGCCACTTGACCCACCACCTCTTGAAACACCCAGTTACCGATGTCGACGATCAGACCGGACTCCTCCGCCAGCGGGATGAAGTCCACCGGCATGACCATTCCCCGCTCCGGGTGCTCCCAGCGCACCAAGGCCTCAGCCTTGGTGACCACTCCTGTGGCGAGCTCGATGATCGGCTGATAATGCACCCGCAGATGGCCCTGATCGATCGCTCGGCGCATGTCGGCGAGCAGCTTGCGGCGCACAACGGCCGCATCCTGCATCGCCGGGGTGAAGTAGCAGAAGCGTCCCCGTCCCGAGCGCTTGGCCTGGTACATCGCTTGGTCCGCGTTCTTGAGCAAGTCATCGAGATCTTCGGCGTCGGTCGGATAGATGGTGACGCCAATGCTCGCCGAGCTGTAGACCTGTGTGGAGTCGCCGATGACGAAGGGCCGCTTCAGCTCGTCGAGCAGCCGATCAACGACCGCATCGACCCGGGTTCCATCCCCGACATCGGCGACGATGATCGTGAACTCGTCCCCTCCGAACCTCAATACCGTGTCGGACTCGCTCAAGCATGCGACCATGCGGCGGGCGGACTCCTTGAGCAGCCGATCCCCGGCCTCATGGCTGTAGCTGTCGTTGATCTCCTTGAAGTTGTCGAGATCCACGAAGAGTAATGCGAGCTTGGCCCCGTCGTGGTGGGCCCGGTGGATCTGCTGGCTCAGCAGGTCTTGCAACAGGCTCCGGTTCGCAAGACCCGTCAGCGAGTCGTAGTTGGCCTGCCTGAGGATCAGCTCCTGGGCTTCTTTCCGATCCGTGATGTCCGAGATCAGGCCGATGTAGTGATCGATCTCGCCATCACTTGCGGTCACGGTATTGATGGTGAGAGAGGCGTAATAGCGGCGCCCGTCCTTTCTCCTGTTCCAAAGCTCGCCACACCATTGGCCGGTGGCGCGCAGACTGCACCACATGTCTTGGTAGATATCGGGCTCGATCCGGGCCGAGCCGAGTATCCGCGGGTCCTTGCCGATGACGTCGATCTCCGCGTATCCGGTCACGCGGGTGAACGCCGGATTGATGGCGATGACGCCGTTGTTGACGTCGGTGACGAACATCGCCTGGTCGCTGTGCCGATAGATCAGTGCGGCCAGCTCGCGCTCGGTGATGTCGGTGTCGGCACCCAGCATGCGTAGGGGGTTGCCTTCGGCGTCGCGGCAGATCACCTTGCCCTTGCTCAGGACCCACGACCAGCCGCCGTTCTTGCGAAGCACCCGGTGCTTGTTGACGTAGAACTCCGTCCGGCCGTCCAGATGTGCCTGAAACGCCGCCTTGACCGAGGCGATGTCAGCCGGGTGGATCGCGCCTGCCGCCCCGTCCATGACCAGCCTGCTGTGGACGATATCGAACAGGTCCGCACCAGCCCTGGCAAAATGGTCCTCGCCCTCGTCGAACTGCCAATCCCAGACGTCCTCGCCCCGGCCCTCGGCGAGGAACCGGCGCTTCTGCTCACTCTCGAACAGGGCCTGCTCGGCGGCCCGGCGCAATGCCTTCTCACGCATCAGTTCGAGACTGCGCAGAGAGATACTGTCGTACATCTTGAGCACGGTCTGGATCAGGACCCGCATCGAGCCGCTCAGATGGGCATTGGCCCGCTCCTTGGCCTCCGCGAGTGGGAAGCCCTCCTCCAACGCCTGCACGGTCTTCGCCATGCGCAGATCGCTTTCCAGGATATGGGCGGCCAACCACTGGGTAAGGAAGGAGACGACCTCCTTGATCACGTCGTCGTAGATCTTCTCGGACTCGTTGCGCTTGAGCCCGCCGACCTGGTCGATGAATCGCTCGTGAGTGGCGACGTGAGTCCGATACCAGACATCGGCGGCGAAGTGCCGCTCCCAGATCGCCTCTTCGGTCCTGAAGTGATAGTCGGCGTAGGCGGCCAGCTCATCGAAGATGCGGTCCAGCTCCACCTGGCTGGAACGGTTGGCGAGATGGGCCGCGAGCTGATTGAGGATTTCCACCAGCCGCTTGTGTTGGTCGTCGACGGCCCGGATGCCCGTCTCGAAGTTCCTATCCCACGGAAAGATCTCGAAGACTTCCACCTGTTCTACCCCTGGTCTCCTCCGGTTCCCGGATGGTGCACTGAAGATTTCGACGTCGGTAAGTGCCGATATCGAGCGTTTCCTGTCGCACCGAAGGATGGCCCAACACTCAGGACCAGTGCAAGCCGGCAGACAGTTACGATTTCTAAGGCATTATGCGCAACGCCGACGCGGCGCCAACACCGTTGCGTCGCATCTCTGGGCTGGCCCAGGAACGGCAACAGCACCCTCGGCACGCCAGTTGCGGGAAAGCGGGGGAAACCGGGGTCAGGTAGCGCCAAATCAGACCACGAAATCGCGAGACTTGTTTACGTCTTGGCAGCCCGTTCGTCCCTGATGAGCGGTTTCCATCGCTGTGCTGGCACAAGGCACAGCACAGTGAGTGTCAGGTCCGGGTCCGTCACCGTCCCTCGGTCTCATGCAGTAGCGGACCTCGGTGTCGACGGGCGCGGCTTTGCGGCCAGGAGCGGACGCCGGTGCTTCGCCGGCTGGGGTTCGCAGTCGAGTGGGCAGCGGACACTGGCGGGACCCAGGAGCTACGTGCACTGTCCCCGAATCCCGCTCCGAATTCCGACGGAAACAGGCGATCACGGAAGAGGCCGTCGAGAAGGGATCTGCACTGGCACCCCTCCCGGGCTCACCGGGCCCGGTCTGCCGATCCGGATCGCCTGTCCCAGATATTATTGAGCTGGCTCGATCTCGCCGATCTGCCAGGACTTGTCGAAGAAGGACTCAAGGGGGCTGTAGAGCCGCAGGATCGTGAACCAGCCTTTGCCCGGCACGGTCTGGATCCAGTTGCCGCGCCCGACGCCCTTGGGCTGCTCGGGGCCGAACCACACAGTTACCGAGCCATCGGCATTGGACTCCGCCGCAGGACTCGGGTAGCTCTGGCTGCCAGCCCGCGGGAAGCGCTGGGGCGTCTCCAGCATGGAGCGGGTCATGTTGTCGTACAGGGTGAGCGACCAGAAGTTGGCCGCGGGGATCCCTTTGGGTAAGGTGACTTTGTAGGTCTTGGCACCGTCGAAATGGGCCTTCTGGGAGTCCAGCATCGCAAACAGGTATTGCGAGCCCATTCCGGGTAGGCGCATCGCCATCGCCGGGGTGATGCCGGTTACGCCATAGAAGAAGGCGGTGCGCGCATCCATGGTCCGGTAGCCGGTGGGCGGGAAGGGCTTGACGCCCTCCTTGGTGACCAGGGGGATCGGTGTCTCAAACTGGTAACCGGTCTCGAACAGATAGTTGAACCAGGCCGAATTCGGGTAGTAGGTCCAGCTCGGATCGCGCGGGCTGATGAACAGTGCGCGCGATGTGGCGTTGGCCATGGCGAGGCCCTCGTCCATGAGCTTCTTCATGCGCGCATCGGGTGCAAAGGGCTTGCCCTTGACGATGCCGAGGGCGGCGACGGGGCCCATCAGTTCCGGGTCGATTGCGGTGGCGGGCTCCTCCTGCACCAAGGCATTGAGCAACTCGAAGAAGGTCCAGTCGTTGGGCGGGAGGGTGTTCATCACCTTGCCGCTGCCCTCGTGGAAGACGGTCGGGGCCGGCTCCTTCAGGGGTGCGATGGGGGCCTTGGCAGCCAGGAACTCGGCGAGCGGCGTGCCGAGGCCACCCGGCTGGTAGGGGTAGACCTTGGTGCGGCTCCTGATCAGGTCGGCCACCGGCTTCGGATCCTTGTGGTCCGCCAGGAAGGAGCGGCCAAACCAGAGAATGGTGTTGGTCTCTGCATGGGCGATGTTGAATTCGCCCTGGGGCAGTGTGCCCGTGTAGCCCGGCGGGACAATCAGATACCTGCCGCCCAGGCCCCGATCAGGACCCGGGATACCGAGGTCGATGACCCAGCGGAACCAGGCGTCCTGCACGACGCCGAGAAACTCGGGCGGCGTCTCGATCACCACCGGTCCGTTGGAGAGGTCCAGATAGCCCATCACGTAGATGGTGTCGGCGTTCGCTGTCAGGAACAGAGACCTGGCGTCCATCAGCTCGGAGAAGACCAGGACCTCGTTAGCCTTCACCCCGAGGTCCTGCATACCTTTGCGCAGGGCATGGATGCTGACGCCGCGCAGGTTGTCCATGAAGGCACGAAAGGCGAAGGTACGATCGAGGTTGTCATAGACGGCCTCAGTGGTCTTAGGGCCCGGCACGCCATGGTTGAATTCGAGCAGGCCGATCGGTGTCTCGACCTTGTGGGGCGTGACCAGCTCGGCGGGGATCGCGGTTTCGGCGGAGGCCCAGCCCGGCACTGCCAGCAGGGCGCAGGCGGCAAGGTTGGCGAAGGTGCACCGCTGCTGTTTCATCGTCTAAGCTCCTGATTCTCGGTGTCGCTGTCGGGCCGAACGGAGCGCATCGATCCTGAACGATGCGCCTCGCCAACTCAGGTGGTGATGCTTCTTGGGGTCGCCAGCTGATTAGACGGCTGAGGTTGTCAGCCAGGCGAGTCCCCTGACGCAGGACGTCGGGCTGCAATCTAACCGGAAGCCCGAGACCGGCTTTGGCATTTCACGACAGATGCCGAGGCGAGTCCCAGCCTGCAAGTCGTATTCCGGTCATGGGGCACGCGCTCGTGTCGCTTGCTGCGCGACGCATGGCGACCCCTTCTCCCGGCCGTGCCATCCCTGGGCGCGCCAGGTCCCCGGCGGGGTCCCGGTCCAGCGTTGGAAGGCGCGGTTGAAGATGGAGGTCTCCGCATAGCCGAGGACCTCGGCGATCGATGCCAGCGGCATCTCCGTGTCGCTGAGCAGGTGCCGGGCGAGTCCCTGGCGCAGGCTATCGCGAATCTCTCGGAAGCTGGTTCCCTGTTCCTTCAGTCGCCGGTTGAGGGTGCGCGGATGCACGGCGAAGACCTCGGCCACCGACTCCAGGGCCCCGCCACCCGCGAGCAGCAGATTACAGACCACCCGGCGGACCTGGGCGACGATGTCGTCCCCGCACTCGGCCTGCAGCGCGGCGATCCGCGCCTGGAGTGCCCGATACAGCTCGGGGTCCCGACCGGGGATCGAGCGCTCCAGAGCGCTGGCCGCAAAGACGATGCCGGAGACATCCGCATCGAATCGGACCGGCACCCGGAAGTGCCGCCGGTAGGGCTCTGGGTCCTTGGGATGGGATCTGGAAAGCAGGACCTCCAGGGGGCGCCAGCCTGGTCCGGCCAGCTCATGGAGCAGGTTAAAGGCCACCCCCATGGCCGTGTCGTACATCAGGCCCGTTCCCTCTAGCCCCGGGAGATGAACGGTATAGGACAGGACGGCCTTGGCGTTCGCCACGGAAAGGCTCGGCGCTGCCCCCCGGTCGTGCAGGTGCAGGTGAAGGATGATGTTTCGCAACCCGGTGGCCAGATCGGGTGAGTGCCGGCCCAGCATCCCCACGACCCCCAGCGACTCGACCCCGGCCTGCTGGCCAACCAAGAGACCGAAGTGCTCACAACCGGTGCGTTGGACCGCACGCGAGAGGACCCTCCCCACGTCGATGAAGGCGATGGTGTTCTCCGGGCTCTCGAAGAGGTCCAGCGCCAGGCCGACCTCGCCCAGGAGTGCCGCAGGGTCCTGCCCGAGCTCGCCCAGCACCCGGGGGACGGCGGCCAAGGGCCCGACGCGAATCACCCCGTCGATCACGGCAGACAGCTGAGCCAGTGCCTCGGTTGGAAGCTGAATCTGTGTCATAGGATCGCGGTGAGTGAGGATTTGAACCGGGGCGTACCACGGCGGGCGAAAAGGATGCTAACGAATGCCGCATCCTGTGTCGAAGAGGAGCCCCGGTCGTGTTCGCGCGGGTCTGTGCCGGGGAGGGGGCACATAACCGGCGACCAACACCGAGTGCGGAATTTCGGGGCGGAATTTCGGCGACAGTATGCCCATTTCGTTGCCACGACGAGTGTCCGCTGCCTACTCGACTGCGGCCCCCGCCCGGCGAAGCACTTGTGTCTGCATTGGGTCGCT
>JALORE010000283.1 GCA_025459125.1 Planctomycetota bacterium | reverse complement strand
ACGAGGAAATCGTGAAACCGATTTCCTCGTATAATCCAGGCCCACCGCCCATTTTGCAGAAGTCGAACAGCAGCATACGATACGAGGTGCATGGATGGTTGACAATGAGCGACAGTCAATGCTCCCCTGCGGCGATCTGCACGAAGAGCATCTGTGCTATATTGTGTCCCAGGGGTTTTGCGTGGCAGGCGATCGAGAATACGAGGCCCTGACGAATCAACCGCGCTTCCGATGCAGCCACTGCGGCCGGCAGGCGAATCGCGACCTGAATCTGTGTGTCCCCGTCAGGATTGTCGGAGAGCGTGTGTGAGCAGCCAACGCAATCCGCCGTCCCGGGCCGCAGCCTCAGGCGCAGCTTGGCGAGGGCGATTGGCCTGGGCGAAGAACCATCCCCAGGGCCTTGGGCCCATTCGGCTGCGCACAGGAGGACAAGGGGCACGCACCAATTCTTTCGCATCCGCAGGACAGGATGAGCAATGGGCGTCCTCTGGTGCCACCCACCGCCTCTACCCGGAGGTTCAATTGTCATGAAGCACTAGGGAACATCCGGTGCGCCGGGGGAACCGCCCCAACGGTAGCTGGTCCGCCAGGAGGACTTGGTCGCCAGTTGCTCCGCGCTGACCTGGCTGGGATTGACCGGGACCAGCGAGCGTCCCTTGCCGTCGGCGAGGGCGTACCAGCTCCCGACGTACGTGAACCGGGCCACGACACCGGTCCGGTCGTCGATGACCTGGAGGGTCTCGCCACCATTGGACAGCTTGCCGCTGTATTCGCCCGCGATGCCGGCCGAGAGTGTGATCCCGTAGCGGCACTCGAAAGCGAGCTGATTCTCGACAACCAGGACCATTTCGCCCGGCTCCAATCGCGTCACGGCGCTGCCGGCAAAGTCGAACTCGATTCCTTCAATGAAGTGCACGCCGGTCAGGTCGATGCTCGTCGTGCCGACATTCATCAACTCGATGAACTCGAACTCATCCACGTCCCAGCCGTCCTCCGTGGCGGAGGCGGGCGGGTGGTACATGATCTCCGTGATCCGCAGGGCCAGGCTCGATCCGCTGCCGGTGGGAGTCCCGGCCGTGAACTGGACGGGGGCCGACCAATGCGACCACCGGCCGGTGCTATCCTTCATCCGGCACCGCACGCGGTACGTGTGCCCGGCCTGGGCCACGCAGGGTGGGATCTGGATCTCGCCCGCGTAGGGGGCGATCTCCGGGCTCTCCCAGGCGGCCTGAATCTCGTACCGCACGGGAGTATCGGGATCGTACGCCCCGGCGGCAGGGTTGGTGATCTCCGCAATCCGCCATTTCCGGGCCGCGAAGACGCCGCTGGCATCGCTGAAGGCCGAGCTGCGAAAGCTCAGGCGGTCTGCCGGGTAGCCCGCCG
Organism: Planctomycetota bacterium; assembly: GCA_025459125.1. GTDB lineage: Bacteria > Planctomycetota > Phycisphaerae > Sedimentisphaerales > Anaerobacaceae > PLanc-01. Next base: position 10,841 of record JALORE010000283.1, on the reverse strand, counting down.
GTCCGCTGTAGGTCACGGTCGGCTGGTTCGGGATTTGTGCATCGGCGGCCAGCGCGGTCAGGCTCGGGCCGTTCGAAGGGTCGCTCATCCAGTTGCGGTTGCTGGTGTAGACGAAGGAGACGTAGTCCTTCATCTTCTGTGCCATCCCTTGGAAGTCCCGGGTAGCGGCCGCCTGGTAGAAGCGCCCGTGGCCGGCCTTGCCGAAGTTCACGTACGATGAGCCGAGGATGGGGTTGTAGTCCCACAGGGCCCGGTCGGCATCGACCATCGAGGCTCCCGGGCTGGGCCGATCGACAAACGCCGCGTATTCGTCGATCATCGAGCCGACCTGCTCGGGGTTATAGAGCAGGTCCATGATCTCCCGCAGGCGGTTGCGGTACTCCGTGATGAACGGCTCGCGCGTGCCGGCGTAGTTCTTGTTGGTGTACAGGAGCCGGGCCTTGAGCGGGTCGTTGCCGTTGCCGTACATGTTCTCGGCCCAGGTCAGGTCCAGGTCCCACGGGAGAATCGACCACCGGTTCGTCGCGGGATTGTGGTAGTAGAAGTAGTTCTTGCCGTAACCGATGTCGCCGTTGTGGATCCCCTCGGTGATGGCCTGGAAGGCGTAATACTCCTGCAGGTCGAGGTTGTTGCGCCACCAGGTCTCGGTGGGACTGCTGCTGTAGCCGCTGAGGAAGCTGTTCAGATCGGAGCGGTTGGCGGGCTGCGTCGGTCCCTGGTTGTTCGATTCGCCGCCGCCTTCCATCTTGTAGAGGTTGCCGTCGGGCAGGTCGTGCTGATCGAGGAACCGGCCATCCATCTGCTCGACCGCCAGGTACAGGCCCTGGAAGTCGTCGTCGTACTGGTTGTTCGGGGTGCCGTTCGTCTCGGAGGCCCGCTCGATGATGCGAAAGTGCACGGGGAACGTCAGCGCCGCCGGAGAGCCGGCCAGGTTGAAGAGCTTGAAGCCCGTGTATTCGAATAAACCCTGCTCACCGCGGTGCCGGTAATCTCCCTGCTGGATGTTGGCCCCGAGGTTCAGCTTCCTCCAGGTGGTCTTGAGCGGCCGGCCATACTCGTCGTGCAGCTGGAACTCATGACCCCGTTGGGCGTCCAGCTTCCACATATTCTTGCCCATCGCGTAGCGCCAGACGCCGCCCCGGGCCCGGAAACGGATGTGATCGTAGACCACGCCTTGGTAGACGAGGGTCCCGGTCCAGGGATATTCGCTGCCCCAGTACTGGCCGACCGTGGAGTTGGGAATGGACTGCGCTTCCTCGTGGGCCTGGCGGGTCGTGATCAGGTGATACACCGGCAGAGCCGGCATTACCTGAAAATCGTATTTCACGACTTGCCTGCGGACAGCGTCGGAACTGCCCGCCTGGATGGCGCCGCTCCACGGGGGGACGCCGTCGTAGACAAAGTAGGCGAGATTCGGCTGCGGATCGTCGGCGTAAGGCACCGTGACGGAGGCTGCCAAACCATCGGTGACCGTGACCTGATAGCGGACCAGCCGCCGGTGCATCTGGACGGTGGCGGGAATCTGGACGGTGTACGTGCCGTCGCCGGCGGCGAGGTCCTCCCCCGCGCCGTCGTCTTTCATGGCCACGCCCACCCAGTTCCCCGCATCAACAAACGCGGCGTCATACTTCGAGAAGTAGCTGCCCGGATCGACCACCTGGTACGACAGCAACACGCCCGCCACACCCTGCGGGTCCGTGACCTTGGCGGTGATGGTCACCGGCTGATTTGAGCGGGGTTGGGCGGGCGTATGTGCCACTTGCCGGATCGCCGGCGGAGCATTGGCGGCATACATCGCATTCTTCCGCCCCGGCGTCGGAATACTTGCCGTGCCCACTGGTGTGCCCGACCGCCAGTTTCCGCCCAGCTCGTTGTCCAGGTCGGGATGAATCAGTCCGATGGAAGGGCCGGGCGGATCGCCCACCGTCGGCCAGGGAAAGCCTTGGCGGGGATCGACGTGCCCACGGGGAAAACATACTCGACCGCATCCGCCAGGCGCCAATCGGTCAGATCGACACTGGCGGCACTCTTGTTGTGCAGCTCGATGAACTCCACCAACTCGGTCTTCACGTCCGGGTCGTAGTGGATCTCGTTGATCACCACGTCGTGCCGGAGCGGACCGGAATCCTGACTGTATCCTCTTTCAGATGGGCCCCACGACAGCGCCATCGCCGCCGTCAGCGCGAATGAACACAGGCTCCCCCTGGCTTTCATTTGCCCTACCTCTTGTCTGCACGCACATTGCTCCGCCGGTTGCTGGACTCACATCCTTTTCCCGGTATTGTACCACAACGGCGCCGGTCAGACAAGTCGGTCGGTTCGGCCGGGCGGTCGCAAAGTCCCGAGGACGCTCTGGGGAAGGTGTGAGTCGGGTGGCATCGTCAAGCGCAGCTGGGCGCGGGTGAATCTTCCGCGCGCAGGACCAGCGCCAAGGCCTTCAGCCTTGACGATGCCACCCAGGGCGCTAGGGTGTTTTGCGTTTGCTTTGGTCAGTTCTGAATGAGAACCGAAGAGGGGAGTCCTTCTTCCACTCTGACGGCGGACGCGGCGGGACCGAACTCGTTGGCCTGCAGGATGATGTCGCGGCTGTTCTTGCCTTGGACCCGCAGGAAGATCCCCGGACTCTTCCGGTTGCCGTGGATATAGGCGCCGGCCACATCCTTCAGATCGATCACGGCACTGTCATCGTGCGGCACCAGTGTCCGGCAGCCGTCGATCTCGAGGTCCGCGATCTTCTCGCAGAGCAGGGCGGGGCCTTTCTGCGTATTGATTCGGATATCGCGGAAGGTGAGGCGCTTCGCATTGCTGCAGGAGAAGCCCTTTTCCGCATCGATGCGGAGATTGCTGAAGGTGACATCCTCGACCGGCATTTCGTCGAGGCCCAGGATATAGCCGCCGGCGGGGGCCCCGCGCACGGTGACATCGCTGAAGTGCAGGTTGCGCAGGACCGGTGTTCGCTCGGAGACCGGCTCGGCTGCCACCTTTTCGTAGAACATATTCAGATCGAACGGCGTTCGGCGGATGTTGGTCATGACGATGTTGCTGACGCGGATATCCTCGATGACGCCGCCGCGGCCGCGCGTGGTCTTGATGCGGATGCCACGCTCGGTGCCATCGAAGATGCAGTTGGTGATGGCGACGCGCCGGACGCCGCCGGACATCTCGCTGCCGATGACCACGCCGCCGTGGCCGTCGAGCATGGTGCAGTTGGTCACGGTGATATTCTCGCAGGGCCGTCCCACGCGCCGGCCGTCCGCGTCCCGGCCGGACTTGATGGTAATGCAGTCGTCGCCGACGCTGATGTGGCAGTCGGAAATGTGCACGTTCCGGCACGAATCGGGGTTGATGCCGTCCGTGTTCGGGGAATCGTCCGGGTTCTTGATCGAGATGCCGGTGACCGTCACATCATCGCAGTAGACCGGGTTGATCGTCCAGAGGGGCGGGTCCCTGAGCGAGATACCCTCGATGCGGACGTTGCGGCACTCAAACGGCTGGATCATCGGCGGACGCAGGAAGTTGCCCATCTGCTCCCATCGTCCGCGACTGGGCACATCCTGGTTCTTCTGGGCAAACATCTGGGACCACTTCGAGGAAGACTCGACCTTGCCCTTCTTCGAGAACTCGTCCCTGATCTGGCGGTGGAAATCCCACCAGGCCTTGCCCTGGCCGTCGATCAGGCCCCGGCCCACGATGGCGATATTCTCCGCCCGATAGGCATAGATCGGCGGCGAAAAGTTCGTGCACTCGGTCCCTTCCCAGCGGGACTTGACCATGGGCAGGTAGTCATCGAAATCCTGGCTGAACTTCAGCACGGCCCCGGCGTCGAGGTACAGCGTGATGTTGCTGACGAGGTGGATCGATCCCGTCAGGAACCGGCCTGCGGGGAAGTACACGGTGCCCCCGCCGGCGTTGGCGGCGGTGGAGATCGCCTTACGGATCGCTTCGCTATCCTTGGTCGTGCCGTCGCCGGTCGCGCCGAAGTCCTTGACGTTATAGAACGGAACCGCCGGCGCCGACCAGCCGGGCAGGGTGCCGGCTGCCAGCACAATGATAAGGGTCGTCACCCGCAACATCTCCGAACGCGTCACTCTCATAGTGTTTCTCCTTCTCCACTGTCCTGACCACCGATCGGACCGTTACCCTCGCGCCGTGCACACGCGGGTCCGGCGCTGCGTCTCAGTATAGCGTCGGCCCGCCCACCGTCCACAACTTGCAGGTCGATTGCAGGTGCCTGTGGATATCCCCATGGTGGAACGACTACTCCATCCAAGCCGCCATGGCAAAGGGAGAAGGCGCGCAGATCCGTTGTATCGGGTGGTATCGTCAAGGCCGCCGGCCTTGGCGGCAGTTCCTTGCACAGGCAATCCGCCATCGCCAAGCTCCGCAGGCTCCGCTTGACGATGCCACCCCGGATTCTCGCCTCTAGGGGCCTGGGGGCCGGGTGCCATGCCTACGCTCGCGTAGGCATGGCTTCTCCCGCCGGTGGAACATGTCTACGCCAGGCCGTAGACATGGCACCTGGACTGTGATGGGTGGCAGCGGCAAGCGCAGCTTGCCGATGGCTCGTGAGATGGACGCCAACGCCACCGACGCTCTCCGAAGAAGGTCCCCAATCGCGATGAATCGCGGTTGGGGTCCCTCTTTCGCCCTGTCGGGCTGTGTGCGAACGTCTGGCTACCTACTTATGAGCCCGCTTTGATCACGCGGATATCGTCAATGTAAACGCGGCCGGTGCCCCCGGGGACGGGCTTGGCCCGGTTGCCGGCGCCGAGGTACAGCTTCTTGACGGCCGCGGCGTTCACGCCGGTGAAGCTGCTCAGCGGGATTCTCCATTCAGTCCACTGGGTCGTTGTTGCCAGGGCCGAGTCGGGATGCGCGACCACACCGAGACGGCCCGTGCGGTCCTCGACCGCCACGTAGAGCGGCGCGGGCGTATTGGCCGCCGAGCCGCGGACGTACAGGATCAGGGTATTGACGGCGTTGATGGTCCAATTCTGGGGCGTTGTCCACTCACGCTGTGCTTCGGAGTACCAGGGGGTTTTGATATTGTTATACTCCATCGGCATGGACTGGTAGCCGCTGTGGACTATCTTCTGCTCGGCAAAAGGCGCTACCGTGTAGCCGACGAGCGAGCCGGTGTTGTTGGTCCAGCCGTCGATCCAGGTCTGGTAGATGCGGTTGCCCTCATCATCGGTGTAGCTCTCGAAGTTGTCGACGACGAGGAAATTAGCCGTGGTGAAGCTCCAGACGGCTCCGGTCCACGGGCTGCCCGCCTCGGCGGCGTTCACTTCGTCCACGCGCCAGTAATAGGTCTTGCCCCATGCCAGCTCGCCCGGATCGAAGGTCGTGGCGCCGGATGCCTGCCGGCCGCGATAGATCGCTGCGGTCGCGGGGCCGGCATCCGCGACGGCGTTGGCATTGTCGCCGAAATAGACATCATGGTGGGCGGCATTCTCGCCGGCCGACCAGCTCAGGGTGGCGGTCTGCGGGACGTTCTGCGCCGTATTGGCCGGATAGGGCTGGACGGCCCGCATCGGCAGCAGCAACGATCCCGCCGGGATGGTCTGGTTGGCGATGGAGGGGCTTTGCCACGCCAGTCGCGCCGTGGCGGAACCGGCGTTGTCGTACCACTCCATCTGCAGCCGGTAGAACTGGCCCGCGACCAGTTCCACCTGGGCGAGGTCGTCGGTGCTGCCGTGGTTGGTCCAGTTGTTGATGAGCCGTCGCCCATCCAGCCAGAGCCGCACGCCGTCATCGCTGGTGGTGGTGAATTGATACGTCTCACTGAGAGGGGCGTGGAGATCGGCCGTCCAGCGTGCCGAGACCTGATCGCTCAAGCCGGCGGCCACCTCGGCGCTGGCCCAACTGTGATCGATCACCGGCTCGGTCCGCGTCAACACGGGAGCACCCGCCAGGTCGATGCCCTTGAAGTACCGGGCGGTGACACCGATGCCGGGGCCCACGGTAGTGAAGCTCCAGATCTGGCCGGGGTGGAGGGCGCCGGCAGTATCGCGCTCATCGACCCGCCAGTAGTAGGTGGTGTTCTCCGTCAGTTTGCCCGGGTCGTAGAGCGGCATCGTCAGGTTGCCCTTGAACGTGCTCGCGTCGCCGGCGGCGATAGCGGCTTTGTCCGCGCCGAAATACAGATCGTGCGACGCGGCTCCGATCCCACCTGTCCACCCCAGGTCCGCGTCGGTCGCCACGCCGTGAAGCCCATTCCAGGGCCGGGGGGCGTAGGCTGTCTGGACGGCAGTGGTGAAGCTCCAGGTATCGCCCGGGAACTTCGTGCCGGCGGCGTCGATCTCGTCGATCCGCCAATAGTACGTGGTTCCCGGATTGAAGCCGGGTGTGTGAAAGTACATGGTGATCGGAGCCGGGAATTGGCCCCGGTAGTCCGCCGGCCCCAGGCCCGGCGCAGTGCCCAGGTATACATCATGCGCCGCGGCTGTCACGCCGGCGGTCCAGCGCAGCAGGGGTGTTACTACGTTCTCCGCCTTGTCGGCCGGGTTCGGGCTGGTGGCCTTGGCGGGACCATTATCGAATACAGCCGTGACCAATTTGCCCCCGGCTTCCGAGGTGACGGCGTAACCGATATAGATGCTCTTGGGGATCCCGGGCGCATTGGCGCTGTAACGCTGGGTCCACTCCTTGCCGTCCGGGGACGTGAAGCCGGCGAACGTGTCCCCCACCCGGCTGATCCGGACCCAATAGGGGGCGGTCATCGGCCCGGTACTCTCGTTCTCGGCCACCCCTGCCGGCGCCGTCCGGCCCCAGAAGGTCAGGCCGTGGGTTCGTGTATCCGTATTGGCACTGATGCCCATGAACACGTACGGCGACTCCGGGATCAGCAGCACGCGGATCATCACGCCGGCCATGGACCAGTCGGCCAGCGGCGGCTCGAGACTGGCCACCCGGGCGGTCAGCTCGCCGTCGCCGGAGAGGGTCTTGTACACGAAGTAGAACTGGTCGGACGTGCCCCGGATACCAGTGCCGTCGCCGCGAACGGTCCAGGCGCCGATGGTCTTGTCGTACTGGACGCTCCCGGCCGCGGCGGGGCTGCCGATGTCCCGAGCCGTCCAGCCCGCCGGCATCTGGGCCGACACGGGGGTGATGATGCAGCTCACGGCCAGCAGACAGGCCGACAATCTCAGCTCCTTACGCATGGCAGGCCTCCTCAAAGCGAGTGGAATAGCGCGACGCACACCTGGAAAAAGCTGAAAAACCGCCACAACATGCCAAAGCAACAGGCACAGACTTGATGCACCTTCCTTATACCACATCGGCCGGGCTCTTTCAAGGAGAAAGCCGATGAGCCGGTACGGCAACCGGGGTCTGGGCCCCCCTTCTTACGGGGCCGACCTGAAACCGAAGGCGCGGATCGGGTTTGTCTCGGTGATCATTCGAATCGCTGCCTCCTCCACCCCGGCGGCTTTGAGCTTGCCAATGAAGGTGTCGATGAGGTAGATATAGCCCTTCTGCGAGCCGCCGTTGGGTTGGCCCGGCTGATACCAGCCGGCATCGTGGGACAGCAGGATGCGGTCGCCGTAGCCGGCGGTGAGCAGCTCCTGGATGGCGGCGATGATGGTCCCATCCTGGCCCGGGTTCCAGCCCAGGTTGTCGAACTCGATATAGACCTCTTTCGTCGCCAACTGACGCTGCATCGTGCGGTTGTTCTCCGACTGAGCGTGGACCCAGATGAACCGGATTGCAGGATCGATGGATTCCAGGATGGCGACCTGCCGGGAGGCATTGGCGCTGACCGGCGTGTGGCTTGCGATGGCGGCCCCCGTCTGGCTGGCAGCACGTCCGGCGGCCCGCAGGAACTTCTCCTCCAGGGCGGTCAGCGGGGCGCTGCCGGTGGCGATCTTGATGAAGCCGGCCCGGATACCGGTGCCCTCGATTCCCTCCCGAAGCTCCTTGACGAAGAGCTGGGTCAACTGATCCTCCGTCATTCTCTGGTGCTCCGGCGGGGCGAAGCCGTCGCGGCCGTAGACGCCCGTCGGGACGACCACGGGCAAACCCGCCTCCCGGGACACCTTCGCAATGATGGCCACATTCCGCCCCACGCCGAGGCCGCTGCACTCGAACAGGAGGCCGACTCCTCTCTGACGGGCCTCCACCAACAAAGGCCTCATGACTCGCACCACGTCCGCTTCGTTTGCCTGGCCGTATCCCGCGGCGGTGGGGCCGCGCAGGTCGGTGAAGATATGCTCATGCGGCAGGATGACCCCGAGCCCTTCCGCGCGGATCGGGCCCTGGGTCGCCGGGAACTGCCCGGTGAAATCGGACTTGCCGGCCTCGGCCGTGCCGCCCACGGGAACGCTGTCATCGACGTAGACAATCTCGCCCAAGGCCAGGGCGGGAATCACCGCGATGAGGGCGAGCATCAGCCGCGGCATTCGTGCATGGATCTCTCCTCGTGTCATCCCGGTACCTCCCACTCCCAGAGCCTCCGTATGTGTCCGCCCAACGCGCTGTCTATCGACCGAAACCGCCGTTTCAGTACTTCCGGCGGAACTTGGCGGTGGGGATGTTCATGAGCTTGCGGTACTTGGCGACTGTTCGGCGGGCGAGGTTGGGAATGCCCGCTTCGGCCAACTTCTGCTTGATCTGATCGTCGTTGAGCGGTTTGGTCTTGTCCTCCTCATCGATGATCTGCTGGAGCTTGACGCGGATGGCCTCCCAGCTATGCGCCTGGCCGGTGGTGTCCTCCGTTCCGCCGCTGAAGAACTTCCGCAACGGCAGGATGCCCCAGGCACACTGCATGTATTTGCCGGATACCGCCCGGGAGACCGTGGCCAGATGGACGCCCACCTCCTGGGCCACCGTCGCCATCGGCAAGGGACGCAGGTGCAGGGGCCCGTGCTCGAAGAAATCCCGCTGGTGCCGGACGATCGTCTGGGCGACCTTCAGCAGGGTATGCTTGCGCTGCTCGATCGCCTCCATGATCCAGTGCGCCGAGCGGATGTTGCTCTGGAGGAACTTGCGCGTGCTCTCGGCGATGTGGCTGTCTTCCGCCATGCGGGTGTAGTAGGGACTCAGGCGCAGGCTGGGCAGCCCCGTATCGGCCAGGCGGACGGACAGCTCGTTTGAGCCGTCGCGCGATTCAACCACCACGTCCGGCGTGATCGGGATGCTCTCGTTGCGCCCGATTTGCAGGCCGGGGGAGATATCCAGCTTCCTCAGTCGCTCAATGGCTTGATTGAGTCGCTCCAGGGAGCAGTCCATCTTCCGGGCGATCTCCGGCAGGCGGTTCTCCAGCAACGTGTCCATGTGATCGGCGACGAGGCGGTACTCGAAACTCAGGTCTTCATTCCGCTGGGCCAGTTGGATGAGCAGGCACTCGCGCAAATCCCGGGCCCCGACGCCGGGCGGGTCCAACTGCTGGACCAGCCGCAGCGCCTCCGGCAGGTGCTCGGGCGCGAAATCCTTCTGGTCCTTGTTGTGCAACTGCTCGAGGGGAACGCCCAGGTAGCCGCGCTCGTCGATGTAGTCGATGATCATGGCACCGGCCTTTCTCACCGGTGCATCGGCATCGACCAGTTGCCACTGTTCCAGCAGGTAGTCGTGCAGGGACTGGGGCGGGGCCGCCACATTCTTGAGCGCTTCGAGCTTCGGGTCCTTCTCCTCGCTGTCCCGGCGGATATGGTAGGGGCCGGACTGGTCGATGAACTCCCTGAACTCGTCTTCGATGCTCTCGAGCCGCTCGAAGTCATCCGCCTTGTTCTGGTCGGTGTCCACGACCAGCACCTTCTCCCCGATGTCGTCGTCCCCCGACGGCTCCGGCGGCGCGGCCGTCTCCTCGGGGGTATCGTCCTCCTCCAGCTCGAGGACGGGATTGCTGTTGAGCTCCTGCTCGATCCGTTCCTGCAGGGCGAGGATGGGAAGCTGGAGAATCTCCATCGACTGGATCATATGCGGAGCGAGCTTCATACGCTGCTCCATCCGCATCTGGCCCGTCATTTCCAGCTTCATGCAACTACCCGTGCCAACTAAACCCGGTATCGTGTTGCCAACATGAGTCTATGATAGCCCCACCGGCGCTTTCGTCAAGAACAGACGAACGTGCGGGTGCCTGACCGCAGTTGCACGGCGGCGCGGGCGTTCGGAGTGCCGCGTTTACGCGGGTCCGAATCTCCCGAGCCGAGCCGTCCGCAAGACGTGTAGGATGGGCTTCAGCCCATCACACGCTCCGTCAGCAGGGGCTGAAGCCCATCCTACTCGAGTGTCTGGCGGCCGAGGATGGCGTCAGTCAGGATTCGGCCGCTGGCGTACTCGATGGTGCTGCCCGTCGGCAGGCCGCGCGCCAGACGGGTGATCTTGACGCCGAACGGCCGGAGGACCGAACTGAGATACAGCGACGTCCCATCTCCCTCCAGGTTCGGATTGGTGGCCATGACGATTTCCTGGACCTCGCCGGTGCGGACGCGCTCCAGGAGCTTGTCGATCGTCAGGTCGCTCGCATCCACGCCCTCCAGCGGTGCGATGTGTCCGCCGAGCACGTGGTACAGCCACTTGCAGGCCCCGGTCTTCTCCAGACTGATCACGTCCTTGGGCTGCTCGACGACGCAGATCAGGCCGCGGTCCCGCCGCGTATCGGTGCAGATCTGGCACAGTTCCCCTTCGGACAGATTGCAGCAGACCCGGCAGCGCCGGATCTTGGTCTTGACGTCCCGGATCGCATCGGCCAGGGCGAGGGCCGCGGGGGGATCGGCCTTGAGAATGTGGAACGCCAGGCGCTCCGCGGTCTTGGGCCCGATGCCGGGCAGCTTTCCGAATTCATCCAACAGCTTGTTCAGCGTCGCGGTATAGGCAGTCGTCATAGAAATCCAGTTTCAAGT
>JALORE010000514.1 GCA_025459125.1 Planctomycetota bacterium | reverse complement strand
GGCGCCCTGCGACTCGGTGCCGCCGAATCCGGTGCGGCGGCCGAAACGTACAGCAAGGCCACCCAGGGCCTGCCGCCGCTGAAGATCGAGAAGGTCAAGGCGATTCTGACCGCGCCCCAGGGGATCCGCCTGTGCGTCGTGAAGGTCGAGACGAGCGAGCCCGGGCTTTATGGTCTGGGCTGTGCCACGTTCCAGCAGCGCTCGCTGCCGGTGGCGGTCGCGGTGAACGAGTACCTCGCGCCCTTTGCCCGGGGACGGGACGTGGACTGTATCGAGGACCTGTGGCAGAATGCCTATACCAGTTCGTACTGGCGGAACGGCCCCGTGCTGAACAACGCCCTGTGCGGCCTGGACCAGGCCCTCTGGGACCTCAAGGGCAAGCGCGCCAACATGCCGGTCTACCAACTGCTCGGCGGCAAGTGCCGCTTCGCGGTGCCCTGTTACACGCATTGCAGCGGCAACGATCTCAAACGCGTCGAAGCCAGTGTGAAAGAGGCGATGGAGCGGGGTTTCCGATACATCCGCATCCAGCGGGGTGGCTACGGCTCGCCGCAACTGTCGCGCAACGCCGATTTCAAGGCCGCCGGTTTCGGCATGCCCCGGGACTCCCTGATGGAGGTCCGGCCCTATATCAAAGGCACCCTCGAGATGTTCGAGCACATCCGCAGCACCTGCGGCGACGAGATCGACCTGCTCCACGACATCCACGAGCGGATCCCGCCCATGGATGCGATCAATCTCTGCAAGCGGCTCGAAAAGTATCATCCCTTCTTTGTCGAGGACCCCTTCGCGCCTGAGGACATCGGTTACTTCCGGCAGCTTCGCCAGCAGACGTGCGTGCCCATCGCGATGGGCGAGCTGTACAACAGTCCGCACGAGTGGGTCGGCCTGATCTCGGAGCGGCTGATCGACTTTATCCGCGTCCACATCTCCCAGATCGGCGGCCTGAGCGTCGCCCGCAAGATCGCGGCCCTGGCGGAATGGTTCAACGTCCGCAGCGCCTGGCATGGCCCGGGCGACGTCTCCCCCGTCGGCCACGCCGCCAATGCCCACCTGGACCTGGCGATCTGGAACTTCGGCATCCAGGAGTCGGTGAGTTTCACCGACCGGACCCGGGAGGTCTTCCCCGGCAGCCCGACCCTGGAGAAGGGCTACCTGCACGTCAACGAGGCCCCCGGCTTGGGCGTGGACCTCAACGAGGAACTGGCCGCCAAGTACCCGTTGCCCGCCAGCCCCGGTTACTGGGAGCCTGTCCGCCGACCCGACGGCACCGCCGTGCGGCCGTAGGCGGGCTTCGGGCCCACCGCTTTCCGCTTGTCGCACGCGTTCGTTGCCGTCTCCGGTGGGCGGTGGTAGACTGCTGGTGCCGGGGCAGTTGAGCACGGGTCCCATACCAGGCATGAGGTTGAGAAAGCCTGGGGCATCAGGACCGAGCCTTCGGGCCACATGATCCGGTTCGCCGGAGTGCCTTTACCTCTTTTGTGACGGCTGCTCCGGCATTTTTATTGGCGATTTTTCGAGTCGTCTTCCTCGCCGGTCGGCTCGTGCGTGAACACGCCGTGGGAGTAGGTGTGCCGGTCTTCGTCATTGGTGGCCTGGGCCTGGCGCAGCCACGCCATCCACACGGCATCGAGTTCCTCGTCCGTCAGGGATTGCAGGTCCAGGTCTTCTTCGCTGAGGAACTCGTCGCGCAGATCACTCATGGCCATCCTCCCGGCACCAGGAAAGGAAGCAGTTCCTGGGCCCGTTCGACCATCAACCGATGGGCCTCGGCCAAAGTCAGTCCCTGCATCTGCCGGGAGAGAGCCGGCCACGCGGCTGCCCAGGGCTGCGCCGCCTCCAGGTACTTAACCAGTCGCTCCTCATTGGCTCGGATCAACCGGCGGCGCTCGGCATCCAGAGCAGCCTCCAAAGCCTCGCGTCCTTGATCGATCGCGGCCAGAGCCGGGCGCTGCTCCATCAAACGTTGTACACGATCCCGGTGTTTCTCCGCCAAATCGAGGAGGTCGCGGACGCTACGCGAGTAAAGAACCTGGTTGTCCACCTCCGGCATGCGGCGCGCGAGCTCTCCAATCACGACATAGTCCTTCTCGCGGTTGGTCTTCTTCATGCTGGCCAGATCCATCGCGCCCAGGAACGGTATCTCCTGTCCCTCCGCGTGACGCCAGATCCGTTGCAGCGCCTCCTGATCGAGCCGCGGCGGTCGCGAGATGAAATCGGTGCGGACGCGTATTGCCTGCCACGGAAACTCCAGGTGGGTGCTCCATCCACCGGCCAGCCAGCGCACGTCCAGGGGTGCGCCGAACCGGTATCGAGCTCCATACCGCTCCAGAATCGTGAGCACGTCCTCCAGGGTCTCGCGGTCCTCGCGCAGAATCCAGTCGCCGTCTTTGCTCAGGATCGCCAGGCGATGGAGCACGACGGCTTGGCCGCCCGCGAGGATCGCGCGCGGGCGGCCCCGGTTGAACTCCCGCGTCAACTGCAGATAGATGTTGTTCATGCCTTGAATGTTACCACAAATTCGCTCTCGTGGGAGGCTTCTGCAGGCCGGCGGCGAGAGCTTTCTGGCGGAGGTCGTCACCGAGCGGGGTCGGTGC
>JALORE010000047.1 GCA_025459125.1 Planctomycetota bacterium | reverse complement strand
TGAATGCGAATCTGCTGCTCCCCGTAGAAATCCCCTCAACTCCCGGACCGGCCGATAGTTACCTTCACCGTCTCATGCTTATTTGCGGAATCGCTGACGACCCGGCAGCGATTCCACAAAGGTGAGTGTCGAGGATTGTGCCCGCTGGATTTGCAGCCTTTGGCCGGCGAGAGCAGCTTCCTTATTGGCTCGGAAGCCTCCTCGGCGGATGAATCGCGTATGGGGTCCCCACCCTCGCTCGTCGAAAACATCGTGCGAGGACGCACCACCTACTAAGAGAACGCCTTACGGCGTCACTACGAACCGGCGTTCCCCTGCTGGCCTACCGTACCGGTAGCCCAAGGCGGAAGACCTCCGGGGTTTGGGGACGGAGGATCCAGGGGTCTACGGCTTCGGGGCGGGGATCGTGATGTCGATCGTCCGGACCTCGCCGAGGGTGGCCAGGGACTTGTCGCACGCTTCGGGGCGGCCGAGCACGAGGATCTGCATCTGGTCGGGACGCAGGTGCGCCTGCGCGACCCGCAGAACGTCGGCCTGGTTGACCTTCTCAACGTTGTCTTTCGTCTTCTGGAGGAAGTCGGCGGGATAGCCGTAGTAGGCGTAGGTCATCAGGCGGTTGATGATCTGACCCTTGCTGTCGAAGTTGAACACGAAGGAATTCAGGTAGGCATCCTTGGCCAGCTTCAGCTCCTCGTCGGTAACCTCTTCCTGCGTCATCCTCCGCACTTCGGCGATGATGGCTTCGGTGGCGTGGACCGTGCTCTCGAGCTTGGTCTGGCAGCTCAGGACGAACATCCCCGGGTGATCGAAATCCGAGCCGTAGGCGCCGCCCACGGAATAGGCCAGGCCCTGGCGAGAGCGGACGTTCTTGAACAGCCGGCTGGTGAAGCCGCCGCCCAGGATCTCGTTCATCACCATGAGGGCATGGTAGTCGGGGTCGTTCAGCAAGCCACCGATGTGGCCCAGGCGGATGATGCTCTGGTTCATGTCGTTCTTGCAGATGGCGTTCACCGTCGGCCGGAACTCGTATTGCACCTGGGTGACCGGCGGCAGTCCGACCTCGGCCTTGGGCCAGTCTTTGAAGGCGGCCTCGATCCTGGCAATCATCGCCTTCGCCTCGAAGTCGCCCCAGACCGCAAGCAAGGTGCTATTCGGGTGGAAATACCGGCGATGGAACGCCACCAGGTCGTCCCGCACGATGTTGTCGATCGTGGCGTACTCCGTCTGCCGGGCATGAACGCTGTCGGGTCCATAGATCAGCTTGGTGTACTCGCGGGAGGCGATGCCGCCGGGATTGTCGTTGCGGCGGGCGATCGCACTGCGGGCCGAGATCTTCGCCAGATCGATCTTGTCCTGGCGGAACGCCGGATTCATCAGCACATCGGCCAGGGCCACCAGCCCGGTATCGATGTCCTCTTTCAGCACCGACATCGAAGCCCGGCCGGAGCTGGTGCCGATGCCGGTCTCGACCGAGGCGGCGATCTGCTCCAGTTGCTCGTCGATCTCGTCACCGGTACGGGTCGTCGTGCCGCCGGTCCGCATGACGGTGCCGGTCAGACCTGCCAGGCCGATCTTGTCGGCCGGCTCATAGATCGAGCCCGTCCGGATCAGCGCCGACACGTAGATTAGAGGCAGCTCATGATCCTCCAGCACGAACAACTGCATGCCGTTGGGCAGGGTCAGCCGCTGGACATCCGGAACCTGGATGTCGCGCAGCTTCGGGTATTTCAACTGCTTATACGCCCGCTCCGGGGCGGCGGCAGTTTGGGCGGCACGCTTCTTACCCTTGGGAGCGGCCTTCTTCACGGAGGTGGGCGGCTGAGCGGCCTGGCCCAGGTCCGCTCCGGCCCCAAGGGTGACGCACATCAGTATCAAGGCGCTTCGCACGATCCACGTGTTCTTCATGGCTGGGCTCCTGTTATCGACTCGCCTCGGCAGCGGTCTCGATGAGACCGACCGAGCGGTTCTTCCTCGTGAAGTACGTCTGGGCCACGCGCTGGACATCCGCGGCGGTCACCTGCTCGATACGATCCAGGATCGTGAACAGGTTCCGCCAATCGCCCATGACCACCTCGCAGAAAGTCAGTTGGGCGGCGAGGCCGGAGTTGGAGTCGAGCTGGCGAATAACCGAGGCGCGGCTGCGCGTCTTGGCCTTGGCCAGCTCTTCGGCCGACACCGGCTCGGTCTTGAGCTTCTCGATCTCGGCGTAGACCGCCGCTTCGCACTCCTGCGTCGTGTGGCCCTTGGCCGGCACGACGAAGAACATGAACAGGCTGGGGTACTTGCTGGGATTGAGCCCGGCACTGGCGGAGACGGCGATCTTCTTGTCCTTGATCAGGCTCTTGTACAGCCGGGAGGTCCGTCCCACGCCGACGATCTCGGAGATGACCTCCAGCGGCGCGTTGTCCGGATGGTTGATGCCCGGTTGATGATATCCGATCAGGACCACCGGCTGAGCGACGTCGTCCACCGTCACGCGGCGTTCCCCGCGCTGGGGCGGCTCGACCGTTTCCACCGGCTCGGGCTTGGGCCCACTGGGGATGCCGGCGAAGTACTTTTGCGCCAGGCGCCGGACGTTCTTCGGATCGACGTCGCCGACGACGGCGATCGTCAGATTGCTCGGGCCGTAATACTTGCGGAAGAAGGCCTCCGCCTCGGGACGGGTCAGGGTCTGCAGGTCGCTCATGTGGCCGATCACGCCTTCGCCATAGGGATGGGCCAGGTAGGCGATGCCCAGGAATTCCTCGTAGAGGCGCCCCGTGGGCGAGTTCTCCATCATCCGCCGCTCCTCCATGACGACGTCCTTTTCCTTGTAGAACTCGCGCAAGACCGCATGGGCAAACCGGTCCGCTTCCAGCATCATCCACAGCTCCAGCTTGTTCGAGGGCAGACTGACAATGTACTGGGTAGCGTCCTGGCTCGTGTACGCGTTGAACCCGTCCGCGCCCTGCTGGGTGAGGACTTCCTCGTACTCATCATGGACAATATACTGCTGGGCCTCCTGCTGAGCCTGCTCGAACTGCGCCTGGAGCTGCTTGAGCACCTCCGGGTCCGCCTTGTCGCCCTTTTGTCTTTCCTGCTTGAGAGCCAGGAACCGTTCGTCCACCCGCGTCAGCGCCGCGGCTTCGGCCTGAGGGGCCTTCGTGCCGATGGTGGTCGTACCCTTGAAGGCCATGTGCTCGAAGAGGTGCGCCACACCGGTGATGCCCTTGACCTCATCGACGGAGCCGACGTCGGCATAGGTGTGGAAGGAGACCACCGGCGCCTCGTGCCGTTCCAGGACCAGGAACTTCAGACCATTGTCCAGGGTGAACTTCGTCAGGCGTTTCTCGAACCCCGCCACATCCTGTCCCAAGGTCGCCGGTGCCAGGACCAGAAGGAAGAACACCGCCGACACCGGCCCTGTTCGTCGCTCAATTCTGTCCGCCATGTCGCAACTCCTTATTCGCCGTTTCGTAGCATGGGCATCTTGCCCATGCTACTGGTACATGAAATATACCGTCGCCCGGCAGTCCTTGTTTATCTTGACGCGGACCCAGTGGGCGGAGAAGCCGTCCGGGAACTCGTGATGGAGGTAGCCGGCCGGTGCGTCGAAGGACCGGTACAATTGCCAGCTTCCATCGCCGAGGAAGTCCACTTCCACGTCGAGTCGCACGGACTCGCCGGCGTCATGCGTGAAGTGCAGCACCTTCTTGTCGAAGCCGGTCATCAGGAAGGGGTCCGAAACCGCACCGGCGGTGACCGGCGTATCCCACCAGGGGCCGCCCCAGCCGGCGGGCTTGCCCATCCGCCAGAGATCGTCGATGTTGCCGAACCACAGGCCGGACTGCGGCTGGCCCTGGTCGTGGTCGATCTGGTCCGAGGCCAGGACAAACAGGCCCCGCCAGTAACAGAAGTCCGGGATCACCCGCAAGTGCGTGCAGATTGGTTTGATGCCCCAGATGTGGCCGCCGTAGGCGAACGCGGGCAACTCGTAGAACATGCCATGCGCATCCATCAGCAGCCGTTCGGTGACCGCATGGCGAATCCGCGTCCATTCCGTATTCCAGGCGTGGTCCCACGTGTGACTGGCTTCGGGCAGCAGGTACCTCTGCCACTGGCCCTTGACCAGCGCCCGCAGGACCACGGCGGATTTCGTCCAGCCGACGGCGTAGAGTGTGTTGCCGCCGTAGGAGGCGTCGCCGCCCGAGGCGTGGACCTCGACAAAGGGATTGCGCTCGACGATCGTCCACGTCGCGCTCTTGCCGTCCCACTCGGCCAGCCGGCCGCCGTCCCGCTTGCCGAGGAACTCCAGCTCGTTATAGGTGTTGTTGGCGACGACGACGCGGCCCTGGGCGGTGAAGGCGCTCTTGAAGTGCGGCGTCCCAACGATCTGGAGCACCTTGACGAGATTGAAAAGCTCCTTCGCCTTGAGCGTGTGGACATCGACTTCCCAGAAACGCCCTTCCATGCCGAGGAAGTAGACCTGGTTGGCCGGGTCGGTCAGATGGTCGCAGGTGGCCGCCAGGCGCACGCCCTTGAGGTCCTCGATCGTCCGCACGTGGCCGTCGGCGTCGATGGCATAAGGGCCGATGAAGGCCTGGCCGCTGGGCCAGTGCGGGAAACGATTCGCGAAGGTCCCGGTCACCGAGGCCGGATGCCGGCGCATGGTCATGTCGTCGCTGATCTCGTACAGGCCCAGTCCCTGGCCGCGGATGTGGGCCACGTAGCCGACCGCCCAGAGCTTCTGACCCCACGGGATCAGGGCCCCGATGCCCGACTCGCTGTTGCTGCCGAGGCCCTTGGGCATGACCGTGAGCTTGGGGAATACGCCATTGACGCTCAGCGGCCGTGACCCCGCCCGCGCGGCATCCTCTTCTTTGCCCACCTGTTCCAGGTAGCTGCGCAGAGCCTGGGCCAGACTGCGCCCGAAGGCCCGGGCGCCGTCCACCGTCACCGCCTTGCCACTGACGTTGGCGTAGGGGAACTCGAAGGAGGCCGAGAGGCGGATGCCTTCCAGGTCGCCGGCCCACTGGCCGAAGCTCATGTTGCTGCCGGTGTTGCCCCCGGTGTTCCAGGCCTGCCCGAACGGCAGGTTGTCCGAAGCCCGGTAGAGAAGCGGACCGCTCTGGAGCGTCTCGACCAGCCGGCCGAATTCCTGCTGCCGCTGCCACATGCGCTCGTCCTCGCTGCCGACGATGTAGATGACCTCGTTGTACGCCCCGCGGATGTGGGGACAGTGCAGATCGAACGCCGCCTTCAACCGGCCGTTCGACCAGTTCGGCGCGAAGGTCCGCAGCGCCGCCACGGACGCGTGTATACTCTGGCCCAGATAGTCGCGATTGTGGTCGTGGGGCTTGCGGTTCTTGCCCTGGTCGCCCTCTTCGACGCCATCCTTGTCCATGAAGGGAACCGCCAGGACCTCGACGTTGCGCCGAAACCAGGTGCCGTCCTCATTGCCCGCCAGTACGCTCTCCAGCAGTCCCTCCAGCACGTAGTCCGCCATCGCCTCGCAGGCGTGGTGCCGGGCCGTGACGAGAACGCGGTGCGGTGCATCGCCGTCCAGCCTGCCGACGTGCAGACGTTCGACGCTCCGACCGTGTTTGCTCCGGCACAGTTCCTCCACGGCCAGGTGCGGACTGCCTTTGTACCCGGCGAGGAATTCCTTGAGATTCTGTTCCTGGTAGGGAATCCCGAAGCTCAAGCGGACCTCCTGGACCTCGGCGGGGAAGGTGTACTGGAACGACGCGTCCTTCACCGTCTCGGTCCCGAGCCAAGACCACGTCCGCCCGCCGTCGGTACTGACGGCCGGTCCGCGCACGCCGATCGGGTTGGGCCCGGAGAAGCGGAAGGTTAGCGTCCGCCCTTCAGCGCCGCGGACACGGAAGTTCCAGTAGAACCACGGTCCCTGCGTGTCCCGCAGGTCGGGCCGGAGGTAGACCATGTCCCCTTCGATCCGCTCGGCCACGATATTGCCACCGGGATAATTAGCGTCGATCGTAAACGAGTCGCCCGCGCCGCTCGTCGACGCGCCGCGAGCCGCACCGACACCGGACCCGGCGAGACTCAGCAGCCCGAGAAGCGCCGTCAACCACACCAGGTTCGCAGGTCTATACAGGGTGAGGGCGACGGTCTGGGAAACACACGGTGAGACAGGATGAGCCATTACATGTCCCTCCAATGGCAGCGAGCAATCCCTTGGTTGTACGATGCGACACATACGGCAGGAACTATACCCCTGGGCACCCGCGCCGTCAATCCGCGGTACGAATGCCGCCCGAAACGCACCGGATCAGGCGAAGCGCCCATGCTACTACGCCCCATGAGCTTTGAGGAACCGTCTCGGTAAGAGCCGGGAGCGAGGGTCTCTTCGCAGGTCGTGCGTCCTCGCACGACGTCTTAGTGGCGAGCGGGGACGCTCGCCCTACGAAGATCCGTCGGCGCCGGCCTCGGACTACCGAGCCTAGGTGTCAGACTCATCAAGCGAAGCGCAGCAAGGGGCCGGCCTTCCGGCGCGTGGTTGCGAACGGTGCGGTTCCTGATCGCGAGAGGGAAAGGGAAAGAGCATGCATGTGCATCCAGCGGGACGCCAATGACGCGGTGACGTGACGGAGCCGGGGATCAGGCGTCGTCCTGCGCACCGATGGCGGCTTTCTGGGCCAGCCGCTGGCAGGTTTCACAATCGCAGATGCCCACGAGGCGCAGGTGCGAGACACCGGCGAGACGCCGGGTCTCGATCAACTTGGCCCCTTTGGCCTCCATCTTGCGGAAGGCCATCTTGGCCTCGTGGTTGTCGTGGTAACCGACCGCATCGATGACGACGCTGACCTTCTTGTCGCGTTGCAGCAGCCCGAGGGCCGCGGCTTTGACCGCCCCTTCCGCGCACGCGCCCATGAGGATGAACTCGGCCGCACAGACCTCGCTGAGGATGCGGTCGATGCGCGGCTCGTCAAAGGGATCCGTGCAGCGTTTATGGAGGATCACCTGCTGGTAACGGCGCAGCATGTCCCGCGGCAGATCGGTGTTGCCGTCCGCCGGGAAGCTGATGCGGTTTCGCAGCAGGGTATAGGCAATCTTCATCTGTCCCGACGTGCCGTCGACACAATAGCGAACGTCCCCATTATGACCGGTGTGGTCCGCGTAGACCTCACAGGTGGAGACGACCGAGATGTCGCGGCGGCGGGCCCAGGCCATCAGCCGGCGGATATGGGCCAGCACGCGCCGATGATTGCGGATGCAGACCACACCCTCCGCGAGGAAGAAATCCCGCTGCGTGTTGATATCGACGAGAACTTGTCGTCGCTTCGCCCTTACTATTTGCATCATCATCCCACGCCTGCCTTTCCGGGCGCCAGCGATCCCTGCACTGGAGGATACGCGTGACCCTGCCCACGGGTTCGGGCTCCCGCCCACGGGTCCGGGGGTTCCGGGAACCCTACCCTCCTCCATAATCGAGTGCCATACGGAGGCACTTTAGTAACGTGTGACGGAGAAAAGTCGGTCCGCATCTGTTCCCGGCGCGATCCTTCTCATACAATGCCTGTCGGCCCCCGGGGCCTTGACGATTTACCCAGCGTTTTTTTCGGTATGGGCACGATGGGACGAGAGTTGAAGGAGTATGGGGACGTTGTGCTGCAACTGGAGGAGACGGGCGGCGTCCTCGATTTTGCCCGGGTTTTCGGACGTGTGGCGCCGGTCCACATCGAGATCGGCTCGGGCAAGGGGACGTTCCTCGTGGCCCAGGCCCAGCTCCACCCCGAGGCGGACTTCCTCGGCCTCGAGTGGGCGAGCAAGTTCTACCGGCACGCAGTGGACCGCATCGGACGCTGGGGCCTGCGCAACGTGCGTCTGCTGCGAGCGGACGCCGCGACCTTCCTGCGCGAGCGCGTCCCCGCAGCGTCGGTGGACTGCTTTCACCTGTACTTCCCCGACCCCTGGCCGAAGAAGCGGCACCGCAAGCGGCGGTTCCTCCAAAGCGCAAACCTGGAAGTTCTGCTACGCGGCCTCAAGCCCGGCGGCGAGATCCGCCTCGCCACCGACCACGCCGACTACTTCCAGCAAATCCGTGAGGTGACATCCCTGTACCCCGGGCAAATGGAACCGATCGCATTCGAGCGTCCGGCGGCGGCGCGGGAGGGAGAGATGACCGGTACCAACTACGAGCGGAAATACGTCAAGCAGAACCGCCCGATCTACACGACCGCCTTCCGGAAACGCCAGGATGTTTGATTTCTGTTGTTTGCTGTCTGCTTTGAAGAGGGGCATCCGCAGCCTTTCCAGTCAGAAGTCCACTCAGAAATCACACCGCAAAGATCACGGCTTCTTGCCTCCTTTGGCCTGCAGACGCTCCGACGCCGTGGTGGCCACGCGCCCAACGTAGTCATCGCGATCCTTCGTGAGGGCTTGGATCTGGGGCAGGGCCGGACGGGCCTTCTCGCCGAGTTTGCTCAGGGCAATCACCGCAAACAGCCGCATCTTGTCGGTCGGGTGCTTCAGAGCTTCCACGAGGACAGGCAATGCCGTCCTGTCCTCGCCCCAGTCGCACAAGGCGTGCGCCGCCGCAATCCGCACGAGCGCGGCCGGGTCCTGTAACAGGGGCGTCAGCGCCTGCTTCGCCAAGGACTGGTCGGCGGAGTACTTCGCGCAGGCGTGCAGACCGACGACCGCCCAGTACCGGAGGGCGGGCTTGGGATCCTTCAGCGCAGCCAGACAGGCCGGCGTGGCATTGGGCCCCTGGCGATCCAATTCCTTGAGCTTCGCGAGCTGCGGGCGCAGACCGGAGGCTTCCAGCTCTTCCCGCCAGTGGCGCGTCCCGGTCGTTTTGGGCTTGTCGTGGAGCGGGTCGCCCAGCCGGAAGGTGACGACATCGCTGTCGCGAAAACCGATCCGGCAGGTCTTGGCAAATAGGACCTCCTGCGGCTGGACCGGCACAGGCTTGACATAGAGCTCCCAGCCCGTCTTGCCGGCGGCGTCACCGCCGATCCGCCAGGCAATCGACGCGCCCTGCGTCGCACAGGCGATCGTCACGGCAGCCCCTTCCCTGGCACTGCCCGTCTGCCGGATGAAGACCGGCTCGGCGGTCTTCTCGAATTTGCCGCCGGGACGCTTGATCTCATCGAACAGCGGCTCGGGGAGCAGGCCAACGTCCTGGGTGTCGCGCTGCCACTCCTGGTGAACGCGCCGCAGACGCTCCAGCACGTCCTTGAACTTGGGGTCGCCCGCCAGGTTGTTCACCTCGTGCGGATCCGCCGCAATGTCATAGAGCTCTTCCACGGGCTTGGTCGGCTCGAAATACTGCTTCTGCGGCCCCAGCAGTTTGCCCTCGGCGTGCAGCCGGCGCATGTCCTGCATCGTCGGCATCTGGTTCATGTAGTTGATGTCCTGGCTGCGGGGCAGGTGCCACAGGTAATTGCGGATATAGCGGAAGCGCTTGTCGCGCACGTACCGAATGAGGTCGTAGGCCTCGTCCATGCGGTCGCGGCCGCCAAAGACATACTCGCGCGGCGCGGCTTTTTGCGCTCCGAGAAACGCTCGGCCCTGAATGTGCTGGGGGATCTCGATCCCGGCCAGCGACAGCATCGTGGGCGCGAAGTCGATGAAGGCCACCAGATCGTCGTTCACCGTGCCCGGCTGGACCGCGTCAGGCTTGGCGGGCATCACGAGCTTGCGCCACTTCGGGGGGACGCGGACGATCAGCGGCACCCGCGAGCCGGACTCGTAGATCCAGCGTTTGGCCCGCGGCAGGCCCCGGCCGTGGTCGCCCCAGAACCAGACGATCGTATCCTCCGCCAGCCCATCGGCCTCGAGCTGGTCCAGGATCGTGCGGACCTCTTTGTCCATCAGCGTGATAAGGTCGTAGTACTGGGCCCAGTCCTGGCGGGTGGCAGGTGTATCCGGATAGTACGGCGGCAACTGGGCCTTGGCCGGATCGTGCCGTTCCTCGGGACCCAGGCTGTCCAGCCGCTTGAGCATCGGCGCGGTGCGGTTGCGGATCTGGCTTTCGTGCGTGGTGGTGGAATTGAACACGGCGAAGAAGGGCCGGCCCAGCGGGCGGTTACGCCAATGGGCCTTGTTGCTGCAGTCGTCCCAGGCCGAGAACGGCGGGTCGAACTGGTAGTCGGTCTTGGAGTTGTTCGTGCAGTAATAGCCCGCGGCCCGCAGGTACTCCGGGAAGCACTTGACGTAGTACGGCGGGACGCCCTGACAGCGCATATGGTGCGTGCCGAGGGTCGTCGGATACATGCCGGTGATGATCCCCGACCGCGTCGGCGCACAGACCCCCGAGTGCGAGAAGACACGGTTGTACCGCACGCCTTGCGCGGCCAGCCGGTCGATGTTCGGCGTCACGGCGTACGGGTCGCCATAGCAACCCAGGTCGGGACTCATGTCCTCCGTGCTGATCCACAGGAAGTTCGGCCGGGTCACGCTGCCGGGACCGGCGGCGCCGGCGAGGCCGCTCAGCGCGGCGACGGCCGTCGTCCCCGACACCATCTGCAAAAACGATCTGCGTTGGAATCTGTCATCTACCACCATGATCACTACCCTTTCTCTTCCCCCCTTCTGACTCGTCGCACGCCTCTCACCCTTCTGACGCTCGTACCTATCGAGCCCGGCGGCCCTCTTCCGGCGCGCCCAGGATGCGAAGCGAATCCTCGAGCAGCGGCAGCGCCTTGGTCTGGACGCGCGGATTGCCGATCTTGCCGGTGACTTCCATGCGGACAACGGCGCCGCCAAGGCCCTCGGTGAGCGACTGAAGCACAGACGGCTCCGCCGCTGCCACGCGGCGGCCCCGGGCCGTCAACATCAGATTGAGCTCTTCACTGGGCAGGTCCATCGTGCCGGAACCGGTGAAGGCGGCGCTGGGCCCGGACAAATCCAGTTTCGAGATCAGCAGCGTGTCGGACTGAATATAGGACTCGATCGACATCCGCTCGAACGTGTACTCGGACGGTTCGTTCAAGCGCAGCACAGACAGCACGTTGCTCAACGGCGATACCTTCCCGACCCGCATATTCGCAATGTCGACGCGGCACACCCCCTGCCGGGACGAGGCGCCGCCGGCGCCGTCCGGACCTGGAGGGCCCGCGGCGCGAGTTCGGAGACTCAGCCAGGCGTCCATGGCACCGCTGGACGTCGAGGCCGGCGGCTCTGGGCCGTCCGTCTGGCGACCGGCCTGCAGAAACGGCTGCAGATCCACGTCGTGGAGCACCAGTTGGAGCAGGTACTCGAAGCCCCGGGAGGACGAAGTCGGCAGTTCGGAGTGCCGCTTGGCTTCTGCCGTCGGTCCCCGGGTCCGGACGGGCCCCGCCTCCAGGCTGCCCAACACTCTGCCGCCATAGCAATTGCCCACGAAATCCTTCGCGGCCCATCGCTGCGCGTTCGGGTCGTACGCCGCGGAGAGGGTCAGATCGGTGACCGCCTTGCCCCGGACTGCGATCTGTCGCGCGGCCAGCCGGGCCTGGGCCCGGGCCAGACCGTGCTTCGTGCTGTACGCGCCTTCTGCCTCCACGGTGCCGCACAACTCCAGGGCCGTCCCGGAAGCCTTCAGGCGACAACGCTTGAGCGGGCTGCCGGGGACAACCGCCGACAACGGGAGGCCCAGATGGGCCGTGCCGGCAAACTCGACGAGTATCTCCTCCTCGGCGGCCCCCGTGCCAGAACCCGGGGTGGTCCGCCGGGACACCTCCAATTTCGTCCGGTCCAGGCCGAACGGCCCGCGGAGGGACAACTCACGATACAAGCCCGCCAGGGTCTTGGGCAGGGCTTGGCCGAAGGCCTCCGTAAAGAGCAGGTCCGCCGCCTGGACCGTGAAGGAGCCTTGCTCCAGCCTGCCGCGCGCCACCGTCGCTTTGCCGTCGATCCGGACGAGGCCAGACGCGGCCAGCGACCCGGTCGCAGGGGCCGTTTCCGACCTCCCGGCCGCCGGCATCGATCCGGCCTGCGGCCTGGCTTGGATGTTCTTCAGCACGACGCCTTCTTTCGTCAGCACCAGGGTGCCGCGAATGTCCTCCAGGGGGTAGGGAAAGTCGTCGTGGTTGATCCTGTTTCCCAGGCAGTCCACGACGGCAGAATACTCCGGCGGCCGATTGCTGTCGGCTTTCTGCAACTGGACGGTGAGATCGGCATCCCCTTCGAAGTGAAACGCCGCCGCCTGCGGCGCCACCGAAGACGGCAGCAGGCGGATCAGTGCTCCATCCAGCGGCACGCCCTGGCCCGTGATTTCCACATGGCACTGCCGGAGTTCCTTGCCGGCGCCAAAGCGGATGCCAGCGGTCAGGGCGACGGGACTGCGCCCGTACCATCCATCCAGTTTGTGGATGCTCAGCGAATCCGGCGTGATCGTGGCCTGGGCCGTGATATTCGAGAGAACCACGGCGGCACCCTCGGCCGGGGGCCCGGCGGCAGGCGGCTTCAATCCGGTCGCAGCCGGCGCCGCGTCCGCCGGCGCCGGGGCTCCAGGCAGGGACGGCTCCGGACAGGGGGCCGGCAGCCGCACGGAGCCCTGGCGGCAGACGACGTCCGCCAGATAGCTGACAGGAACGGTTTTGTTCGGGTCGGTCATCCCATTCGCATCGTTCAGGGTGAAGACCCGCCCCCGGATGTCGGCCACGCCGTTGACGTCGAAGCGCTGGAACAACTCCCGGTGGCGCGTCGGCAAGGCATCCCGCAAGGTGGCATCCAGGGGGATACCCTGAGCATCCACGGAGACAGAATAAACGGGTCTTTCGCCGCTCCGGTTTGTGAGTTTACCGTTCAGGCGAATCTGCCGGCCGGAGGACCGAGAGACCACGTCGGTGATGGTGGTGCTTCCCTGATCGAAGAAGAGATTCCCGGTCAAGCCGGCGAGGGGATAGGGCAAACTCTGGAATGCGGCGTCGACATCGACCAGGTCCACCGACAGATACAGGCGCCTCTCCGTGGGAGAGGTGCGCGTCAGCCGGTAATCCACCGCGACCGTGCCGGTCGGGCGGAACGTATCCCAGAGCTGCATCTGCCCCGGCGTGAGAGCGGCGTAGAGGTCCTTGTCCAGAACCATGTTGCGGCTGGTCACCCGATAGCTGTAGATGCGGCCGCTGCTGTACCAATGCGTCGAGCCGACGATGTTCACATCGACGGGGCCATGTTTGCCCGCGAGTCCGTTGACCCGCAGCGAAGACTGCGTGAACTCCACTTCGCCCCGGAGGTGATCGAGCTGGTAAGGAAAGCCGCGGTCACAGGCGGAGATGTCCTCGCACACGAGCCGGCCTTCGATCCGGCTGTCGTTCGGCCGGTGGATGTTGCCGCTGGCCTGGATGGTGATCCCGGCCACGATGCCGGTCGGTTGGTAGGTCGCGAAGAACTTCTGCAGGTTCTGCAGCAGCCCCGAACCTTCCGCGGCGGCCGGCACGATGTACCGCAGCATGTCCACCTCGGGGGCCTGCTTGCCGTGCACGTTTTTCAGGCTGCTCTTCAGCGTGTAGTCGCCGTTGCGGCCGTAGGTCAAATCCACCGCCAGGAGGTCGACGGCCCACACCCGCTCCAGGGAGGGAATATCCGTGGAGGACAGGCCGCCGGCCAGTTCCAATCGCCCGGGCTGCTGTCCCACGGGCATCGTCCAGCGGCCGGTCAGATTGCTGTCGCCGTAGCCGCCCGAGATTTTCGCGGTCCGGATCACAAAGCTGTAATCGCGCGAGCCGTCCGTCGCGCGTCCGAAACTCGCTTCGATCGGGATGGACATGACGATCTCCGTCTGAACGCCGGCAATCTTGCTGTAGCGCAGCCGGCCGCGCTGCAAACGGATCGAAGGAATGTCGCCTCCCCCGCCGCGGGAACGGTTGAAACGCAGACCGCTGATGTTCCACTGCCCCGTGCCGAGATCCAGTTGCGCGTCCAGGGTGAAACCGTCGACGCGGATGTCGGTCACTTGCGGTGACAGCCGCAGCAGGCTCCGGCGGCTGAAACGGGCGTAGACCTTTTCGGCGGACAGGATGCTGTCGTCATGGAGCGGTCTCTGCCGTTGCGGCCGGATCGTCATATCGACCACGCAGACCGACCCGTCCCGGCGCAGGTCGCACGCGCCCACCTCAACCTGGGCGTTCAAGAGGCGCCCGATCTGTCCGGCCGCGATCTGCGGCAGGGCCCGGCGCAACCACAGGGCTGTCCCCGCCAGCAGGAGCCCGAGGACGGCCAGGACCAACAACAGGCGGACGAGCATCCGGCGCCCGCGCCGCGGGCGGCCTTTATCGACTGTCCTGTCCTGTGTCGTTTCGCGTGCCATTGGATTTATGATTTACGATTCATGATTTGAGATTTGAGATCTGCGCCGGGCAACGGCCTTGCCAAATCATACATCACACATCATAAATCACAAATCTTATCGTTTCCGGCGGATCGCCTTGTCGGCGATGTCGTGGCGGTAGTAGGCTCCGTCGAACCGGATGCGGTCGACCGCCTCGTACGCGCGGGCCTTGGCTGCCGCGATATTCGCTCCCAGCGCCGTCACGCCGAGCACGCGGCCTCCGCTGGTGACCACGTGGCCATCCTGTTGCCGGGTACCAGCGTGGAAGACGACCACATCCGCCAGCTCTTCGGCCTCTTTGAAACCGGTGATGACCTTGCCTTTCTGGTAGTCGCCCGGGTAGCCGCCGGAGGCCATCACGACGCAGACCGCCGGACGCGGGTCCCACTTCAGGAAGACCTCCTCCAGCCGGCCTTCGCAGACCGCCAGGAGGACCTCCAGCAGATCGCTCTGGAGCCGCAGCAGGATGGGCTGGGTCTCCGGATCGCCGAAGCGCACGTTGAATTCGAGCACCCGCGGCCCGCCGCTGGTGATCATCAGCCCCGCATAAAGGACGCCCCGGTACGGCGTGCCGTTGCGGTTCATCGCGTCGATGGTCGGCACCAGGATCTCCCGCGTGATCCGGCTCATCATCTCCTCCGTGACGACGGGAGCCGGGCTGTAGGCGCCCATGCCGCCGGTATTGGGACCGGTGTCGCCGTCGCCGATGGCTTTGTGGTCCTGGGACGACTCCATCACGTACATGTTGTGGTCGTCGACGAAGGCCAGGATCGAGGTCTCCTCGCCCAGCAGCTTGTCTTCCACGACGATCCGGTCGCCCGCGGCGCCGAAGATCTTGTCGACCATGATCTTCTCGGCGGCCAGGATGCCCTGGGCCGGGTCGTCGCAGACGATCACGCCTTTGCCCTTGGCCAGCCCGGCCGCCTTGATCACGACCGGCTCATCCCGGCTCGCAATGTAGGCCTTGGCGTCGCTGAACCGGTCGAAGACCCGCCCCTCGGCGGTCGAGATCGCCCCGGAGCGCATCAACTGCTTCGAGAAGGCCTTGTCCGCCTCCAGTTGAGCTGCGGCGGCGTTGGGCCCGAACGCCTTGATCCCGGCGGCCTCCAGCGCATCGACCAGACCCTTGGCCAGCGGCTCCTCCGGCCCGACCACCGCCAGGCCGATCTTCTTCTGCCGGGCGAACTCCACGAGGGCGCGAACATCGTTGTCCGCGATCTCGACATTCTCGCCGCACTGGGCGGTGCCGGCATTGCCGGGCGCGATATAGAGCGTGTCGAGCTGCTTGGATTGCTTGAGCTTCCAGGCCAGCGCATGCTCGCGACCGCCATTGCCGATCAGCAGTACATTCATGGTCCAGGCTCCTGTAAGGGATCTTGCCCGGGGACCGGCCACAAACCTCCGGTCCCCGAGCTTTGCCGCGTGATCTTACCAGAGCCCCCCGCTTCCCTCAAGGCGATCTTCATGCCCTAGTGCTTCATGACGATTGACTTTCCGGACGGGTGGCAGCGGCAAGCGCAGCTTGGCGATGGCGGTTTTCCCGTGCGTAGGACCATCGCCAAGCCTTCGGCCTTGACGATGCCACCCATGTGGAGTCATTCTCGGGACTTTGCGATCGCCCTGCCCACCCCCGCGTCTGCGTTGACAGGGAGCGACGCCGACGTTATGCTGTAGTTTATGGTTCGCTTTCCCCTGGTTGTGGCTCTGATCCTGGGTATGATCGTGAGCGGGGCGGGCTGCCGAGGCCCCTCCCAGCCGCCGCAGACGGTCTGGAAAGGCGAGAAGCTCGGGGACCTCGTACCACCGCCCGCGGATCGGCCGCCACCGGCGCAGTTCCTGGCGACCGCCTACCTGGACGTCCACGTCGTGGATCTGCCGGCCGATCATGTCGAGAAGCTCGAGCCCCTCTGGCAGATCCTCTCGGCGGCGCCCATTCGCCTGAGCAGCTACAACGCGTTCTCGGAGAACTCGTTCCGGCTCCTGTTCGGCAAGATCGTGCTGTGGGAGAAGATCCGCCGGCTCTTGGCGGACGCGGACGGTCAGCACGTTACGACCGTGTCGCTGGCGGTGGCCGACAACGACAAGACCGACCTGCCCATCGCGGAGATCCCGGGCAACCGGCCGATTGCGTTCATCGCCAACGACCTGTCGCGGCAGACGGCCCGGGTCGGAGCCGGCGTCCTGGCGCTGCGCCTGGTGGCCGAGCCCATTCCCTGGACGCCCGGGGTCCGGAAGATCATCGGCTACCCGGCCTATACGGTCCCGGTGCAAACGCCGATTCCGGAGTTGCAGGCCAAAGCGCAGCAGCGGGAGTTCTACTTCGCCTCGGCGGCTTTCGCCTGCCAGATGGCGCCGGGCGACCTGCTCGTCCTGGGTCCGGAGAAGTACACCGGCGAACGGGTTACCCTGGGCGGTCTGTTCTTCAACCGCCCGGATGAAGTGCTGTTCTTCAATGCCGACAAGACCACGCCACCGCAGCGCCGGCCCGCCGTCCGCGTCTACATCATCGTGTGCGGGCGCGTCAGTGGGCCGTAGGGTTTTTCATTTATAATTTACGATTTATGATTTATGATTTCTGATCTCTTATTTGAGATCGTGGATCACAGATCGCAGGGAGGCTGGGCGTGAGTCCTCGGATGGCAAATCTCAAACAGTGAATCATAAATCAAAAATCATAAATCAGAAATCCACGCGGGTTGCCCTGGTTCGATGTGGGGATTACGAGCCGGCCGGGGTGGCGGAGGCCGTGCGACGGCAGCTCGATCTTTTGGGCGGCCTGGGAGCCTTCGTCAAACGCGGCGATACGGTCCTGCTCAAACCCAACCTCATCGCCCCGCGCTCGCACCGCCACAGCGCAGCGCAGACGCATCCGGTCGTGATCCTCGAAACAGCCAAGCTGCTCAAAGACTTCGGCGCCAGGCCGTTTGTCGCGGATTCGCCGGCGTGGGCCAACGTGGCGATCTGTGCCCGCGCGCTGGAGCTGATCGAGCCGCTGCGCCGGCTGGGGGTCCCGATCCGGGAACTGAACGCCCCGAGGAAATGCCGGCTGGTGCCGGAGGGATTGAGCGTCGGCCTCAGCTCCGCGGCACTCGACGCGGATGTGATCATCAACCTGCCCAAGTTCAAGACCCACCAGCAGTTGGTCGCCACCTTCGCGGTCAAGAACATGTTCGGCTGCGTCAGCGGCAAGCAGAAAGCCCTCTGGCACCTCCGTAGAGGCAACACAACCGCCGAGTTCTCCGAATTGCTCGTCGGCGTCTGCCGGTATCTGAAGCCTGCGGTGACGATCATCGATGGGATCGTCGCGATGCATGGGCAGGGACCGATCCGCGGCCCGAGCAAGCCGCTCGGCTGGCTCATCGGCGGCGTCGATCCCATCGCCTGCGAGCTCGTCTGCTGCGACCTGGTCGGCCTCGGACCCGAGCGGCTGCCGATTGTTCAGGCGGCCCGGCGGGCCGGTTTCGGTTGCGCCGACCGGGAGCGCATCGAGCTCGTGGGCGACGACCTGCCGATTACACCCTGCGCCGGTTTCGAGTGGGCACAGCCGATCCCGGTCAAGTTCACGTTCGGGCGGGTCTGCCGCAGTATGGCCCGGCAGTTCGTGCTGTTGGTCCGGGGGTTGAAGCCCGCGCAGGATCAAACCGCGATGCCGACCGCCGAACAAAGTCCAAACCTTCACAGTACCTCAGGGAATTGACAGCGTCCGTATGACAGCGATGCAGCACAACCACGACGAGGTGCGAACGATCGAGGCAAACTACCTGCCTTTGGCGGGTTTCTGGCTGGTGCGTGGACTCCTGGTGTCGACGATCCTCCTGCTATTGGCCGGGACCGCCTGCCGGCAGGCGCCGAATCCCCTGCTGTTCGGCTCGATGAACACGACGCGCCTCACCGCCGACGCGGCCAGCACCCAGTGGGCCGAGCCGATGCAGGTGCCGGGCCTGCCCAATCTGTTCAAGGTCTCGCCCGATCTGTATCGCGGCGCCCAACCGAAGGCGGAGGGCTTCGCCGAGTTACAGAAGCTGGGTATCCGCACCGTCATCAACCTGCGGGAATCCAGGCACACCGACCCCAAATTGCAGGAATTGGGCCTGACGTGCGAGCATATCCCCATGACCGCCTTTGTCCTGAAGGATACCGACGTCGTACGGTTCCTCCAGATCGCAGGCCGGGAGAAGAACGCCCCGGTCTTCGTCCACTGCCGGCGCGGGGCCGATCGCACCGGCCTGATGTCGGCGGTCTACCGCATCGCTATCCAGGGCTGGACCAAGGAGCAGGCCATCGCCGAGATGACCGAGGGCGGCTTTCGTTTCAATCACGGCTACCAGAACGTCGTCAACTACATCCGCGACTTGGACGTCGAGCAGATCAAGCAACGCGCGGGGCTGGTTCCGGCATTGACCACCAACCCGAATTGACGCCGACTCCGAAACCTCCACACGCTCCGGGTGTCATCCTGAGGCGCGGTGCCGCGGCGCGGCTGAGGTCGGGAGGAAACGAGTCTTGGCACTATGGCCCCGGGTGCCATGCCTACGCTGGCGTAGGCATGTCTTCTTCGTCGGCGGAGCATGTCTACGCAAGGCCGTAGACATGGCACCCGAACTGTCTGTTTCTTATGGGGCGCAGCCGAAGGATGACAAGGGGAGCGCACGAGTCAATCCGGATTCGTATGTCGTCGATGACAATCCCTATCGCCGGATCGTATCGTTCCTCCAGTAGTCGGCGTGGTACGTCGGGCCGTCCTTGGTCCAGACCTTGCTGATCAGGTCGATGTCGCCGTCGCCGTCCACGTCGCCCAGGGCCACGTCATGCCAGCCGGGATTGTCGGTCTGGATCACGACGGGCGTGAAGGCCGGCTGGGCGTCGCCGGAGCTGAGCCAGACCACGCCCCGCTCTTTGAGCCCGGCCGGCTTCATCGGCAGCTTCCCTTGCTTGGTCACGTAGCTGTCCGGGTCTTCCTGCTCGCCCGCCAAGACATCCAGGTCGCCGTCCCCGTCGAAATCGGCCAGCGGCGTCCCCCCGGTCCCCCACGCCGACCCCGGCAGCGGATCGGCAATCGTGAAATGCATCCAGTTCATCTCCCCGGCCCGCACCCACGCGCCTGACGCCAATGGACCGCCGAGAATCAACACGGCAATGCAACTCACTCGTGTTCTCTGCATGGTCGATATCCTCTGTCTTTAGCCGTGCTTTCGACGTACTTGCGAATTGCGACGGCAGTGTAGTGCTCGACCGGCAGAGCCAGGGCCTCCTCCAGCGTCGCCCACACGTACTCCTGCGCCTCATCGTTGAGACGGACGTCCGTGCTCTCGGTCCGGCCGGCATAATCGAAGAAGATGAAATGGCTCGGCTTCCAGAAGCGCTCGTCGTAAAGGAACTCCTGGAAGCAGATGAACTCCAGATCATGGATGTCCAGGTTGGTCTCTTCCTTCACCTCGCGGCGCAGGGCGTCCTCCATCCGCTCGCCCAACTCGATGTGTCCGCCCGGCACGACCCACTTGCCGCGCCACTTGTGCGAGCTCATGAGAAACAGCTTGCCCTCGGGGTTGAAGATCAGGGCCCCCACCGTCGGTTCTGGATAGCGTTGCTCATTCCCGGCCGGCATCTTCACTCCTGATGATTCCATCCCGAAGGCACGCGTAAAGGGCTTGGTCGAGAATCCGGCCGTGCTTGAAGACGCTGGCCCGCAGGCACCCTTCGCACTGAAACCCCGCTTTCTCCAGGACCCGCATGGAGGCCCGGTTGCCGGCGAAGGCCGTGGCGTAAATGCGATGGAGCTCGAACGTCTCGAAGGCCCAGGCCGTGACGTGCCGGACGGCCTGGGTCATGATGCCCCGGCCCCAGAACGGCTCGCCCAGCCAGTAGCCCAGCTCGGCCGTGAAGCGGTGCACGTCGGAAGCGAATTCCAGCCCAATTCCGCCGATGGCCTCGCCCGGAGTGGCAATCGCAAAGGTGGTCCGCACCGCCTGCTGCGCGACCGCCGCCAGAAATGCCTCCGCATCGGACAGGGTATACGGGCAGGGAAACCGGTCCCGCAGCCACCGCGCGATGCGCGGATTGTTCGCGTACCGGACGAGCGCGCGCATATCCCGCTTCGTCCAGTCGCGAATCTCGTATGCGCCGAGCTCGATTCTCACGGGTACGGATCCTCACTTCATACCGAGCCGCTCATTGCGCGCCAGCAGGCGGACGGCTTCCGCAACGCGCCGACGCCGCGTCTCATCCTGTTTGGCCATGCCGACCCAGTAGATAAACTGTTTGCGATACGAAGGCGCGAGCGTCTCGAAATTCTGCCGGGCCGGCGCGTTCTGTGCCAGCGCTGTCGTCAACTCCGGCGGGACGAGTGTCGGGTCCTCCCGCACCACCGCCTTGTCCCATTGCCCATTCGCCTGGGCCTCGCGAACCTTGACCAGGCCGGCCTCGGTCATCCGGTTCTCTTCGATCAGCCGGGCCACGCGCTTCTTGTTCGATTCGGACCAGATGCTGTTCTTGCGGCGCGGCGTGAAACGCACCGTATGCTTCTCGTCGTCGATGCGTTTGAGAATGCCGTCGATCCAGCCAAAGCACAGAGCTTCCTCCACGGCCTCGACGTAGGTCAGGCCGGACTTGCCCGTGTGCTTCTTGTAGAACACCAGCCACATCTCCGGCACCGTGGCATGGTGCTCCATCAGCCACGCCCGCCAGTGATCCCGGCTGTCGAAATGTCGTCGTTGGCTTGCTTGTTTCTTCACGCCTGAGCCTTCCTCAGTCACCATTTGGGCCTGGAGGGAGTGCTACTGCTCCGTCCATCCTAGAACTGTGAGCTCCGGGTGGCAGCGGCAAGTGCCAGCTTGCCGATGGTCTTGCCCATTCGCCATCGGCAAGGCCTGCGCCAAGCCTTCGGCCTTGACGATGCCATCCGACACAACCGATTCAGACACCCTTCTCACTCACCGTCCTGGCTGGGGTGCGGTACTACGGTAAAGCTATCGAACGCCGTGGCAGCGTCGGCCTTGGTCCACAGTCCGACGCCGCCTTTCGGGGGGAGATGGTCGCCACCATTGACCATGAGCCTCATGTCCCCGTCGAGAAAGACGCGGACCCGCTCGCCCCGATGGCTGATCTTGAGCAGGTGCCAGCCGTCCGACAGCTCGAGCCGGCCGGTGTAGCCCAGCATAACCCGCTTGCCGTTCTTGACATAGTAGGCGCTGAGGTTCTTTTCGAGCGGATTGTAGCGAGCGATGTAGTAATTGTCGCGGTCCTGCACCCGCCAGATCGGACCGCCGCCCTGGTCGATCCGGCCGGACCGGGCCCGCACGAAGACGGCGATCTCGCCTTCGGCGAATGGAACCTCGTTCGTCCAGCAAACGTTGAAGACGCCCCGCTCGGCGTGATTCGCGGCGGTCAGTTCCAGCACACCCGGTCCCAGGGGCGCTTCTTCATCGCGGACCACCTGCCACTGCGCGGTCGCCTTCTCCTGCCCGGTCGCCTCTACCTTCCATCCCGGCGGCAACTCCCCCGCGCCGATCTGGTCGAAGTCCCAGGCCCGCACGCTGCCGGTCCGGCCCGCCAGCACGATCAGGCCCACCAGCCACAGTACCATTCCCATGCTTTATCCCTTCCGATGAGCTCGGCTGTTATAGAAACCTCTCGATCATGATCTCGTCAATGTACCGGCCGGCGATCCGGGCATGCCGTGCCGCGGTCCCGACAAGCTGGAAACCGGCCTTCAGGTAGGCCGCCAGGGCCGCCGGATTGTCGCCGCGCACGTGGGTGAATATCTTCTCGTAACCTTTCTGTCGAGCCCTGTCGAAAGTAGCCTCGAACAATCGTCTGCCGATGCCCTGCCGCCGGCACGCCAGATCCACGTACGTGGCAATCACCCCCACATGATCAAAGGCATGGGTGTACGCTCCGAAGGGCTCCAGGGTCTGCCAGCCGACCACCCGGCCGCCGCGGCTTTCCGCCACATGGAAGACTCCGCGGGCCGGAAAACCCGCAATGAAAGCGCGTTCCACCTCACCTGTCAGCGGTCCTTCGAGCACCGTATACGCTCCCGCGGCGATGATCGGATTGAGAATACCCACCACCGCCTCGGCATCCTCCAACCGCACGTCCCGGATCAGCACGTCCACTGCCGGCATCGTAGTTCACCTCCGCTACGTCGGATACCGTCACCGGACCGGCTCCAGCAGGCCCAGCTTCCAGGGGATCGCGCCGTAGCCTTTGCCCGCGCGATCTCGGTCCGAAACGCCCTGGAAGAGAAAGCACAAATCCGCCGGGTCCACTTCCAGCTTCTCATCGCGGCCGGCTCGCAACAGCTCGCCGTGACTGACGACGTCCGTCCATTTCGCCCCGGTCGGCTGGACGTTGCGGATCGAGGCGAATGCCTTATCCTTCTCGGCGGCCAAGGGCTGCCAGGGACCGTCAAGCCGGTCCGCCAGATACGCCTTGAAGTACCGCCAGCCGTGACCGTTCTGGGCTTCGACGACCGTCAGGTATTGGTTGAGGCCCTGGAGGCGGTACGTGTGGCTGGCCTCGAAGATGTCACCCTCCAGCGCCACGACCGGCGTGGACCAGCCTTTGGGAAACGCCGCCAGCGTGGTCTCCGCCCGCCACATCTTGCCGTCGAGCGAGGTGAAGAACAGATGCGCCTTCGCGTCGTCGCAGATCACCCAGAAATCGAGCCAGCCGGTGATGTTGTCCGGCTTCGCGTCGAACATGGGCGCCAACTTCGTCCACGAGTTCGGGTCGCCGATCGCCGTGGTGGTCGAGAACGCGGGCCGGTACGGCGGCTGGCCCCAGGCTTCATCCGCCGCCTGGCAGACCAGGTACCACTTCTTCTGCGGCGTGAAATAGAACACCTGCGGCGCGCAGAAGAAGCCCGAGTGACACGAGAGTATATGCCGCGGGGCCCGATCCGCCGCGCCGAATTCCCGGAAACTGGCATGGACGATCGCATGGCTCCGCTGGGGTCCCCGAACCGTGCAGAACAGGTGCCAGTTGTCTCCGTCCCGGACGATCGACGGGTCCTTCATCGAGATGAATTCCACCCCATCCACCGCCCGTGCTGCCACGAGGGGTGCGCCGCAGGTCCAGCGGCAATCCCCATCAGGAAGCGCCGCCCTGCCGCCCACCCCGGCCAGGTAACTGCTCAGGGTGCGGCAGTTGCTGATGAAGGTCCGGCAATCGATGATGCGCCGGGTCGGATCCTCCGGGCCGTGATACCGCAGCCGGCCGGGCTCCACCCACCGTCCCTGCTCGTCCAGGCTGTCAATCACCTCGAGCACCCGTGCGGCGGACGGTCGCGCGGAGCGTCCACTCGCGGCCGGTCGCTGGTAGGGCTTGGGTCCCAACTCCGCCGCCGGCAGAGCGAGCGCCTGCTCATAGGCCCTCTGCAGGGAATCCAGACGGTTGCCGACTTTGAACACGTAGTGCGTCGGCGTATCCGCATCGGAGTAGGTCATCACGTAGTCCTTCGTGAAGTAGAGCGGCCGATTGGTCTTGAGCTCGTAGAACCGGGCCAGCCGGCCATCCGAAAGCACGGAACGCCGCAGGTACTGGAGGGCCTTTGGCACCGCGTCGAGATACCGGCGCCGGCCCGTCTCCCGGTAGATGCGCAGCAGCATCTCAATGACGCCCTGCGATTCGCCGCCGGTGACGGCGGCCGGCTCGAACTTGCGGGCCCAAGCCGGGTGCATCTGCAGGTCGTACTGCTGGGCCCACGCCGGCTGCGGCTCGGGCATCTGGGCGAGAAGGATGAAGTCCCCCACCCGCTCGACGGCGTGCAGGTACCGCTGGTCCCGATAGACCGCCGCGGCCAGCGCCATCACGTCCACCACGTCGCCCATGGCATTGTCGTTGAAGGTGTAGAAGCCGGCATACTTCGTGCCGGGATATTCGCGCGGCCATGTGTCGGGATAGGACGCCGGCACGACCGGGCAGGCCTTCGGATCGGGCGGCTGGCTGAACTGCTGCGGCCAGGCCCCGTTGGGGTACTGGACCTTGAGCAGCGCCTCCAGGGCGTACCGCGCCGCTTCGTGGATCGTTTCGTTCTTGAATCCCAGGGTCGCATCGAGGTGCATGAGGAAGCGCAGGGCCGATTGCGTCTTGTCGTCGTCCAATGTGGCGGTGTTGCGCTGGGACCGTCCCGCCACGGGCGCATCCACCCGGTAGGCGTGACCGGGGCGCTTCGCGGGATCGAAGGTGATGCTGTTATCCCAGCCGCCGCAGCGAAGCTGCCCCCGCACCAGGCAATGGCCCGTCGCCAGGGCCGCTTCCAGGTAGTACCGGTCGCCGGTGTCCCAGTACGCCTGCAGAAAGGCCTGGCCGACCGCGGGCGTCCCCGGGGGCTGGAGCCAGACGGTCTTGTCATCCGCCACGCCCTCTCCCTCCCGCGTCTTGAGATCCGCGCTGTACCGCCAGAGGTATCCGCCTTCCGTGGCGACGTTGTCACGAAAGTAGGCCGTCGCCTTCCGCAAAGCCGCCGCTGCTCCGCGGGCCAGCGCAGCGTCCTCCGCGCCGCGCGCGTTGGCCGTTCCCAGCAGCACCGACACGATCGTAACGAGTCGCCATGCCATGATCCACTCCTCAGGATGTACGCAATATCCACTCCTGCCGCACCCGCACGTGCAGCACGGCGTCCCCGGCGGCCCACATGCCGTGGGGACAACGCCACTCTACCGGCTCCAGCCGGCAAATGCCAGTGCCCGGTTCCATAGAGATGTGCGAGGACTTGTGACAGATCCGGGGGTCTCCGGGTGGCGGCAGCAGGCGCCAGC
Organism: Planctomycetota bacterium; assembly: GCA_025459125.1. GTDB lineage: Bacteria > Planctomycetota > Phycisphaerae > Sedimentisphaerales > Anaerobacaceae > PLanc-01. The sequence continues at coordinate 3,515 of JALORE010000047.1, read as the reverse complement.
TTGCGGATGGCCCGCTCGTACCCAGCCACACCATCGGCAAGCTCGGCCGGGCTCCGCTTGCCGCTGCCACCCGCGCGCGCAATGACAGGCGAGCGCTGGCATTCTTGCCTACACCTCAATCGTGTACGGTGGGGATTCTTCTTGAAATCCCACCGGTAATCTGGTACAAGCAGGCATAGTGAAGCGTGTAGTGGCTGCTTTGACATGTGAGGTGCGACGGTCTTCGTGTGCGATCCCCAGCCGGCCGTCGCTACGCTGCCGCGGCCTGGGATAAACCCTGGAGCATCCGGAAAAGGAGGAATGGCATGTGTAGAAGATCGGTTACCCTGTTATCCTGCCTCTTGGTGCTGAGCCTAGTCGGTATCTCCCTGGGCGAGCTCATCGGCCACTGGAAGCTTGACGAAGGCGCCGGCGCCGTCGCCAACGACAGTTCCGGCAAGAACCATCCTGGCAAAATCCTGGGGCAGCCGGATTGGACGACTGGGCTGGGCGGCGCCGGCAATGCTCTAGCGTTCATGCCCACCGTCTGCCTCGGCGTGGATTGCGGGATCTTCGACCCCACCAACGGCACGGGGAAGTTCTCCCTGGCCTTGTGGGCGTTCTGGGATGGGACGGGCACCTTCCAGCACTTCTTCACCAAGTCCAACGGCTGGGGCCAGACCACCATGATGTTCCAGGTCGAGCTGTGGGGCGCGCACACGGACGCGACCTACGCCGACCGCGTCGGCATCTCGTTCGATCCGGACTCGGTCCCCTTCTCCAAGATGCCCAAGAATGAGTGGGGCCACCTGGCCTGGACGTTCGACGGCACCAACGCGCGGATGTACCTCAACGGCCTGGACGAAGGTGGTCCCAAGGCCCTGAAGATCGGTCCCAATGTCGCCGCTCCGGTTCTTCTCGGCGTCGACTACAACGGCGGCCGGGTCTTCCATGGGGCCTTCGCCGATGTCCGCCTTTACAGTCACGCGCTGACGCCGGCGGAGGTCGAAACTCTCTGTCCGCCGTCGCGGACCGCCAAGGACCCGGAGCCGGCCGATGGCGCGATCGGCGTCACGACGCCGCTGTTCCGGTGGAAGGCAGGCTACAAAGCCACGATGCATGAGGTCTACCTCGGCACGAATCCGGATCTCGGTCCGGCGGATCTGGCCGGCCCGCGGATACCGATCCCCATGCTCTGGTACATCCCGGGACTCAAGCCGGGCACGACCTACTACTGGCGGGTCGATGAGGTCGAGGCCGACGGCGTGACGATCAACAAGGGCAACGTCTGGAGCTTCACCACCCAGGCCCTGACCGCCTATCTGCCCAACCCGGCGGACGGCGCCACCGATGTCGCCCCGAACGTGACACTCACGTGGGCGCCGGGCCAAGCGGCCGTGAAGCATCAGGTCTTTTTCAGCGATAACCGGGATGCGGTCGCCCAGGGTACGGCCGGGGCCGACAAGGGCACGATCGCCGAGACCAGCTTTACACCGGCACCGCTGGAACCGACGACCACCTATTACTGGCGGGTTGATGAAACCGTGGTGCCGACGGCCGTCAAGGCCGGGCCGGTCTGGAGCTTTACCACCCATCTGCCGGTGGAAGATTTCGAGAGCTACACGGACGACGAGGGTAGCCGGATCTACGAGACCTGGATCGACGGCTGGACCAACGGCACCGGCTCGACCGTCGGCAACGTTCAGGCGCCCTTTGCCGAGCGGACCATTGTCCACGGCGGCAAGCAGTCCATGCCGCTGGATTACAACAACGTAAAATCGCCCTACTATTCGGAAGCGGACCGGACCTGGACCAAGGCCCAGGATTGGACCGTCGGCGACGGTGCGGTCCTCGTACTCAATCTGCGTGGGCAGGGTACCAACGGAGCGGGTCTGGTCTATGTCATGCTCAAAGACAGCACGGGTAAGACGGCCACCGTCACCCATCCGGACGCCAAGCTCTACAAATCGGCCACGTGGCAGACGTGGAAGATCCCGCTCAGTTCCTTTACCGGCGTGAAAGCCACCGCCATCAAGACAATGTCCATCGGCGTCGGCAACCGCGCTGTCCCGGCGGCCGGCGGCGCCGGACGGCTGTTCATCGACGACATCCGGGTGACCAAATCCTGACGGTCATCCTCCTTCGCTGCGTTCCTGATTACGGGCGACAGCCCCGGCCCTACTCCCCAGCGGCCGGGGCTGTCGCCCATATGGGGAAAAGGGGGCATTCTGCGTCTTCACGGATCCGTTGTCGGAACGGTGAAAAAGCAGGCTCATCCGGTACTTCGTTTACTCTTGAAGATCGTCAAAGAAAAACTCTGACGATCTTGACGATCTTCGCGTCTTTCGCGTGATTTCGGCCTTCTTGCGGGGGCAAGATCGTCAACTCGGGAGATTGACGATCTTCCCTGGCGCCCGCAGCCGGTGCGTGGGACGTGCCCAACGAAGAGAAATCGTGCGAAACAAACCCAATCCGGTCCGAAGCGAGAAAGGGACAAGTCTTTGCCGGAACAGGGTTTAGGGATGATGAGGTCCAAAACCAAGCCGGAAAGACAAAGCCAATGGACGGACGGGTCCAGCACGCGAGGTTGACTGCAGGAGCCGTTCTTTTTTCGGCCGGATTGTGTTGAAACGGGTGGGAGGTGTGTCTTTAGTGGGACGGTGAATTCGGGCGCAGGAGAATGGAGTTGGCCAACTCATCGTGGAAGGACAAGCTGCTCATCCGGCGTTTCAATCAGGGCCATTTAGAGGCCTTGCGCAAGATGTACGCGCGGTACCGGGTGGATTTGGTGACGCTGGCCACCGGGTTGCTCTTTGACAAAGACTTGGCGGAAGATGTCGTGCACGAGGTCTTTGCCCGGCTCGCGGAGAATCACGCCCGGATCAGCATCGTCAGCAGTCTGCGCGGCTACCTGTTGCGGGCCGTGGCCAATACGGCCCGCAACGCCAACCGCGCGCGGCGGGGCCTGAACCAGGCCCGGGCTCATCCCGAGGCTGTCGATCTGCGCGTCGTCCCCGCGCCGGAGCTGCAGGCGATCCAGGCCGAGCAGTCGGAACGGCTGCCGGGCGCCCTGCAAGAGCTGCCCTACGAGCAGCGCGAGGTCATTCTGCTGCGCCACTATGTCGGGCTGCGATTCAAAGGCATCGCCCAATGTCAGGGCGTACCCGTCAGCACAGTCCAGGGCCGGTATCGCTACGGCTTGGACAAACTGCGGTCTTTGTTAGGGGGTGGTCCATGAGACCGAAGGACATGGACAAATTGGTCAAGCACCTGCAGGCCCAGCCCAGCGTGAGCCTGGATCGGCGCATCGAAGCCCTGTGGGATCGTCGGCCGAAGGTCCGGGCGGCTGCCCGAACGAGAAGGACGGTGCACGGTCGCGTGGCACGATTCGCGGTTGCGGCGGCGGTGCTGCTAGCGCTGGCGGCGAGTATTCCCCTCTTCAACGGCGATCACAGCAACGTCTGGGCCCAGGTGCTGGAGAACACCAACAGCATCAGCAATTATACGTTCCGAGTCGTCATCATCGAGAAAGCTTC
>JALORE010000513.1 GCA_025459125.1 Planctomycetota bacterium | reverse complement strand
CGTCGAAATCCATCTTGCCGCTGTAGGCCTGGAGACCGACCCGGCCGTCACTCCACTTGGCATGCTGGACATTGAACATCTGGACATCGTTCACATAGCCGGCCAGTCCCGTCTTGGTGACCACCAGCATGATGTGGTGCCAGACGCCCACTTCCAGCGTGTTCTTGGTCTGCGCCAGCATCGTCGCGGTACCGCCGTCATATATATAGGGCCGCGACTCCGTGTTTGTGTAACCGTTGACGATCCAGCGATACATATGGGTGCTCGGCCCGTTGCGGTCCGCCCAGACCTTCGGCACCGGGTCCTGGACGCGGAAAAGCACGTTGACGGGGGCGTCCCCGGTCGTCAGCGGCTTGACCTTGAATTCCACCGTGTACTCCACCCATTCCTTCTTCCATTTCCCCGGCGCCACCATGGTGGCCAGCCACGGGTCCGCCGTGCTGAGCTGGTGGTAGACCCCGTCGGCGACCTGCCAGTTGCCGGTAATCACCTCCCAATTGCCCTGGGACTGGGCCGGATTCTCGAAGTCATCCGAGAGATAGATCTGAGCCCCAACCGGCCAGGTGGAACACAGGGTAAGAACCAGGGCAACACACCCTGCGAAGGTCATACATCGTTTCGCCATCATCTCGTCCCCCCTTCCAGAAGAGATTCACCGGGCTCCGCGCCGGCCCCCCGGGGAATCATGGGAACGTCAACGGTTTGGCTGCGCCCGGGAACCACTCGGATCGTGCAACGTTGCGGCAGATAGCCGTCGGCGACGAACTGCAGAGTATGGTCGCCGCCGGGCAGGAAGGCATGGTACCGCCCCCAGCGTGCGTCGCTGCCGTTGGTCTCGCCATATTCGAAGATGACCTCCGGGCAGGTCAGGGTGGCGGTCACCGGCCGTCCGGTCAGGACATCCACAATGTGCCCGCGCACCGGGATCGGCCGTTGCAGCAGCGCCACGAGACTCGGAAACACGCGGGCGGCCTCCTGCCGGGCACTGGCGTAGCTCGGCTGGAAGTCGAGATGTGTCTCCCAGAGGAAGGCATGGCTGCCGTAACTGGCCATGTGGAAGTGGATGTTACCCCCGGTGCAACACGAAAGGCCGGATCGATACTCCGCCCGGATGGCCAGCGCAGCGGCTTCGGCCGCCAGAAAGGCCAGCAACGGATGACTCAGGCACCCATTGGCGTAACGCACCTCCCGGGCCGCGGAGTGAAGATCCGCCACCTTGGCGAATCGGCGGTCGCGCCCGAACGCGATCATGGTCTGCGTCTCGGCCTCCGAGGCCGCGGTCGGACCGCGGTACGTCTCTGAAACGATCACGAGATGGCCGCCGCAGGACGCGTCCCAACCGTAAGGGTAGTTCCGGTTCAGGTCCACCCCGACCCCGGCGTCCGGCGCGAACACGCGGCGATTCTTGCGCCAGAAGTTGTCCGTACGAAACACATGCTCATAACCGTCGGGGTTCCAGACCGGGGCCACCCAGATCTCGTATTCGTCCACCAAGGCCGTGAGGACCGGATCCACACCATATTGCTGTGTCAACTGCTCGATCGCGTACAGCGCAATCATCGTGGTCCCGATCTCACGGCCGTGGTGCGCGCCAACGAGCAGAAACGCCGGCTCGTCCTCTTCTTCCGTCACGCGGTCCGAAATCTTGAGGGCAAAGAGATGACGTCCTTCGAACGTCGGCGGGGTCCCATACATCTCGGTGAGATCCACCAGCCGGCACAGCGCGGGGAAGTCCTTCTGGGCGACGTAGAGCTGCGCGAGAACCTGCGCGAAGTCCGGGTACCCGGCAGGCACCGCCTGGATGGACAACTGTTCGGCTTGGATGTCCCGGAAGGGCCGTCCCACCCGGATCACTCGGGGTGAAAGACCCAGCCGTCGCAAGGCTTCCCTCTCGCCGTCCGAGACAATGATCTCGCAGGTGCCACAGCCATCCGCGGATACTACGTCAAAACCGGCCGCCGTCAGTTGCTGACCCAGGCTCGGCGAGTCGGCGTTTTGCACCCGCACGAGGCGCAACGTCTCGTACGAGTAGGCACGGCCGCCGGCCCACGCACAGACCATGACAACCCCAGCCAGAACCGATAGCTTCTCCTTCATCCACGTCCTGAGAAATGAGAACTCCGGGTCACTCACACCACATCCCCTCTGTATCGGACGGCTACAGGTGTCACTGGAGGAGAAACCGATACAGATGCACCCGTTCGACACTTCTGGCCACGGCAAATCGCAGCACCCGACTCCAGGATTCTACCACACCCGGCACGGTTGATTCAAGGGCATTATCGGCCCTACCACCATAAAATGAGCCCGGGCCCGCGTTTTTGGGACGCAGGCCCGGGCGTGGATGCTCTCACTGCGGCGGCACCGGAAACCTGTTCGACCCCCGTCCAGAGCGGCCGCGATTGGGACGCATTTCCGCCTCAGAACGGCTTGGCCACCGGGGCGGTATTGCCCGCCAGCCACAGGACTTCCTCCTGCGACAGGGCCTTGTTGTACACCCGCACGTCATCGATCAAACCGTTGTACAGCTTGTACAGACTGCCGTCCACGTGGTTCGTGATCGCCCCGATGTAGGCGTTGTGCTGCGAGGTGCCCGACAGATTGTACGCCGCCGGG
>JALORE010000046.1 GCA_025459125.1 Planctomycetota bacterium | reverse complement strand
CATCACCAGCACGATGACCGCGATCCTCGGCCGGATGGCCACCTACTCAGGGCAGGTCGTCACCTGGGACGACGCCATGAAATCCGAAACGGGCCTCGGCCCCCAGCGCTGCGCCTGGGACGCCGAGGCGCCGATCAACCCCGGCCCCGACAAGCTGTACGCCTGCGCCGTGCCGGGCAAAACGAAACCTTACTGACCACGGAGACAGACTCATGAAGAATTGGACCAAGGTCTCGATCGGTGTTGCGATTGTCCTGCTGTGCTGCGGCTCGGTCTTCGCCCAGGATCCCCTGGAGATCCGCAACCTGTTCAACGGCAAGGACCTGTCGGGGTGGGTCAACGTGAATTGTGCGCCCGATACCTGGAGCGTGAAAGACGGCGAGATCGTCTGCACCGGCCAGCCCATCGGCGTCATGCGCACGGACCGGCAGTACGAGAACTTCATTCTGTCGGTGGAATGGAAGCACCTGAGCGCCGGCGGCAACTCCGGCGTCTTCATCTGGGGCGAAGGCACCGTCCCGGAAGGCAAGAACCTGCCCCGGGGCATGGAGATCCAGATCCTGGAGCTGGATTACGCCGTGCAGAAAAATGTTACGGACGCCTACGTCCATGGCGAAGTCTTCCCCACGGGAGGAGTCACCACCGTGCCCGACAACCCGCGCGGCCCCCGCAGCAAATCGGCCGAGAAACGCTGCAAGGGCAAGGGCGAGTGGAACTCCTACACGATCGTGGCCGTCGATGGCGTGGTCAAGCTGTCCGTCAACGGCAAATTCGTCAACGGCATCAGCAAGGCCAGCGTGAAGAAGGGCTACATCTGCCTGGAATCGGAGGGCGCGCCGATCCACTTCCGCAACATCCGCATCATCGAGCTGCCCCCCGGCATCACGACCGCTGAGCAGAGTGCGCCCGTCGTGGCCAACCCGCAGCCGGCGTCCCAGACGGTCGCCGCCAAGTGAGTCCCCGGGCAGGAGTGAGGAATCTTATGAGCAGCACACCCGAGCAAAGAACGACCACGACTCGGCGCAGTCTACTGGCTGGCGCCATGGGAGCGACTGGCATGTTGGGACTGTCCTGGCTGCGGCGGGCCGGCGCCCAGACACCGAGGCCTTCCGGGTCGGAACAGAAACAGAAGATCGAGGCGGCGCTGCCGGCGAAAGCCTTCGTCGCGCCCCGCAAGCCGCGCAAGCTCCTGATCTTCGGCCTCAACGTCAACTACGGCGGCCACGCGTCCATTCCCACCGCCAACACGGCCTTCACACTCATGGGCACCAAGACCAGGGCCTTCGAGACCCAGACCAGCAACGACCCGGCCGTCTTTGCGCCGGACAGCCTGCGGCGTTTCGATGCGGTGTTTCTCAACAACACCGTGGGCAATCTCTTCGAAGACCCCGCCCTGCGACAGAGCCTGGTCGAGTTCGTCTACCGTGGCGGCGGCCTGATGGGCGTCCACGGCACGTCCGTGGCGTTCATGAAATGGCCCGGAGCGATCGAGGATTGGCCGGAGTTCGGGATCATGCTCGGCGCCCGCGGCGCGAACCACAAGGCGAACGACGAGCACGTCTTCATCAAGCTCGACGATCCCACGCATCCAGTGAACCAAGTCTTCGGCGGCCAAGGCTTCGATTACCGCGACGAGTTCTTCCGCATCCACGAGCCCTACTCGCGCAATCGCGTGCGGGTGCTCCTGAGCATCGATACGGCCAAGACCGACATGCAGCAGAAACCGTCCTATGGCAAGATCGAGCGGGCCGACAACGACTACGCCCTGGCTTGGGTCCGCCAGTACGGCCGGGGCCGCGTCTTCTATTGCGGCTTCGCCCATCACCCCTCCGTCTTCTGGGATCCGAAGATGCTCCAGTTCTACCTGGCCGCCACCCAGTTTGCCCTCGGCGACCTGGACGCCCCGACAACCCCCAGCGCCAAGCTGACCCCGGCCGTCCGGGCCCAGGAGAAGCTCGGTTGGCGTCTGGCCCTGGTGCCTTCCGCCCAACCACAAACGCTCTTCGAGACCATCGATCAGGCTGCCGAACTGGATCTGCTCTACGTGGGCGGCGCCAGCAACCAGAAGGTCAGCCGGGACATTCCCAAGGATTTTGATGACCGGCTGAACGCGGATGAGAGGCAGCAGATCCGTTTGAAGCTGGACGCCGCCGGCGTGCGTCTGCTGACCTATCGCGTCGAGGGCGAGGCATCCGACAAAGCTGTCGAATTTTCCCTGGGCATGGGAGCCGAAGCGGTCACCGGTCCGACCGGGAGCCGTGTTCGGGGATACACCCCGGAGGTTGCGCCCCTGGATGGATCAGCCTCCACCGAGAGCATCAGTATCGCTCGTCAGCTCACCAGCAGGTACCGGCCCGACCGCAGCCCCGTCGTGTTCACTCTCGCATGGAGCTCGACCAGCCGGTTGGCGGAGAGCATTGAGGCTTTCCGTAAGACTGCCGTGCAACTGGCGGATGGAGGCAAACCGTGATGCACAAGAATCCTCAGGACATCTCGCGGCGTGAGTTCCTGGATCGGGCAGGCCAGCTTTCGGCCACCGCCACCCTGCCGTGGATCATCCCCGCCGCGGCAACTGCCAGTCAGACCGGCACATCGCCGAGCAATCGGATTACGGTGGGCCTGATCGGCCATGGGGTGATGGGACGCGGGCACTTGCACCGGCTGGTGGGCGACCGGGAGGTCCAGGTGCTGGCCGTCTGCGATGTCGATCGCACGCGATGCGAAGAGGCCAGAAGGCGAGTGGAGGAGACTTACGCCGCACGCAGTCCCGGTGGTGAGTACAAGGGGTGCACAGCATACAACGACTACCGCGAGTTGCTGGCCCGGCCGGATCTTGACGCGGTCGTGATTGTCACGCCGGACCATTGGCATACGCTGCAATCCATTCACGCCGTAGAAGCGGGCAAGGACGTCTATTGCGAGAAGCCGATCTCTCTGACCGTCGGCGAAGGCCGGCGGCTGGTCGAGGCCGTGCGGCGGTATGGACGTATCTTTCAGACCGGGACACAATACCGTTCCATTTCCACGATCCGGAGGGTCTGCGAATTCGTCCGGGCCGGCGGCCTGGGCAAGGTCAAATCGGTCTTCACCCTCTGGGGCAAATTGGGACACAATCTCGGCGTTGACTCGTACGCGCCGCTGCCTTTCGCCTTGCCCGCCGAGCCGGTGCCGGATGGGTTGGATTGGGACCTGTGGGTCGGTCCCGCCCCCTGGCAGCCGTACAACAAGGCCTATCACAGGAATCCATCGCCCGGCGTCGTGCCGTGGGCGTTCTCCGAGGACTTCGGGGCCGCCGCGGTGACCTGGTACCATTCCCACGCCGCGGACGTGATTCAGTACGCCTTGGGCATGGAGAACAGTGGACCGGTGGAGTTCATTTACCCCGGCCGCGGGGCCTATCCCACGCTCACCTGCCGCTACGCCAACGGCACACTCCTGCACCTCGTCGACAACTGGGACATGATCAAGAACGTCTATCAGGCGGTGCCGGTGACGGCCCGGCTGGCCGGCAATTTCGGCGGCGTCTTCGTCGGGGAGCGGGGCTGGCTCACGTCCCTGACCACCGGCGGTCGCATCGAAGGCGGTCCGGAGGAGCTTTTCGCAGAGATGAAGCTGCCGACCCGCGAGGTGAACGCCGGGGACAACGATCATCACGCCAACTGGCTCGAGTGCATCCGGACCCGTCGCCCGACCAGTTGCGGCGAAGAAATCGGTCATCGCGGCGCGTCCCTGGGCCATCTGACCATCATCGCGTACAAGCTACAACGGTCCCTGAAGTGGGACCCTGCCAAGGAGGAATTCCTGGGCGACGAGGCAGCCAACCGCCTCCTGCGCCGTTCCATGCGAAGCCCATGGCATCTGTAACCGTAGGATGGGCTTTAGCTCATGCGGATGGAAACACGATGGGCTGAAGCCCATCCTACCTTTTTGGAGGACACAGGAATGTACACCCGAGGTCTGTTGCTCACAGCAATTCTGGTTTCGTTCACTCTGACCGTCTCGACCCAGGCCCAGGCGGCCAAGGTGGAGGCGAAGATCGAGAAGAATCAGGTCGCGATCACCGTCAACGGGCAGTTGTTCACCTGCTACAAGTTCGACGCCTCGCAGAAGTACCCCTACTTCTGGCCGGTCAACGGCCCCGCGTCGGGCAAGTCCATCACGACCGAGACCTCGGAGCCCTACCCGCACCATCATTCCCTCTTCTTCGGCTGCGACCGCGTCAACGGCGGCAACTACTGGCAGGAGAGCAACGAGCGCGGCCAGATCATCTCCCAGCGTCCCAAGATCGTCGAGGCCACGGGCAGCAAGGTCGTCTTCACCGACGTGGGGCTCTGGAAGCAGCCGAACCAGGCGCCGATCATCCGGGACCAGCGGCAGATCGTCATCACTGCGCCCAGCGACAGCCTGCGTCTGATCGACTTCACGATCACGATGGAACCGCTGACCGATATCCGCATCCTCAAGACGAACCATTCGCTGTTCTCGGCCCGCGTGGTGCCGGAGTTGGGCGTCCTCAAGGGCGGGACGCTGGTCAATGCGGAAGGCAAGACCGGTGAGAAAGGCACCTTCGGCGTCGCCTCGCCGTGGTGCGATTACTACGGCACGCGCGGCGATGCCACCGAGGGACTCGCCATCCTGCAGAACCCGAGCAACCGCTGGTATCCCTCCCCGTGGTTCACCCGCGATTACGGCTTCTTCTCCCCCACCCCCATGTACTGGCTCGAGGGCGACCAACTGGACCTGCCCAAGGGCCAGAAGCTCACCCTGAGCTACCGCGTCGTCGTCCACAGCGAGGATACGCAGAAGGCCGGAATCCCGGCGCTCTTCGAAGAGTACAAACGTGCCGGAGGACAGAAGCCATGATGAACCGACGCAGCTTCTTGCAGTGGACCGGAGCCGCGGCCGCGGGACTCGTTGGTGGTGTCGCCGTCCAGGCTGCGCGAAGCACCGGCAAACCCAATATCATCTTCATCCTCGCCGACGACTACGGGATCGGTGGTGTCGGCTGCTATGGCAGTGACGGGTACAAGACCCCGAACCTCGATGCACTGGCCCAGGCAGGTCTGCGGTACGAGTCCTGTTACGCCATGCCGCTGTGCGCACCGACGCGGGGAGCCTGCATGACGGGTCGATACGGCTTCCGTACCGGCGTCGTGGGCAACGGCGCGGGCGCCAAGGCCCATCCCGACACCGAGGTCTGCATCGCCAAGGTGCTCAAGCAGGCCGGCTACACCACCGCCGTGGCCGGCAAGTGGCGGCAATTGAGCTATTTCACGACCAAGGAAGACGCCCAAAAGTGGGGATTCGATGAGTTTCTGATCTGGGGCGTCAGCACCAAGGGCGAGCGCTACTGGGACCCGGACTACAACCACAATGGTCGGCCGCTGGCCAATCCCAAGGGCAAGTACGGGCCGGACCTCCTCCACGAATTCGTCGTGGATTTCATCCGGCGCCACCGGGCGGGTCCGTTCTTCGTCTACTACCCGATGCCGTTGATTCACGGCCCGATCCTCCGCACGCCGGACAGCCCGCCGGGGAGCGAGAACCTTTACGCCGACAACATTGCCTACATGGACAAGCTGGTCGGCAAGCTCGTCACGGAGCTGGACGGCCTGGGCCTGCGCGAGAAGACCCTGATCGTCTTCGTCGGCGACAATGGTTGCACGCCCCAGGCGTCGGGCGCCAAGGGTGGCCGCCACGGCGGCTCTTTGCAGGGTCGTCCCATCGAAGGGGCCAAAGGCGATCTGACCGAGGGCGGCAGCCGCGTACCGCTGATTATCAACTGGAAAGGCACGACGCCCGCCGGACAGGTGCCCAAGGACCTGGTGGATGTCACCGATTTCTATCCCACCTTTGCAGAGCTGGCCGGTGCTCAATTGCCCGCCGGCGTCAAGATCGATGGTCACAGTCTGGCAGCGCAGATCACGGGCCGCCGCGGCAAGCCCCGGGACTGGGTCTTCGTGATACTGGACCAGAAGTGGTACGTCCGCGACGCCCGGTGGAAGCTCAATAACCAGGGCCAGTTGTTCGACATGAAGGACGCACCTTTCGGCGAGATTCTCGTCTCGACGGAGAGTGCCGACGCCCAAGCCGCCCGTACCCGGCTGCAGGCGGTGCTCGATGGGCTGCAGCCACGGGCCGCCCCCGTTGGGCCGGATACTGAGGCGAAGAGAGCCAAGAGGAAGGTTGCGAAAAAGAAGAAGGGATGACATATGCCACAGGGCGGAACGCATTCACGCCGTCAGTTTCTCAAGAGTGCCGCGACCACCGTCGGGGTGGTCGCGCTTCCCAGTATGGTGCCATCCTCCGCGTGGGGTAAGTCCGGCACCATCGCTCCCAGCGAGCGGATCGTGATGGCCTCCATCGGGTTGGGGACCCAAGGCACCGGCCTGCTGCGGGCGTTCCTGGGGCACAAGGACGTCCAGGTGGTCGCGGTCTGCGATGTCTCCGAGAGCCAACGGCAGAAGGCCAGGGATCTTGTGGACCAGCGGTACGCCAACAAGGACTGCGCCACATACAATGACTTTCGCGAGGTCTGTGCCCGCCCGGATATCGATGCGGTCGTGGTGGCCACGCCGGACCACTGGCACGTGCTGGTCTCGCTGGAAGCGGCCCGCCACGGCAAGGACATGTACACCGAGAAGGCGCTGGGCCTGGGCGTGGCGTGGGACAAGGCCCTGCAGGAGGCCTGCCACCGCTACGGCACCGTCTTCCAGTGGGGCACGCAGCAGCGCTCGGACCGGAACTTCCGTTTCGCGTGCGAGCTGGTGCGCAACGGCCGGATCGGCAAGCTGCACACAATCCTCGTCGGTGTGCCGCACGACTTCCCGGTGCCCAACCAACCGGTGCAGCCGGTGCCGGCGGGGCTGGATTACGACCTGTGGCTGGGACCGGCGCCGTGGGCCCCCTACACGTACCAGCGCTGCCGCCCGTGGACCAAGGAAGAGAGTTATTCGAACTGGTACCATATCTCCGACTACTGTCTCGGCGGCATCGGCGGCTACTGGGGCGTCCACCACGTCGATATCGCCCAATGGGGTCACGGCACGGATGACAGCGGCCCGGTGGAAATCGAAGGGACCGCGGTCTTCCCCCAGGACGGCCTGGCCGACTGCGCCATCAGTTGGAAGGTCACACACCAGTACGCCGATGGCGTGAAAATGATCTACACCGACAACAAGCAGAACAAGATGGGCGTGAACTTCCAGGGAACCGAGGGCTGGGTGCACGTGGGCCGGGAGGGCCTCTGGGCCGAGCCCCAGTCCCTGTTGAAATCGATGATCGGTCAGGATGAGATTCACCTGATCGAGAGCCAAGGCCATCAGCGGGACTTCCTCGACGCGGTCAAGACCCGGGGCCGCACGATCTGTCCCATCGACGTGGCCGTCCGCACGGACACGATCTGCCACCTGACGGACATCTGCACCCGGCTGGGCCGCAAGCTCCGCTGGGACCCACAGAAGGAGGACTTCGTGAACGATCCCGAGGCCAGCCGGATGCTGCGCCGGCCGATGCGCAGCCCCTGGCATTTGTAGGATGGGCTTGGGCCCATGCGGGAAGGCGATGGGTCTGGGCCCGTGCGAATGGGAGTGTGATGGGCTAAAGCCCATCCTACGAAAAGGACCGCGATGAAACCGATGGCCATTCTGATGATCCTGTTCGTGTGCCGGAGTGCCGCCGCCGTGACCGGCAATCTGTACGTTGGTTGGGCCCAGGTCGATATCACGCCGGACAGGCCGGTCGCCCTGGTCGGCCAGTTGCACAAGCGCATCTCGCAGAAAGTGCGCGATCCGCTGACGGCCACCGCTTTGGCGATCGAGACGCGGGGAGAAGACGGCCGACGCGAGCAGGCGATCCTCGTCTCGTGCGACCTGCTGTACATCCGCAAGGCGGTCCAGGACGGACTCCGGCAGATCATCAAAGGCAAGCTGCCGGACTTCGACGCCGACAAACTGCTATTGAACGCCACTCACACCCACACGGGACCCGGTTTCGCCGATGAAGACTTCGGGTCGCTGTATGACGTCAGTGAGGACAAGGGCGTCATGAAGGCGTCGGAGTATGCGGACTTCTTCGTCCAGCGCGTGGCCGGAGCGGTCGTCGACGCCTGGCAGAAGCGTCAGCCCGGTGGCATGAGCTGGGCGCTGGGGCATGCGGTCGTGGGAATGAACCGCCGGGCGCATTACTTCGATGGCTCCACCACGATGTACGGCAAGACCAACCGGCCGGACTTCGCCAATCTGGAGGGTTACGAAGATCACGGCGTGGAGATGCTCTTCTTCTGGGATGCGGACAAAGCGCCGACCGGCATCGTCATCAACATCGCCGGCACCGCGCAGGAGACGGAGGGGCTCAGTGAAGTTTCCGCCGATTTCTGGCATGAGGTGCGGGTGGAAATTCGCCGCCGGCTCGGACGCGACCTCTTCGTGCTGCCGCAGTGCGCGGCCGCGGGGGATGCGTCGCCGCATCTGCTGTTTCGGACCCAGGCGGAAGAGATCATGCGGCAGAGGCGCGGCCTGTCCCGTCGTCAGGAAATCGCGCGGCGCCTCGTCGAGACGGTCGAGAACGTCGCGCCTCTGGCGAAACAGGATATTCAGACCAGTATGACCTGCGCGCACACGGTGGCACGAGTCGATCTGCCGCCCCAGGAACCGCCGGCCGCGCCCTTCTACACGACGGATACCATCACCCCGATCGAGTTTCACGTCCTGCGGCTGGGGGACATCGCCCTGGCGACCAATCCGTTCGAGCTCTATCTCGACTACGGCGTCCGGATCAAGGCCCGCAGTCCCGCGGTCCTGACCCTGCTCATCCAACTGTCGTGCCAGCACTGCGGTTATCTGCCGACCGAGAAGGCCGTGCAGGGCGGCGGCTACAGCGCGGACAAGTTCGTCGTCGGTCCCCGGGGAGGACAGGTGCTCGTGGAAGAGACCGTCAACCGTTTGAACGCTTTATGGAATTGAAACCGGGAGAGAGAAACATGCCGATGCGAAAGACCATTGCCTGGCTCGGAACCGGGATTCTGCTGACGGCGGTCGCGAGTACGGCCGCTGCGGACTGGCCCACCTACCGCCACGACATTGCCCGTACGGGCGGCACGGAGGAGTCGTTGAATGCGCCGCTGGCGCTGCAGTGGGTGCATACGGCCACCCACGCGCCGCAGCCCGCCTGGTCGGGTCCCGGAACGCGGCCCCGCGAAGGTTTCGTCCTGCATCATCGCGTGGACTTTGACGATGCCTTTCAGGTCGTGATGGCCGGTGGCCGGCTCTATTTCGGCTCCTCGGCGGATGACAAGGTCCGCGCTCTCTCAGCCGCCACCGGCGAGGAAATCTGGTCGTTCGATACCGGTGGTCCTGTGCGTCTGGCGCCGACCCTGTGGAACGATCGCGTCTTCGTCGGCTCGGACGACGGCTTCGTCTACTGTCTGAAGGCGGATACGGGCGAACTGGTCTGGAAAGTGCGCGGCGGGCCGGCTGACGAGCGGCTGCTCGGCAACGAGCGAATGATCTCGCGCTGGCCAATCCGTGCGGGGGTCCTGGTCGATGAGGGGACCGCCTACTTCGGGGCCGGTGTATTTCCGCACGAGAACGTCTACCTCGTGGCGGTCCGCGCCGAAGACGGCGCCGTCGTCTGGCGGGATGACGCGCTCAGCGAGGCCGATGCGTACCAGAATGAGTTCTCTCCGCAAGGATACCTGCTGGCCACGGCCACGCGGCTGTTCGTGCCTTCGGGCCGGGCCCTGCCGGTGGGTTTCGACAAGGCCACCGGCCGGCTGGCGTTCAACCGCAAGTACGCCTGGCGCGGCGAGGAATCCGGCGGCAACATCGGCGGGACCTATGCCCTGCTCATGGACAACCAGATCTATACCGGCAGCGAGCAGCATCTGATCGCGCTGGACCAGGAGACCGGCCGGACGGGCTTCGCCTGGTTCCCCGGCCGGCGGCTGACCGTCGCCGGCAGCATGGCCTACCTGGCGACCGGCAAAGAGATCCTCGCGCTGGACCGAACCGCCTACGCCGAGGCGAGCCAACGACGAAACTCCCTCGAATTCCGGAGCAAGAGCCTGCGGACCCAGTTGAGCGCCGCCACGACCGCCGAGGCCCGGGCCAAGACGCAGCAGGATATCGAACGCACCACGCAGGACCTGGCCCAGCACCACCGGGAGAAAGTCGAGCCGACGGTCAAATGGCGCGTGGCATGTCCGCACGAGGCGGAGTTGATCTTATGTGGGAACCTGGTGGTCGCCGGAGGGCAGGATGAGGTCTGCGCCTTCGAGCGTCAAAGTGGCACGTGCGTTTGGAAGGCCCCGGTCGAGGGTCGTGCCCGCGGTCTTGCCATCGCCGAGGGACGCCTGCACGTCAGCACGGATCAGGGCCGCATCTACTGCTTCGCGGCGGACCCGACGAAGGACGGCACGACCCGCGTTGTCCGGCACAGCAAGCCTCCAGTCAGCGACCCTTACCCGCCGGACAAGTTGACGCCGATGTATCGAGCGGCCGCGGAAGCCATCGTCATGGAGACCGGCGTGACGAAAGGGTACTGCCTTGTGCTCGGCGCCGAGCAGGGCCGGCTGTCCCTCGAGCTGGCCCGGCGCACGGAACTGCAGATCATCGGGATCGAGCCGGACCCGGCCAAGGTGAAGACCGCGCGGGCAGCTCTCGATGCCGCCGGGCTGTACGGCGCCCGGGTCGTCATCGATCAAGGCGATCCATCCGCCCTGCCCTACTCGAACTACTTCGCCAACCTGATCGTCTCCGACAGCCTCCTGCTGACGGGGAAGATCCCGGGCGATGCCGCGCAACTGGCCCGGCACTTGAAGCCCTGCGGCGGCGTGATCTGTCTGGGCGTTCCGGCGGGCAAATCGGGCCGGCCGGCCGCCGACAAGCTCACAAGCTGGCTGGACAACCTGCACCTGGGCCGCTCCCGGAGCAGCCAGACGAACGGTCTCTGGGCGATCCTGAAGCGCGGCACGCTCCCGGGCGCCGGGCGCTGGACGCATCAGTATGCCAACGCCGGCAATACCACCTGCAGTGACGACCGGATCTTGAGCGGGCCCCTGGGATTGCTGTGGTTTGGCGAGCCGGGCCCGGCGCCGATGGTCAATCGTCACGATGCCGCCGCCGCTCCGCTGGCGGTCAACGGCAAGCTGTTCATTCAGGGTGAAAACGTCGTCATGGCCTACGACTCCTACAATGCCACGCAGCTCTGGCGGCGCGACATCCCCGGCGCGATGCGAACCCGGCTCAAGGCCCGGGAGTGCGGCAACCTTGCCGCTTCGGATGACAGCTTCTTCGTCGCCCTGCCGGACCAGTGCCTGCGACTCGATGCCGAGACCGGCAAGACTCTCGCCACCTACCCGCTGCCCACCCGACCCGGCGACTCGGCCGCCCACTGGGGCTTCCTCGCGTATCTCGATGGCATCCTCTACGGCAGCGCGATGACCCGCGTGGGCGTCTCCGACCGGGTCTTCGCCTTCGACAGCCGGAGCGGCGAACTGCTCTGGCAGTACGAAGCGAAGAACATCGGCAACCTGACTCTGGCGGTGGGCGATGGATGGCTGTTCTTCATTGACAGCTCCCTCACTGCCGAGCAGCGCGACCAACTGATGCAGCGGGACCGGTCCCGTGTGGCCGCTCTCACAGGGGACAAGGCCAAGCAAGCCGAAGCCGCCGTCAAGAAGCTCGATGCGCGGCTGGCGGTCGCCCTCGATGCGAAAACCGGCGGCAAACTCTGGGAAACACCGGTCGACGTCACCGACTGCAGCAATCTCGGCGGCATCGGCGGCGGCGACCTGATGGCCATCTACAGCGACGGCGTCCTGGTCCTGTGCGGCGCCAACGCCAACGGCCACTACTGGAAACAGTTCCTCGCCGGCCAGTTCTCCGAGCGACGGTTGGTCGCGCTCTCCGCGCGGACCGGGGAGAAGCTCTGGGCCCGCGACGCCAACTACCGCCACCGCCCCATCCTGATCGGCGACATGATCGTCGCGGAGCCCTGGGCTTACGACCTCAAAACCGGCCGGCAGCGGATGCGTCCGAACCCGATCAGCGGCATCGAGGCCCCCTGGCAGTTCCTGCGCCCGGGACATCATTGCACGGCACTCTCCGCCTGTCCGCAGATGATTCTGATGCGTTCCGGCTTCACCGCATACTACGATCTCCACGACGATAGCGGCATTCGTCACTTCGCCGGGCACCGGCCCGGCTGCTGGATCAACACGATTGCCGCGGATGGACTGGTCCTCCAGCCGGAGGCCAGCGCGGGCTGCATCTGCCTGTTTCCAATCGAATGCTCGATCGCCCTGGAACCCCGGCCGGACCATGACCGCTGGGGTATCTACAGCGCCAAAGGCAGCAATACGCCGGTTCGGCAGGTGGCGGTCAACCTCGGCGCCTCGGGCGACCTGCGCGCCCGTGGCACGGGCATCCTGCCCGTGAACCATCGGCAGGATGCCGATGCCACAACGTTGTGGCTGGCGTATCCTCGTCCCAGGCTGCCGGCCGACCGCGCCGCCATGGGTTTTGCGCTCGACCTGAAGGTCGAGTTCTTCCCCGGCGGCGAATACGTTTCGCACGCGTCCCTGCCGCCAACAGCGACCGAGGTAGGGGCGACGCATGCGTCGCCCGTACACTCCTCGTTCGCCCAGGGCATCAAGCGATGCACTTTACCTTTGCGCGGCGAGGCGGATGGCCCGGCCGAATACACGATCCGCCTCTATTTCCCGCCGACTGCAGATTCCGGGGAGAACAAAGCGACTTTCGACATCAAGCTCCAGGGCAACGTTGTGGCCAAGGCTTTCGACCCTGGACAATCCCGGCAAGGCGCGTCCCTGGAGCTCGCCAGCATTCGCGTGGAGCGCAACCTGGAAATCGAGTTTATCCGCGCCGACGACAAGACGATGCCCACCCTGGCCGGCTTCGAAGCGATCTGCACCAGCCCCGCGACAGGGACAAAGACCAGCCCGGTGGCGCAGCAGTGAACCGGATCTTACGTCCGGCCGTTCGGAGTTCCGCGTTTACGCGGGTAGAACGAGTCTTTCCCGCCTGAAGGCGGAAGGGGGACCCCAAACGCGATAGATCGCGTTCGGGAACCCCCTCCGGACCTGCGTCCATGCCGGCGAGCCTGTCATTTGCCCGTCGGTGTCTGCGGCGGGTTCTCTTTCTCGAAGTAGGTCATGAAGACCTTCAAATCCTCGATGTCCACCTTGCCGTCGCCCCACGCATACGGCCCGATGTCACAGGCCGACTCGCTCTTGCCCCAGTCGTCGATCAGCATCACCAGATCCACGAGGTCCACCTTGCCGTCACCGTTGCAGTCTACGACCGGGAGGATGGGTGCTTGGTCGTTGTCCCAAGCAGTGGCGGTCATCGTCATGAAGTAGAGTGTCTGCCCGTCAGGCGAGACTCGCGGGCCGCAGACCGTCCCCGGGCCTATGCCGCGAGGTCCGAGATTAACCGGCAGGCTCCAAGGCTGGCTTTTTGCCTGACGCGTTGCGATCCAGATTTCCATATTGCTTTGGCCGCCCGGGCGGTTTGAACTAAGCCACAGTAGAAGACCATCTGGCGAGAGCGACGGGGTAAGGTCGTCATATTTGGTGTTCACGAGCGGGCCGAGGTTCACCGGCTCTGCCCACGGGTCGCTCTGTGTTGCTCGCCGTGCCACATAGATGTCGCCTCCGCTGTATCCGCCGGTGCGCCACGACTGGAAATATAGTTCCAGGCCGTCCGCGGATATCCACGGACAAGCATCGGTATTAGAACTGTTCACCTTAGGACCAAGATTCGTGGGCGTTCTCCACGGATCGTTCTTCGTCGCGCGTGTCGTCGCCCAAAGGTCGAGGTCCCCATATCCACCAGGCCGGTCAGATGTGAAGTAGAGTGTCAGTCCGTCAGCGGAGATCGACCCGAACGCGGCCCCCTGGTCGTTGACCACCGCCCCGAGATTCTCAGGAGGACCCCAATCTTCGTTGATTGACGCACGCTTCAGTACCCACAAGTTAACGTCGCCATACCCCCCAGGGCGTTTCGAGTCAATGTACAGTTCAAGTCCATCGAACGAGAGGCAGTCGATCCCATCTGCCGGTTCGTTGAGAGCCGGGATGATGGTCCTGAGGCTCACCGGCTCGCCGAACGTGAAGTCCGCATACGCTGGCGCCATGTCAAGACCTGAAAGCAGCCCGAGCCCGCACAACGACATTGTCAACATTGGAATCTCAAACAGTCTCATCTCACACCTTCCCTTCTGCCCAAAGGCAACACATAGAACCACAATCCCGTTGTCCCGCCCTCCAACAGAGTAGGCGAGTTGATATCCGAATGGCTCCTCGATGACGCCCCGAAATCTCCTTGGTGTGGCAACCTGCAAATCCGGGAGTGGTCCGTGGTAGAGGATGGCTGACCATCGTCTCATGTCCGCGCTGGCGTTTGCCCGGTCGCCCAGGTAGGCGTAGTATTGGGCACGACCAGAGTAGGCGTCTGGGTTCTGGGGGTCGGTCCCGATCTGGCGGCTGTAATCGCCTATTCGCACACGGACGGCCTTTTGAATCTCGTCGCGGAGCAGGTGGGCTTCGGCTCCGACATGTCTGCTGTCAAGGACGGATTCGAGAGTATCGAGAGCCGCTCCATACTCTCTTCTGATGGACCGCACACGCGCTTGGGACAGGACGTCTCTGTGCTTGGCAACCTCGGCTTCTGCGAGTCGCTGCCGATTCTCATTCCACAAAGCAGAGACGATCGCCAGAGCGGCCACCACGAGCACCAAGACAAGCCCTCCGGCCACTGAGAGTCGGTGTCTGCGCAGGAATCGGCATAGGCGATAAACCCGGCTGGGTGCTCGCGCTGAGACGGGCCTGTGCTCCAAGTGCCGCGAGATGTCCAGGGCGAGGTCTTCGGCGATCTCGTAGCGCCGGCCGCGTTCTTTCTCCAGGGACTTCATGACGATCCAGTCGAGGTCGCCTCGAACGGCCTTGCGGAGCAGATCGGGAGTACAACCGCGTTGCTTGGCGATGTCGGTCAGAGTCTCCCCCAGTGTGCTCAATTTCGTAGAGGGCTTGACCGGCTCCTGTTCCCGAATGACCCGCTGCATCTCGATGTAGCCGGCCTTACGCAGCTCCTCTTCGCTGAAAGGCGTCGTGCCGGTGAGCAGCTCGTAGAGCAGGACGCCCAGGGAGTAGATGTCGGTACGGGTGTCGATGTCGAGATCGCTCAGTTCCGCCTGCTCCGGGCTCATGTAAGCCGGAGTGCCGATGAGGTGGGCGTAACGGGTAAAGAGCGTCTTTTCCGTCAGCTTCTGGTTGGTCGCCTTGGCGATGCCGAAGTCGATGACCTTAGGCACGGGTTTGCCGTCATGGTGCGTGACCATGACATTCGAGGGCTTGATATCCCGGTGGATAATGCCCTTTTGGTGGGCATGTTGGACGGCGTGGCAGACCTGGAGAAACAAAGCCAAACGGTCCTTTGTGCTCAGGCTGTTTTTGTCGCAGTACTCGGTGATCGAGGCACCCTGGACCCTGGACCAGTTCCATAACAAAGTACGGTCGGCCGGTCTCGGTGGCCCCGGCGTCGAGGACCTTGGCGATATTCGGATGGTCCATCATCGCCAGGGCCTGTCGCTCCGCCTCGAAGCGGGCGATGACCTGGCGGGTGTCCATGCCGAGCTTGATGATCTTGAGGGCCACTTTGCGGCGGATCGGCTCGGTCTGCTCGGCCATGTAGACCACCGCCATGCCCCCCTCGCCGATCTTCTCCAGCAGCTTGTACCGCCCAATAACCGTGCCGGGGACCTCCGTCATGTGGCATGGCTCCACGACCGCACCGGAATCGAAGGGCGGCGCCTCCAGAAAGGTCCCGGCGTTGTCATGCAGGCTCAGCAACTCTTCCACTTGCGTGCGGACCTCAGGTCTGCCGCCGCAGGCCATCTCCAGGTAAGCGGCACGTTCCGTGCCCCGCGCCTTGTCCAAGGCTGCACAGAAGATCGCCTTTACGTTCACACAGTCTGCCGCCACGGCTTGACTCCTTTGTCCTTCATGCTCTATTAGGCAATGCGAAATCCGGGGACGGGGCATGACAAGAAAAACGGGTCCCGGGGCAAAATTCCCGGCGTCAGCCGACTGGTCTACCCCCGGGGACGGTGGCCGGATGACGTGATGACGCGGAGCAGCCAGGCGCGACCGTAGGCCCAGACACGAGCCGCCGTGCGTTCGGACACCCCCAGGATGGCCGCCACCTGAGCGAGGCTGAGGCCCGCGAAGTACCGCAGCTTGACGACTTCCGCCGTACCGGGGTCCTCCCGTATCAAAGCAGCCAACGCTTCATCCAACGCCAGCAGGTCATCCGACGGACCCTCAATGGCAATGTCCTGATCCTCGAGGTCGACCCTCTCAAGGTGGCCGCCCCGTTTCGCGCTCCGCTTGCGCCGCGCGTTTTCCACCAGAATCCGCCGCATCGCCTCCGCCGCGGCCCCGAAGAAGTGCCCGCGATTCTCCCAGCTTTGGGGTTCGTCGCCCACCAGCCTCAGATACGCCTCGTGAACCAACGCCGTAGCCTGAAGGGTTTGCCCGGGCGCCTCATGGGACAGCTTGTGCGCCGCGAGCGACCGGAGTTCCTCATAGACCAAGGGCAACAACTCCTCCGTAGCTTTCGCATTCCCCCGTTCGATGGCGTTCAAGATGCGTGTGACATCACTCATGCCGACTCGGGTCTCCACTGGTTCAGACACCTGGAGACCATTCTGTCACAAATGGGGCGAGATTTCAAGCGGCGAGGAGACGGCAGATGTATGACCGTTCGTGCGCGAGTGTTCTTGACTGCCGCCGGAAAAGGGGACATTCTACTTTTTCCTTCGAGAAGGGAAAAAGTAGAATGTCCCCTTTTCCTTTGCCCCCCGTGCAACTCCAACCCTGCTCCAACCGGAGGCGCGCAAGAACGGTCACGCACCCGGAGACGGCGACGGGGACCCAAACGCAGAAGGGCCGGCGACTTCGCTGTCCGCCGGCCCTTCTCCGGATGCCAGGTGGGAAATGCCTTCTACGGTTTCGCGGGTGGATTCGCCTTCTCGTAGTAGGTCATGAAGACCTTCAAGTCCTCGATGTCCACCTTGCCGTCGCCCCAGGGCATCGGCCCGATGTCACAGAGCGTCCGGTTCGTACCCCAGTCGTCGATCAGCATCACCAGATCCACAAGGTCCACCGTGCCGTCGGCGTTGAAATCCACGATGGGGATGATCGGCACTTGCCAGTTATCAACCGAAGTGCAGAAGTACAGGGTACGGCCATCGGGCGAAAAACGCGCCGTACTCTCGCCCTCGGCCGTGTTTATCTTTGGCCCGAGGTTCATTGCCGCCTGCCAAGGACCAGAAGGGCTTGCCCGCCCGGAGATCCATATGTCGTTGCTCCCGTACCCACCCGGCCGCAGGAGATTCGTCAAGAAGTAGTCGGAGAACACAAGCCGCAGTCCATCCGGAGAAAGGGACAGTGCAGTCTCAGTATATGGACTATTCACTGCTGGCCCGAGATTCACCGGGTCGCCCCACGCGGCGTCCTTGGTGGCGCGCTTCGCTACCCAGAGGTCCCAATCACCATATCCACCGGCGCGCTTCGAGCTAAGGTACAGTTCCAGCCCATCGGCCGATATCCAAGGGTAGGCATCCTCCTTGGAGCTGTTCACCTTGGGTCCGAGATTCACGGGCGATCCCCAGAGGTCGTTCTTCGTCGCCCGCATTGTCATGTACAGGTCGGAGCCACCGTATCCGCCAGGGCGGTTGGAATTGAAGTAGAGTGCAAGTCCATCGGCGGAGATGCACGAGCAAGCCTCCACGTTCGCGGTGTTGACTGCGGGGCCAAGGCTCTGCGGGGGGCTCCAAACCTCGTCGATCGAGGCACGCCTCAGCACGCGGATATCCCAATTGCCCGGCCCGACCATTGACTCGATGTACATTTCCAACCCATCATAGGAGAGACAATCAACGCACTCGATCTCGCCATTGAGGATTGGTACGGTCAGCTCGAGGTTCACCTTCTCACCGAACGCGAAGTCCGCATACGCCGGCGGGGCGTCCAGACCCGAGAGAAGACCAAACCCAGCCAATGACACCAAGAACACAGGGATTTCGAAGAGCTTCATTTCCCACCTTCCCTTCTGCCCAAAGGCAACGGACATTGTTGGAATCTCATTCACCGGTCTCTCCACAGAGAAGACAATCTGGCAATCGAATGGCAACTCGGTGACACCCCGGAAGACACCGAGCGCGGCTATCTGCACGCGGGAAGGCATATCTCTGGCCATGACGGCCGACCACCTCCTCATATCCGCATCGGCATTTGCCCGGTCGCCGAGGTGGGCGTAGTGCTGAGCGCGATGGGAATAGGCGGCCGCCTTCTGCGGGTCGGCCTCGATCTCGCGTGTGTAGTCCGCTATTCGCCCCCGAACAGCCTGTAGAATCTGGTCGCGGAGTAGGCGTGCTTCGGTTCCCACGTGCCTGCTGCCAAGGACAGGCTCAAGAGTCTTCAGAGCCTCTCCGTACGCCAGCTTGGTGGACTCCGTGCGGGCGCGGGACAGGGCATCTCTGTGCTTGACAACCTCGTCCTCTATGAGCCGCAGTCGGTTCTGATTCCACCAGGAAAGGACGACCGCCAGAGCCCCGATTAGGAGCGCCAGCGCGAGCCCACCAGCCACCGGAAGTCGGTTTCTGCGAAGGAATCGATGCAAGCGATATGCTCTGCTGGGTGCACGCGCCGAAACGGGCCTGTGCTCCAGGTGCCGCTGGATGTCCAGGGCAAGGTCTTCGGCGGTCTCGTACCGCCCGGCGCGGTCCTTCTCCAGCGACTTCATCACGATCCAGTCCAGATCGCCGTGGACCTCCCGTAGGGGCGCCCCCCTGTGGCCGCCCCCCCGGCCCGACGGGCCGCTGCGCGGCCGGGGGCAGGCACGGGGGCCTGCCCCTACACATTGGCGTTCCCGAGCAGCGGCCCGGATTCTCGTGGAGGGCTTGACCGGCTCCTGTTCCCGGATGATCCTCTGCATTTCGACGTAACCGGCCATGCAAAGTTCCTCTTCACTGAAGGGAGTGGTGCCGGTAAGCAACTCGTAGAGGAGCACCCCCAGGGAGTAGATATCCGAACGGGTGTCGATGTCCAGACCACTCAATGCCGCCTGCTCCGGGCTCATGTAGGCCGGCGTACCGATGAGGTGGGCGTAGCGGGTGAAAAGGGTCTTTTCCGTCAAACGCTGGTTGGTGGCCTTCGCAATCCCGAAATCGATGACTTTGGGGACGGGTTTGTCGTCGCGGTGCGTCACCATGACGTTGGAGGGCTTGATATCGCGGTGGATGATGCCCTTTTGGTGGGCATGCTGGACGGCGTGGCAGACCTGGAGAAACAGGCTCAGCCGCTCTTTGGTGCTCAGGTTGTTCTTGTCGCAGTACGCCGTGATCGAGACGCCCTGGACCAGTTCCATGACGAAATACGGCCGGCCGGTCTCCGTGGCGCCGGCATCCAGGACCTTGGCGATACTGGGATGGTCCATCAGAGCCAAGGCCTGCCGCTCGGCTTCAAAGCGGGCGATCACCTGCCGGGTATCCATGCCCAGCTTGATGATCTTGAGAGCCACCGTGCGGCGGATGAGCTCGGTCTGCTCGGCCACGTAGACCACCGCCATCCCCCCTTCCCCAATCTTCTCCAGCAGCTTGTAGCGGCCAATGACCGTGCCGGGACCTTCGGTCAACACGGCCCCCGGCTCGAGGAGACCGAGACTCACGAGGGGCGCATCGGGAACATCGTGGGCCTCCTCGTAGGCCCGGAGCAGGGCCTCGACCCGCTGCCTCAGAGCGGTATCACCCTGGCAGGCCAGGCCCAGATAGGCATCCCGCTCGGCGGGCGTCCGCTTCTCCAGCGTGTCCGCGAACAGGGACTTGATGTCGGGCGGCGACTCACTCATGGTCCATCCCCGTCTGGTCTAGGGATCGTAGTACAGTGCGAAATGTCGGACCAAAACCTGACAGCAAAACTACGCGAATCTGCAAAAAAAGCAGCGCCGTCAGCGGTTGTCCGTCAGTTCCTCGTGCAGGCGGGCCCTGGCGTAGGCCCAATGCCGATACGCGGTCCGCGCGGAGATCTGCAGGACGTCGGCCGCCTGCTCGAGCGTGAGGCCCACAAAGTACCGGAGTTTCACCAGTTGCGCCACCTCGCGGTCTTCCCGCTCCAGCGCATCCAGGGCCTCGTTGAGAGCCACAATCCGCTCGGCGGGCATCGCCACCTCGATGTCGCCGACCTCCAGGGGGACTCTCTCGCGGTCGCCCCCGTGCCGGGCGCTGCTTTTGCGCCGGGCGTTCTCGACCAGAATGCGGCGCATGGCCTCCGCCGCCGCGGCGAAGAAATGCCCCCGGCTGTTCCAGTTCTGCGGCGTATCGCCCACGAGCCGCAGATACGCCTCGTGGACCAGGGCGGTCGCTTGAAGGGTTTGACCGGGAGGCTCGTGGGCCAACTTCTGGGCCGCCAGAAGGTGGAGTTCGTCGTACACCAGCGGCAGGAGTTCATCCGTCGCCTTCGTGTCCCCCCGTTCCACGGCATTCAAAATGCGGGTGACATCACTCATACCGGCCCGCTCCCCACCGTTTGGGATTTCGGACGATTGCCATTACCTCATGATCTCGTGGGCCATGCGCTCGCGCAGTCCGAGCAGATGATACGGGTCTTGATTCCACATGCCCCAGGTGGGCACGGCGGCGCGGACGATCTCGTCCACCGCCTCTTTGCCCTTACGTTTCTCCAGCAGCGTGAAATACTCGTAATCCTCCAGGCCGTCGCGGAGGTTCTTCAAGCGGATCGTGGCGACCGGGCCTTCGATGCCCGCATCCTCGCCGGGATAGAACAGCATGCCCTCGCCGTTGAAGTTCACGCGGAAGCCGGGATTGTCCCAGGGATTGCGCTGCGGACTCGTCCAGCAGACGGTCGTCCAGTACAGCAGGCCCGTCACGCCGTAACGCCGATTCAGCCACGGCGCGATGCGATAGCTCAGGACGGGAAAGTCGATCTGCCAGTACGGCGGGTGCTCGCCCCGCACCTTCGCAGAGTCCGGATGGTACGACGGCGCCCGTTGCACCAAGGCCGTATAGCTCCACACCGCATCGCCTGCGGCCTGGGCCCGTTTCACACTCCCCTCTTCGACGAACGCAAACAGCGGACACCAGATGTCCACCGCCGTGTCGATGGAACCCCAGTTGGGGTCCTGGGAGTAGGGCTGCTCGACCACCAGACGCCGCAGGCCCGGCGCGGCCTCGCGGACCAGCGCCCCCAGCTGCCGGACCTGCTCATAGGCCTCCCTGGTGTTCGGCTCGTCGAGCATGTAGAGATAGGCGCGAGCGGCCCAGCCCTTCTTCTGCAGATAGGCGTACCACGATTGATAGTACCGAATCGCCTGGGCTCGACCCGTGGTCAGCATATCCCGGAACGGCGCCCGCGGCACATCGATGTTCGTGACGTGGTAACGTTCGACAAAGGCGGTGATCTGCCGGTCCGTGTCGTCGTCAAAGAGAGCGGTCCCATCCTCCGCGATCTTCGGATGCAGCCGGCGCGGCAGCGGCGGGTTGAGCCGGTGCGCCGCCATCATGGCGAGGTACCGGTCCTCCAGCAACTGGTACTTCTCCGAACTCTCCTGGAGCTTGTGGTACCGGGCCATGTAGGAGAAGTTGCCGAAATGGTTTTCATGCGTGGGACCATCCGGCAGGGTGAAATCCCAAACCGTCAGCCGCACCGGGATCGTGGCCGGCTGGGCCTCCTGAGCCCGTACCCGCAAGGTGCCCTCATAGACACCCGGAGCAGCGTCCTTCGGGATCTCCATGTCCACCCACAGCGGCTGATGCTGGCCCTGCCACAAGTCGAAACCTACCGCTCCGAATCGGGCCCCTTCCAGCCCCTTGTCGCGCCAGCGCGGCTCCGGCACCCGGTGGTTGGTGTACGGGTTGACGAAAGGAATGAGCGGATCGGCGATCAGGCCGGGCGGCTCCGTCGCCTGGGGCGAGGAGCACCGGACCGGAATGAACACCTCGCGGTAAAGGGTGATGTTCGCGGCCGGGATGCTCCCCTCGGCCCGGCCCTTCAAGGGGGACATCTCCGCCGAAGTATTCCGCAGATTCCCATCCGAAGCGGTGACTATGACCTGAAAGGACTCCACCTCGCCACGCGCGGCGGAGATCTCGGCGATCTCGGCCCCGCGGAAGGCCCCCTCCTGCCTGACGCGCACCGTCGCAGGCACCGCCTGCAAACGAATGATCGCGGCGTCGGTCGCGGTCTGCAGCAAGCCGGAAACCAGCAAGATGATCCATGACGCTTTCATGATTCTCCTCTCGATACATGCAATCCCTAGCCAATCCGCAGCACGTCGGCCGGGACGGGCAGGTCCCAGCCTTTGCGGTACGAGCGGCGGATCAAAGCATCGGCTTCCGGGGCGTTGGGCGCCTTCAGGGCGGCGCTGTTCCACTCGATCTTCTGGTTCAGCCGCACCGCCAGGTTGCCCAGCAGCACCATCTCGGTCAGCCGGCTGCTGTAATCGAAGCTCGACAGCGGCTTGGGCCCGCCCCGGCACGCCGCGATCCACTCGGCGTCCTCGCTCGGCACCCGGCGGATGGTCTTGGGCGTCTCGGCAAACTGCTCCCCGCGACCGCCGGGCGCAACAATCCAATCCGCAGAGGCGCGTCGAAACAGCATCAATCCCGCGTCGCCCACCAGGATCACGTCCCAGGCCCGGGGGTCTTCCACGGCCATGGCCTTCTTCTTTTCCTCCGCTTTCTTCTTCCGCTCCGGGGCCTTGTCCGCGCGCGCGGGCCTTAGGCGTATGCCTTTCGTGCCGGCCTTCCCGGCCTCGCGCGTCACGCGTGCCAGCAACTCGTGCGGCGCGTTCTCTTTGCCGTCTTTTCGGCCGTCGTACCAGACGTATTTCACGGCCGGCATCTCGACCGCAGCTTTCGGCCCGAAGGAGCCGCCGACTTCGCCCCCTCCCACCGACCGGCGCGCGGCGAACTGGTAGGTAATGGTCGACCAGTCGGGGCCGGTCTCCCGGGTCTGGCCGCCGGACTCGGCCTCGACGGAGAGCGGTGCCCCCAGATCGAGGGCCCAGTACGCCATGTCCATGATATGGCAGGCCATGTCACCGAGCGCCCCGGTGCCGAAGTCCCACCAGCCGCGCCATTTGAACGGCACATAGCACGCGTTGTAGTCGCGGATCGGCGCCGGTCCGACCCAGAGGTCCCAGTCCAATCCCTGGGGCTTGGCTTCCTGCGCGAGCCGGTCCCGGTCCTTCCATGCCGCTTGTCCCTGGGGCCAGATCGGCCGATTCGTCCACGCGTGCACTTCGCGGACCGGGCCGATGATGCCCGCCCGGACCAGCTCGACCGCCCGCCGGATCGGCTCGCCGGAGTGCGCCTGGTTGCCCATCTGCGTCTGCACTTTGAAGTACCGGGCCGCCTGCTCCATCACGCGGGCCTCGTAGATCGAATGGGTAAGGGGCTTCTGGCAGTAGACATGCTTGCCCAGCGCCATCGCCGTCAGGGAGGCGAGCGCGTGCGTATGGTCCGGCGTGCTCACCGTCACCGCCTCGATCCCTTTCTCCTTTTCCAGCATGACCCGGAAATCCTGGTAGCGTTTCGCCTCCGGAAAACCGGCAAACGTCTTGGCCGCCCGGGTCTCATCGACATCGCACAACGCGACGAAGACTCCTCCCGCCTTCGTCACGTCCGTCACTTCCCCCGCACCCTTGCCTCCCACACCGATGCCGGCCACGTAGAACCGCTCATTGGCGCCCCAGACCCGCCGGGGGATGTACGTGAAGGCCAGGGAAGAGGCGGTAGCGGTCAGGAAAGTGCGACGACTGATTGGTAGGTCCGACATGATCCGTCCTTTCGATGTCATACGAACGTGGCTACTTCATGCAGGGCTTTCTTCTCCATGTCAGGCACCCGCACACCATCCGCCGGGTACCCGACTACCAGAACCAGAAAGGGTCGCTCATTCTCGGGCCGGCCGAGGATCTCGTTGAGGAAGCCGGGCCGCGTGGGCGTGTAAGGCAGGGCCGCCAATCCCGCGTGGTGGATCGCCGCGAGCAGAATGCCCGTGGCAATTCCCACCGACTCCCGTACATAATAGTGTTTCACCTGTCGGCCCTCCGGTGACACTCCGTAGGCTTGGGCTAATACCACGATCAGGTACGGAGCCGTCTCCAGAAAGGGTTTCTGGTAGTCGGTCCCGAGTGCCGACAGGGCCCCGAGCCACTCCTCACCGGCCCGGCCATGATAGAATTCGTATTCCTCCTTTTCCGCCGCCGCACGGATCTGCTTCTTCGTAACCGGATCGCTCACCACCACAAAATGCCACGGCTGCATATTGGCTCCGCTCGGGGCAGAGGCTGCCGCCCGCAGGCACTCCTCGATGATCTCACGCGGCGCCGCCCGACGGGAGAACGCGCGGACGCTCCGTCTTCTCTGCATCTCGGCCCGGAACGAGGCCGCCCGCTCCTTGATCTCCTCGACCGGGTACTCCCGATAGGAGTCCCACGGGATCGACCGGATATCCGTCATACTGCCTCCAACAGAATGGCTATTCGCTCTCTTCTGTCACCCTCACGGAGAGCCTGCCCTCGACCCGGTCGGAGGCGGGGGTCCCCGAAGATCAAGGCGCTTTTGGATTCCCGCCTGCGCGGGAATGACAGACGGCGGCAATCATCTTCGCTGGGCGCGAAGCTCCAGGTCCCGGGCATCCACGTCGCCATCGCTGTCGGTATCCCCCGGGATCGGGCGACTGGACAACCGGATCAGCTCGATGCCACGGCCGGTCCCAAGGTTGCGCGAATACCGTTTGTCGGCTCCATTGTTCCAATGCTCATGGACACCCAGGCTGGGCAACGGCAGGCCCGCCCGGTCAGGATCGTAGAATGTCCCGGAGCAGGGATCGTTGGCCAAGGCAGCCTCGTGCAGGTAATCCTCGGCGCCGCCCTGCATGTCGTACTTGGAATTGGGCGCGCGGCCATACTTGACCACATTCGGCCACTCCGCGTTGACGAAATCGTATCCGACCGAGTCGATCGCCACCGGGTCCTGCGAGGCCAGGAGGCTGGAGGGCCAGTCGCCGTTGAACGGCGCGGTTTTCCATTTGTAGGGATGCGCGTCCCAGTAGTATCCGCCATAGAGACCATCGAGGAGATACAGAACCGTCTTGCCGCCCAGTTCCGGGTGTCCCATCAGGTCCACCAGGGCCCGGTAGTGGCCGGTACCGGGACTCCACGGCGGGTTCTGTCCGGCGTTCGGCAGGCTCAAGTGCATGTTGTAATAGCCGGGATATCCCCCTTCGTCGGGCAGCAGCGGCAGCTCGGGTCGCACGTAACCGCTGGGTGTCCGGATCAGGGAGCCGTAGTGGTTCTTCGCGCAGAGCGTCACGCCGGAGGAGTGGCCCTTGAGAATGGCGAAGTTGATCAGGTAATCCGCTTCCGCGAACGCCGTAGGGAGGTAATCCTGCTTCTTTCCCGTCGCACCCGGGGCGCTCCAGTAGAACGGGACCTGGGAGAACTCCACGCGCGTGCGGCCGGCGCCGCCGTAGCTGTCCAAGTAGCGCACCCGCGGAAACTCCGGATGCAGCCGGTTATAGTAGTAGCTCGGGAACATCGCGGTGGGGTCGCCGATCGCGATGCTGTTCTGGTCAACGCCAGCGACATGGATCAACTGACGCAGCAAGGCCAGGGTCATCTGGGGCGAGTTGTCGATGTTGTTCGCCATGCTGCGTTTCTTCTCGTACGTGACCGGGTCGGTGCCACCGGAGGAGGCATTGCAGGTCGTGAGGTTAATCTTGATGGCGATCTTCTCGCCTGTCCGGTAGCCGACGTTTCCCTTTCCCCGGCCGGTGTTGAAATGCCGGAAGATCGCGTCCCAGGCAGCGGTATCGGAATCCTGGCCCGCGACGCCCCGGATGGCCTGCGAAACCATCCTTTCCACCACCTCCAGGTCGGTGTGCTCATCCTGCCACCAGTGCTCGGGCGAATTGTAACCATCCCAGTCGGTCGCATCGGGGTCGTGGACCCAAACGACCCGCCCCGCATGAATCCCCCGGGCTTCGCCGACGGGACCGTGCGGGCCCCAGGGTCCGGCCGCGTTCACCAGCGGCTGGGGCCGACCGGCCCAGGACGCCACGGCCACGATACCAACGGTAATCAGGCAGAGGCATACCAGCACCGGCCGGGAGCGGCGCAGCAGTTGCCCGGCCCGCCGGAAGATGGTGACCGAACCGGCCAGAAGGATCAGCCACGTCACGAAACCCGAAGCCAGGGGCATGGCCACACGCTGGCAGGGATAGGTCGCGCGGGATGGCTTGGGCACCACCCGAATCAAGAACCAGATCAGGGCCAGCAATCCCACTATCGGGGCCACCCACCACGCCCAGCGGTGTTTGGTTCCCCGGCCGGGATACGTCCCTTGGCGGTGACACCGCGCTGACGCACGCTCATTGTGCATAGTTCGCCCTCCCGATTCCCCGCCCAGATCCGAACAGCCCGGCGGGATAACCTGATTATACCGTAGATTCTTCTTGAAATCCTACGGGGAATCTGGTAAAAGCAGGGATGGTGAAGTATGCGGAATCTGGTTCGCCAGCACGTGGACTCTTTCCGCCTGTCCCGTAGGAAGAGGAGTTGTCATGTCACGCATACGACCGGACCGGCAAGCTTGCCTCTCGCGCTCGTTCCCCTTCCACACCCGGAGGATGTGCAACCATCTGTGCCAATGACCCCGGCCCGCGGCGTGTGGGCCGCGCTCGGTCGGGCTGCAGTGCGTTAAAGCATGGGCAAAAGGAGGAAGACTATGAGTAGAACAGCCGTGTGTCTGCTGTGCGGCCTGGCCATCTTGGGCTCGGCCGGGGTGGCCTTCGGAGAGCTGGTGGGCCACTGGAAGCTCGATGAGACCGTGGGAACCCAGATCGCGGATTCCTCCGGCAAGAACAACAATGGGACGATTACGGCGGGTAAGCCCACCGCAACCGTCGGCGTCAAAGACGGGGCTTTGGAGTTCCACGGCTTGGGCGTCTCCGGGGGCGGCGGGGACATGATCACCATCCCCCACAGTGCCAGCCTGGACCTGAAGAATGCGATCTCCATCGCTCTGTGGATACGGCCTGACGCGGATGACCCGGAAGGAAAGGCCACCACGACGGCGCCGATGGCGAAAGCCTTGAGCACAGCGAGCCCCACCTGGAGCTTCCAGGTTCGCTACGGCTGGAATAGTAACCTCAAGTCGTTCATGGCGTTTACGTTCAACACGACCCCCCGGGCCTGGGCCTTTGTCGATCGGAAGCTGACGCGCTATGAGTGGTGCCATATCGCCTGCTCGTTCAACGGCACAACCCTGACCACCTACCTCAATGGCCTGCCGACCGAGTCGACGCCGATGGGCGCCATCACCAGCAGCCCCACACCGGTCCTCCTCGGGTCGGATGGGTGGGGGTGCGACTGGATCGGTGCGATTGACGATGTCCGGATGTACAACAACGCCCTGACGGCGGACGAGATAGCCGCGATCTGCCCGCCGCCGCGCAAGGCCAAGAACCCGAATCCGGCGAACGGGGCCGTGGGCGTGCAGACCCCCCTGCTGCGGTGGGAAGCCGGCTACAAGGCCGTCATGCATGAGGTCTACGTCGGCACGACGCCGGAGCTGGGTGCGACCGATCTGGCCGCGCCGCGCTCGCCGATGACCATGTGCTGGTACGTGCCGGGACTCAAGCCGGGCGTCAAATACTACTGGCGAGTCGATGAGATCGAAGCCGATCTGGTGACGGTCAATAAGGGCGATGTCTGGAGCTTTACGGCACAGGCCCTGACCGCCTACCTGCCCGCGCCGGCCGATGGTGCCGCGGATGCCACGCTCGACCAGGTCCTGTCCTGGCAGGCGGGCCAGGCAGCCACCAAGCACCATGTGTACTTCGGCACCGACCTCAATGCCGTCACGCAGGGAGCGGCCGGCGTTGACAAGGGCCTCCTGACCGTGACGACCTTCACCCCCGGGCCACTGGACCCGGTGACGACCTACTACTGGCGCGTGGACGAGGTCAAGGTCGACAATTCGGTCGTGCCGGGAGCGGTCTGGAGCTTCACCACCTGCCAGCCCGTGGAAGATTTCGAGAGCTACACGGACAAGGAAGGCGAGCGCATCTATGAGACCTGGCTCGACGGCTGGACCAACAGCACGTGCTCGACCGTCGGTTACGTCAACGCCCCCTTCGCCGAGCGGAGGATCGTGCATGGCGGCAAGCAGTCGATGCCCCTCGACTACAACAACACCAAGACGCCCTTCTACAGCGAGGCCGACCGTGAGTTCGCCCCGGCGGCGAACTGGACGACCGGCGGCGTCGACACGCTCGTCCTGTACGTCCAGGGCCGCGTGGCCAACACCGCGGCGCCGGTGTACATCGTCCTGACCGATTCATCCAACAAGACGGCGACCGTCACCTACCCCGATATGGCGCCGAGCCGCGTGCCCAGTTGGACACAGTGGCAGATCCCGCTGGCTGACTTCACCGGTGTGAATGCCGCCCGGATCAAGAAGATGTCGATCGGCGTGGGCACGCGCGGGGCCACGACCGGGACCGCCAAGGGCATTCTCTACGTCGATGACATTCGCCTGATCAAGGCCAAAAAGTGACGCGACAACCGCCACTTGAGGGTCGTGTCAAGCAAGGGCTGTGGGCCTCCCGCTCACAGCCCTTTTCTTGTTCGTGGTGTGCCCGTGAGGGCATCTCTGCGTAGGGCGAGCGCGGGGTTCCCAAACGCAATGAATCGCGTTTGGGGTCCCCGTCCCCGCTCGCGTAGCGCGGGCATCTTGCCCGTGAGTAGCACGGGCGTCCCGCCCATGATTGTCCGAGGCATCCACGGGCAAGATGCCCGTGCTACGACGTCGTGCTCCCGATGCACGATCTACGAAGAAAGCGAACTACGAGGCCCCGCCCTCGTATCCTCGGGCGACCAGCTTGCGGAGGGCCTCCAGTTTCGCCTCGGATTTCGCCAAGGGATGCTCCAGGGCCTCCTGCCATAGTCTCTTGAGGTTCGGCTTGCCGGCCTTCTGCTCCTTGACCCACTCGGCGTGGAACTTGCCCGAGCACACCTCTTCGATGGCCCGGTCCACTCCGGCCAGCAGCTCCGGCGGCGCCATGCGGTCCGCCCGGGACAACTGGCCGTACTGGCTCGTCTGCGAATGCAGCTTCAACTGGCCGAAGAAACCGTGCGTGATCATCGCCTTGGCAATCTCGACGAACTCGCCGGACAGGTGCAACTCGGTCGTCACGATCTGGGGATCGCAGCCATTGGCGACCAGCTTCTCGAAGTACAGCAGGCACAGCTTGATGATCCCCGGCCAAAGCATCTGCTCGGCGAAGAGATCGATGACCGTCTCCTCCCGAAAAGACGACTCGAAAGCCCCGAACCGTGTGGCCCCGATGGCCTTGGCCAGTGCCAGCGCAATCTGCATGAACCGCCCGTCAGCGTCATTCTCGGCGGCCACAAGGCACGGAAACCCCAGCTTCTCCTGGTAAAGGTTCCGCACCGCCCGCCCGATCATCCGCGGCGCGACCATAATCGCCCCGACCCCCGCCGGCGGCACGATGGCCTTGTAGTAGATATTGTACCCGCTGGCGAAACACAGCACGTCGCCCGCTCGCAGATGCGGCTTGATCTGCTCCTCATACACCTGCGTCTGCACCTCATCGGGAACCAGAATCAGCAGCACATCCGCCTCCTCCGCCACTTGCCCGACCGCCTGGACTGCAAACCCATCCGCCTTGGCCCGGTCCCGGTACGGGTCCTCCCGGTTCCCGACCAGCGGCGCAAACCCGCTGTCGCGCAGATTCAAAGCCTGCGCCCGCCCCTGGTTCCCATACCCGAGCACGCCGATCCTGCGCCCCTGCAGAACGCCCACGTCCACGTCATTGTCCCGATAGACCTTCGCCATGAGACCACCCCTTTCCTTTCCTGCGATTGGCAAGCCATGATCGGCGATGGTACCAGACAGGCCCCCTTCCGCCAAGATCGATTGCCTCCCACGTCACAGCTTCTGGGTCGTACCCGACGGAAGGCTCGGAGCCGTGCCGGCGGTCCGGGCTGCCAGGAATTCAACGGTACTCCGTTGCCCGCGGCACGAGGCTTCGTCCAGCGGGGTGTAGCCCCGGCTGTTCTTGATACCGGCATCTGCGCCGTGGGCCACGAGGAGCTTGACTACCTCCGGGTGTCCCCTGCGGGCGGCAATGTGCAGCGGGGTATCGCCATCGTTGTCGCGGGCGTTGGGTTCCGCACCTTCTGCCAGAAGCACAGAGACAAATCCTGCCCACCCCCGGTTGGCCGCCTGGTGGAGGGCCGTGAGATTGCCCTGGCTCTTCGCGTTGACGTCGGTCCCGTGCGTGACGAACAGACCCGCCAGCTCCTCGTTCCCGGCCAGGATCGCCGCCTGCAAGGGCGTGTTGCCCTTATCGTCCCGCTCGTTGGGATCGGCGCCGTTGGCCAGGAGAAGCTCGGCCCATTCCCGACCGGCCCGGTGCAGAAGTGGCTCCGCTGCGCGTGGCTGATCGCCCTGCTTCTTGACCATATGGTCCCCGATGTTGGCTCTCTTCGCGCCACCGATGACCAGCGCCCTGGCTGCTTTGACGTGGCCGCCGAGCAAAGCATCCACCAACGGCGTGGCCCCGCGACGGTCCTCGGCGTTCACGTCCGCTCCTCGGGCGAGGAGAAACTCGACGATCTCTGCTTTGCCGCCTCCCGCGGCATGGTGAAAGGGCGTCCTGCCGGCCTTGTCTTCCACGTCGAGTTGGGAACCGTGGGCCAAGAGCACCTCGACGGCCTCCCGGTGGCCGCGGATGACGGCCGCATGCAACGGGACCGCGCCATTCCCCAATCGGTAGCGAAGTTCGCGGTTCTCCCAAATGACGGAATGCCCGTTGGGATCGAACCGGCTTGGGGCGTTGACGTCGGCTCCCTGGGCCATAAGAAGCTCGATGACGTCTCTCGCGCCGTGGTAGGCCGCCCAATGCAGTGGCGTGATCCCCTCCTTGTCTCTGGCGTTCACGTCGGCGCCATGACTGCAGAGGATCCGAACGATTTGCACGGCCAGCGTTCTCCGGACTTCACCGGCCTGAGCCCTATAGCGATCCCACTCAGTTTGAGGAGCGGTTACATCAGGGTATTCAGACATGGCCGCCTCGACGACTTGCCTGTACTCGCTGGTCAGGGCCATATGGAGAGGAGTCCTGCCGGGTCCATCACGCGCATTGACGTTCGCCCCGGCGGCCATCAGGGTTTCCATGATCTCAAAATGGGCGCGCCCTACTGCGATTCCGAGAAGTGTCGTGAGATAGCTGCCGCCACCCTGTACCCTCGCATTGACATCTGCCCCCTTCGCAATCAGGAGCTTGACAGCCTCCAGCCGGTTATGATCAACCGCCCAAGCGAGAGGTGTCTCGCCCTGCTTGTCTCGGGCGTTCACGTCTGCGCCGCCCTTGAGGAGCAGTTCGATCATCTTCTGGTCTGTGCCGCGGACGGCCAGGTGCAGAGCAGTCCCACCCACAACATCCTCCGGGTAGTGCTTGTCCTGGGCCTCGGCATTCGGGTCAGCACCGGCTGCGATCAACAGTCTCGCAACCTCCCGCTGACCGTGGGACGCGGCATAATGCAGTGGCATCCAGCCATTGCCATCCCTGGCATTGACGTCCGCCCCGCTGTCGATGAGGCTCTGGGCCTTGGCCGTATCTCCCAGGTAAGCGGCCAAGTGCAGATTCACGGCGGCACCGACGCTAACCAGATACTCCACGATCGACCTGTGATCTTCCTGCATGGCAACGACAGCCGGCGTGCGTCCCTGACTGTCGATGCGGTCGATCTGGGCTCCGCAGCGGATCAAGACCTCGACCACGTCCCGGCGCCCCCGTGCGGCGGGGGTGGGCAGGGCGCCGCTGTTCACATTGGCGCCCCGGGCGATGAGCGCCTGCACTTGTCCCAGATTACCATCCCTGACCGCGTCATCCCAATCCCGCGCCGCGCTTTTGTAGGTTCTCCTGGAGCACCCGCCGACGAGCAACAAACCAACCAGCAGCATGTCAAGCCATGGACTCCCGCTCATTTCCCGCTCTCCTTCTCATGCGCAACCGGCTCCAAGGCACGTGCACTTGGTTCGCTTTTCATCATAAGGCACGAAAAGCCGGGCAGGCAACATCGTCCGGGCGGGAAAATGATGCGCGGCCGCCATTGGGCAGCGGAATCTTGGCCTTGTCGTAGGGCGAGCGTCCCCGCTCGCCTTTTGAAGAGCTTGAACAGGATCGTGCGAGGGCGCACGATGCAGGGGACAGGTCGAAATGAAGCCGCCCGGCACAAGGCCGGGCGGCGTTTGGGCGTCGGGAGGAAAAGGGGACATTCTACTTTTCCATTCTGGGGAATGGAAAAGCAGGATGTCCCCGGTGACCGGACCCCCGCAGCCGGGGGCGGCTGGGCTACATGAGAAACCGCCTGCTATTTCTGCGCGGGGCCGTGCGCGGCGAGCCACAGGTCGGCGAAGAGACGCAGGTCGAGATTGTCCACGGTGCCGTCATGGTTGAGATCGGTGGCGGAGCCTTCGGGCCCGAGGGTCTTATCCAGCGCCTGGGCCAGGATCGTCAGATCGTCGCCGTCGAGGACGCCGTCGGCATCGAGGTCCCCGAGCTTGGGGAGGCCACGATAGAGGCGGATCTTGCCGTCGCCGTAGCCGATCAGCAGGTCCCAGTAGCCGTCACCCGTCCAGCGGCAGACCTCTGGCCGCGCGCGCACCGCGCCCGGCAGATCGATCGGCACGCCGTTCGACTGGACCAGCGTGTAGCCCGAGAACGCGGGGAGCGAGTCGGTCCCGACGTTCTTATAGAAGAAGATCAGGCCATCGGTGCAGCCGGTGAGCAGGTCCTGCTTGCCGTCGCCATCGGCGTCAATGACAGCGGGACTGGATCGTCCGCTCTGGACCAGCAGATCGTGGCCCTGATCCTTGATGAACGTGCCATCGACCGGCGAGAAGTAGAAATGCGGGGGAACCGACCCGCCGCAACCGCAGTTGTAGTAGACGTGGATGGCGCCGTCGAGACCGCCGGCGACGATGTCGAGCATGCCGTCATCGTTCCAGTGCGTGAGGATCGGCGTCGCCCGCAACCCAATGTCGAGCGTGTAGGCATCATTGCTGCCGACTTTGACGAGGGTCCCGGCGTCGAACGCCGGGGCATTGTTGTCCGCGATGTTCAGGAAGATCTTCACCGTGCCGTCCGCCAAGCCCACAAGCAGGTCCCGGCGCCCGTCGCCATCCCACTGGACCACGCGGGGAAAAGCGCCGAGACAGCCCTGCGACGCGATCGACAGCTCCTTGCCTTCCGCCTGGACGTAGAAGAAATCCGCGAAACAGGGGTCCGCTTCCGTCCCGACATTGAGATAGATACGGACCTTGCCGAAGGGGCCGCCGCCACCTTCGCCGACAATCAGGTCCCGCAGGTGGTCGTTGTTCCAATCCTCAAACGAAGGCACAGAGTAGCCCGGGACCGTGATGTCCACTCCCTTGGCTTTGATGATCTCCTCGGGTCCCATATTGATGATGCCCGCGGCGGCAGAAGTGGACAACGACCATGCCGCGACAACCGAGAACACCACAGACAACCAAGCGGAACGTCTCATCTTGAATCTCCTCCAAAAGGCCGGGGCATTCCCCCCCACGGTGCTCGTGGCTCTTCATGCACGGACCCGCCACGAGTGATTTCATTATAGTCTATTGCCGAGGGCTTGTCAAGCCGTAATCACAGTGAGGCGGTAGTGAACACCGACAATAAGAGACCCTCTCAGAACCCCACGTCCGGCACGTCATGGCGAGGGGAGCGAAGCAATCCCAATCCTCGGCGCTACGATTGCTTCGTCGCGATGCTCCTCGCAATGACATTCCGGGTCTTGAGGCAGTTTCCAGGTCCTCCCGGGGACCGAGACACGCGCGTGGGGAGTTCCGCGTTTACACGGGCAAGACTCTTTGCGTCCGTGGCTCGCGTGTTGGGCGGCTGAGACGATTCAGAGCCGCGTGAACGCGGAACTCCGAACGTGCCCCGCCGCGCTCCGAACGTGGCCCGGCGGGACGGGGGCCGGTGTCACGTCAGGAATTTGCTCAGGACGGCGGCCGTGTGGGTGGCGACGAGCATGAGGTAGTCCAGATCGCCGAGCGTGTAATGGTCATGGACCATGGCGTTGTCCACGTAGATCACGCCGTAGCAGCCGGCGGGACCGGCAATCGCGGCGATCAGGGCCGAGCGAATCCGCGCCTTCTCCTCCACATCGGCCGCCACCCGCGGCATGACCAGCGACTGGCTGCGTTCAACCGCCTGGTTGATCTTGTCCGCCAGCTTGATCTCACTGAGCTCGACCGTGGAGCCGTCCCGGCGTTTGCCCGCGTGATACGTCATGGGCCCGTTCGGCTGCTCGCGCAGGGCGCACCAGGTGTGGAAGGCGCTGAACTGTTTGAGGCCGAGGTTCAGCAGCGCCACCAGCAGTTCCTCCAGGTTCTTCGCCCGGCAGATGGTGTCGCAGGCCTGCGAGAAATCAGACAGCCGCTTGGCCGGCAGGCGCATGGCCGGCGCGTGGCCCGCGTCGGGCTTGCGGACGACCGTCTCATGGGTGGGCGTCGCCAGCCCCGCTTCCAGATTCAGCGTGTCCTCAAATTGGGAGGAATCGGCCGGCGCGGCCTGCTCGCCCACGTCCACTTCGAGAGTGAAGTCCGTGATGCGGATGGAATCGCCGGATTTGATGCCGGAGGTGCGCACCGCCTCGCCGTTGAGGTAGGTCTTGTTGGCCGAGCCCAGGTCCTCGACGTGCCACAGTCCTTCGTCGTCACACGTCAGGACCGCGTGTTTCCGCGAGATGGTGCGGTCGGGCAGGGAAATGTGACAATCGGCGGCTCTCCCGATCTGGATGGGACCCTGGGCGAAGCGGTATTCCTTGGTCTCGCCATCTTTCTGCTTTAGTACCAGACGCATCGTCAGTACCTCCACATTCGGCCGGGGGCCTCACGTGCGGTTCTCCGCCCGCGGCGGCCCCGCCCCTAGTGGCCCCATTATCCCGTCCGGTCACGGGTCTGTCAAGGAAACGTTGGGGGATTCCCAGGGCAATTGGCTGTGAGCCTGGACGTCGAACCGAGGAGCAGTGCGTGATACGCACTGGGCTGGCTATTTCAAGCGGACGGCCGGCAGTCGCTCGAGCCGTTGGCTTTGCGGGTCCACCTCGATACCCGCAGACTCCAAGGCCGTGACGCCCAAGATCGGCTCGGCGTCATCCTCCCCGAAGATGATGGTGGCGCCGACGATATCACCCAGGAACCCGATTTCGGCCGTGGTGATGTCCAGTTTGATTTCCGCGCCGGTGGCAAGCTCATATCTACGCTTTCCTCGCGGCTGCAAGCCGATCGCTTTGAGATGCTTGCCAGGCACCAGGCAGTCCACCGATCCCGTGTCCACCAGGAAGAGCCCCTCCCAAGTCTTCTCCGATTGCGCCGGATTCCGGACCGTTACGGTAACATGCGTCGTTCCCATGCTCCAGACCTCGCTTTCACGTTCCCGCAATCGGCACAAAGCACTCAATCCCGGGATACCACACCGGCCTCCCTGACGGTAAAGAGATTCGCCGGTCTTTGGTGGCGTGAGCATCCTCCCACCGCTTCTCACCCACCCTCTGACTTCACACTTCAAGCATCAGACTTCCCACCGCCCAGGCGGTGGCGGTACTGATCCAGGATGACAGCAGCAACGATGACGCAACCGGTGATCAGCCGCTTGGTGTGTTCCTGGGCGCCGACCTGGGCCAGGCCGGCCCCGAGAACCGCGATGATCAGGACCCCGAAAAACGAGCTGACCACGGAGCCGCGTCCCCCCATGAGACTCGTCCCACCAATGACGACCGCGGCAATCACCTGCAGCTCGAAGCCGGTGGCGGTATTCGGGTTGGCCGAGGACATGCGGGCCGTCTGGATCACCGCGGCCACCGCCGCCAGCAGACCGGCGAGGACGAATACCGCGAGCTTGTAGGGACGCGGATCGATGCCGGAGAGACGCACGGCCTCCTCGTTCGTGCCGATGGCGATCAGGTAGCGGCCAAACACCGTCCGCGACAGGACCAACTGGCCGGCGACGACGATGACCAGGGCGATGAGGAAAGGCAGCGACAGGCCCAGCAGCGCCGTGTCGGTAATGACTTCGATGGGACCGCCGACGTAGATCGTGCGGGACTGCGTCACCAGGTAGGCGCCGCCGCGGGCCGCTTCGAGCATGCCGAGCGTCACGATGAACGACGGCAACCGCCAGCGGATGACGATCAGCCCATTCATGCCACCGCAGAGCAGGCCCACCAGCAGGCACATCCCCACCGCCAGGACCAGCGGCAGGCCCCAGCTCACCAGGGCAATTCCGAGGACCGCGCTGGAGAGCGCGAGCACCGAACCGACCGACAGGTCGATCCCGGCGATGATCAGCACGAAGGTCATGCCCACCGCAGCGACGGTCACATCGGGAATCTGGTTGGCAATCGTCCGGAAGTTGGTCAGCGTGAAGAAGTTCTCGGCGGCCACGCCGAAGACGGCGATCAGCACCACCAGCGCCACGGCCATCCCGAGATAATCCGCTACCAGTCCCATCCTTCTCTTCTTGACGCTAGCGCCCATCGGTCCCTGCCTTTCGCGGCGTTTGGACGTATTCACGGAAGGCGGCGGCCATGATCGCCTCTTCGGTCCATTGGCCGCGTGCGAAAACCCCGGCGACCCGGCCTGCCGACAGGACCAGGATGCGGTTGCAGACCGCCATCAGCTCCTTGAGGTCCGAGGAGACAAAGAGGATCGCTTTGCCCTGTTGGGCGAGGTCGGCGAGCATCCGGTAGATCTCGAACTTGGCCCCGACGTCGATCCCGCGTGTCGGCTCATCGAAGATGAGGATGTCACAATCCCGGAAGAGCCAACGGGCGATGACGACCTTCTGCTGATTGCCGCCGCTGAGCTGCCCCGCGGCCTGCTCGATGGACCAGCAGCGAACGCCCAGGGCCTCCACGAAGCGCTGGGCGACCTGCCGCTCGCGGGCAGCCTCGATCCACCCCAGCCGGCTCAGATGGGCCAGCCGGGCGATGGATACGTTGGCCCGCACCGCCAGGGGCAGAAACAAACCCTGCTCCTTGCGATCCTCGGTCAGCAAGGCGATCCCGTGGCGGACGGCGTCGCGAGGCTTGCGAATCCGGGTGGGCGTCTCGGCGCCGTGCAGATAGATCGCACCGGCCTCGGGCGGGTCGGCGCCGAAGATCGCGCGCATGGTCTCGGTCCGGCCGGAACCCATGAGGCCGGCTACGCCCAGAATTTCGCCGCGGTAGGCCTCGAAGGAGACCTCCCGGACCTTGTCGCCCCGGGTGAGCCCGACGACGCGCAAGGCCAGAGGCCCCTTCGGTCCGCGGGGAGCCAGGCACTCATGCCCCAGGTCCCGGCCGACCATCATGCGGATCACGGTGTCCGGATCGAGATCGTTCGTCGCGCGGGTGTCCACGACCCGGCCGTCGCGGAGAACCGTGATGCGATCCGCAATGGTCAGGACTTCCTCGATTCGATGCGAGATATAGATGATGCCGACGCCGTCGGCCTGGAGCCTGCGAATTTGCGCGAAGAGGAGATCCACTTCGCTCTGCGTCAAGGAAGCAGTGGGCTCGTCCAGGGCCAGGACCCGGCACCGGCGCGACAGGCCCGCCGCGATTTCCACCATCTGCCGGCGGCCGACGCCGAGGCTCCGGACCGGGGCGGACGGGTCGAGGTCCGCCAGCCCCACGTTCTCCATGACCTCCCGCGCCGCCTCGTGCAGCCGCCGGTAGCGGATGAAC
Source organism: Planctomycetota bacterium (assembly GCA_025459125.1). Classification (GTDB taxonomy): domain Bacteria; phylum Planctomycetota; class Phycisphaerae; order Sedimentisphaerales; family Anaerobacaceae; genus PLanc-01. The sequence goes on along the minus strand of JALORE010000046.1, from coordinate 6,245 downwards.
CCGTAGCGGCTGGGCAACCGCTCGATGAAGATGTTCTCGGCGACCGTCAGGTTGCCGATCAGGTTCAGCTCCTGCATGACCATCCGGACACCCTGGCTCTCGGCGTCAATCCGGGCGCGAGGCTCGTACGGCCGGTCCGCCAGGATCATACGGCCCCCGTCGGGAGTCTCCACGCCGGCCATGATGCGGGTGAGCGTGCTCTTGCCGGCCCCGTTCTCGCCAACCAGGGCATGGACCTCACCGGCACGGAGATCGAAATCGACCTGCGCCAGGGCCTGGACACCCGGGAAGGCCTTGTCGATTCCGGTGACCGTGAGGAGCCTGTCACCAACGGTACTCATGCTTAGAGCATTTCCGCCGTGATGAGATCGACCGGGGTCTCCTTGTCGGCAGGCTGGGCCTTGGTCTTCAGCATCTCCAAGGCATACTCGATGCCGAACAGGGCCAGCTTGTCCGCGTGCTGATCCACGGTGCAGAGAACGCGCTTCTCTTTCAGGAGCCGCTGCACGGCGGCGATGTTGTCGAACCCCACCACGTGGATGCTCCCCAGCTTGCCGGCGTCTTTCAGGGCCGCCACGGCGCCCAGGGCCATGCTGTCGTTGGCGCAGAGGATCGCCTTGAGGTCGGGGTGCTCGTTGATCAGGGCCGAGGCGATGGGCTGGGCTTTGTCCGTCTCCCAGTAGCCGGTCTGCGAGCTGACGATGGTCAGATTGCTGCCCAGTACCGCATCCTCGAAGCCGAGCTTGCGCTGGATGCCGTTGTACGCGTTGGGTGCCCCTTCGATGATGGCGACTTTGTCGCCGGCCTTGAGACGCGTGGCCAGATACACGCCGGCCAACCGGGCTCCCTTGCGGTTGTCGGGGCCCACGAACGGGATCCGGGCCTGCTTGTCCTTGAGCACGTCGGCGTCGAACTTGTTGTCGATGTTGACCACGATGATGCCGGCGTCCATCGCCCGTTTGCAGACGGGCACCAGGGACTTGGAATCCGCGGGCGCGATCACGATGGCGTCCACCTTCTGCGCGATCATGTGCTCGACGTATTCGATCTGCTGAGTGACGTCAGTCTCATTCTTGATCCCGACCACCTTGAGATCGTACTCGTCCTTATGCTGCTCGTGGTGAGCCTTGGCCCCCTCCTCCATCGTCTTGAAGAACTCGTTGGCCAGCGATTTCATCACGAGAGCAACCGTGGGCTTATCCTTGGCCTTCTGACACCCCCCCGCCAGCACGAGACCCACCGTCGCGACCGCGACCAGCATTCGGGCCGCATACGCGCGCCATCGACGTTCTGCCTGCAGCGATTCGCAAGTCATCAATCGTAGATCATGAATCATAAAGCGCCTCACCTGATTCTTCTGGAATTCTTCCCCGGGGTGGGGACAAAGGCACACACTTCTGCCATCGTGGGCATGGAGGGCTGGGCCCCCATTTTCATCACGCACAGAGCGGCCGCCCGGCTGGCGAAGATCGCGGAACTGCACAGATCGCGGCCCTGCCCGATCCCGAGAGCCAGACTGGCGGTGAAGGCGTCGCCGGCCGCGGTCGTATCCACGGCCCGGACCTTTTCCGCGTCGATGTACTCGCGCCGCTGGGCCTCGGCCAGCACGAAGCCTTGCGCGCCCATGGTCACGATGGCCGATTTGGCTCCCATGTCCAGGAGCCGATCCGCGGCGGCGCAAGCCGATTCCGGGTCCACCACCTTGATCCCGGTCAGAATCTCGGCCTCGGTCTCGTTGGGCGTCAGCACGGTGATCATCGGAAGCAGGGCCCCAGGAAGCGGCTGGGCCGGCGCGGGATTGAGCACGAACTTCACGCCGGCGTAGTGTGCCAGCTCCGCCGCACATTGCACGGTCGCCAGGGGCACCTCCAACTGCGCCACCACCGCTCCCGCGGAGCAGATCTCCGACTGGGCCCGGTACACGTCGTCGGGCGAGAGCTTCGCATTGGCGCCGGGGGCCACCACGATGGCATTGTTGCCGTCGGCATCGACCGTGATCAGCGCCACTCCCGACGGCGTCCCGGGCGTCAGCGTCACGTAGCGGGTATCCACCTTCTCCTTCTGGAAGTTCTCCAGGGACTTGTGGCCGAAGAGGTCATCGCCCAGCCGGGCCACGAAGATCGAGTGCGCCCCGAGCTTGGCCAGGGCGACCGCCTGGTTCGCCCCCTTGCCGCCCGGCACCATGAGAAAATCGCCGCCCAGGATCGTCTCGCCCGGGACCGGAATCCGGGGCGACTGGACCACCAGGTCCATGTTCGAGCTGCCGACGACGACCAGCTTGAAGTTATCCTCAACGATGGGACACCCCTTGGGATTTACGATCTATGATTTGTGATTTACGACCCGTGATTCTACGATCTGATGCTTGCGGTTCACCGGGGCACAGCCACGCCAAATCATAAATCGTAAATCATAAATCACAAGTCACTTCGTGAGCCGTTCCACCAGCCAGGTTTCGTAGCCGTCGAGGCTCTGCCACTGGACGGCACAATCCACCTCTTTCGCGCCCGGCTCGACGCGGGTGAAGCCGTCGTCCGTGATGCGGATCGGCAATCGCTCGATCCGGGTCAGGTCCCGGCTGATAGCCAGATAGATCGCGACCGTGTCGAAGAGCGTGGTGCTGCTCTTGTTGAGCTTCTCGTCCGTGGCACGAACGCGGCCGGCGTCGTCAAGGTCCTGGCGGTCGCGCAGGCCATCCCGGAACCACAGGCGGTAATTCTCCAGCAGAGTACGGGCCAGAACGCTGTTGTGCTGGAGGACCTTCTGGTACTTATCGCCGGTGAGAGCCACACGGCCGCAGGTATCGAGCGGCGTGATCGTCATCGGCCAGGGCGCCGTGAAGACCCGCTGGGCAGCCTCGGCATTCTGCGCGACGTTGTACTCGGCGTCGGGCTTGTCCTTGCCGCTGTAACCCAAGTACACGCTGCCGTGCATGCCGACAAAGCTCGCCTTCTGGGCAATCCGGGGCTCGCGCTTAAGGGCCGCGCTGATGTTGGGCAGCGGACCGACCGCGATGAGGATGACGCGCGTGGGCGAGTTCATGATCGTGTCGATGATCGCCTGCACGCCGTCCTTGAGGACCCGGCCCGGGTAGGAGGACAGGTCGTAGTCTTGGGCCCAGCCGGTCTGGCGCCACGAGTCGCCGGGCTGCTTGACCCCGATGCCGATGGGGATGTCGGTGCGGCCGACCTTGTCGAGGAATTTCGCGACCACCCTGGCCTTCGCCTCGGTGTCGCGGACCGCGGTCGTGATCAGCTTGCAGTCCAGCTCGGGCGACTGCAGCAGGACGCTCAGCGCCCAGGTATCGTCGATGTCGTCGCAGATATCCGTGTCGAAGATGACCGGCGTGCGCCCGGCCCCGCCGTACACGGGTCCTGAGGACGTCAGCAGAACGACCGCCAGGAAGAGCGCCAGGACAGAAGAGGGCCACAAGGATGGTCTGGTCATAATCGGCCTCCCGCGATTTATGATTTACGATTCACCGGTAACCACGTATGATTCGCCTTTGGCGTTCGGCACCAGATAGTAAACCGTAAATGGCAAACAATCAATATGGATGTGATTCCCGCGATCGACCTTCGAGCCGCCCAGGTGGTCCGGCTCCTCCAGGGCCAATATGACCGCCAGATCACCTATGGCAACGACCCGGCGGAGCAGGCGCGGCGGTTTCACGCGGACGGGGCCCGGTGGCTCCACGTCGTGGACCTCGACGGCGCCAAGGCCGGCCAACCGGTCAACACCGCGACCATCGCCGCGATCACCGCGCTGGGCCTGCTGAAGGTGGAGGTCGGCGGCGGCATCCGGGATGAGACCTCAATCCGGCACCTGCTCGACCTGGGCGTGACGCGGGTCATCATTGGCACCAAGGCGGTCAGCGACTTCGACTGGTTCAGCCGGATGGCCCGGAAGTTCAAAGGGCAGATCGTCCTGGGCCTCGACGCCCGCGACGAGATGGTAGCCACGCACGGCTGGCTCCAAGGCAGTCAGCAGACGGTCCTCGAATTCGCCGCCCAAGCCGACAAGCTGCCCCTGGCGGCGATCATCTACACCGACATCTCGAAAGACGGCATGCTCTGCGGCCCGAACATCGACAGAACCAAGGCCCTGGCCCAGGCCGTCAGGACCCCCGTCATCGCCTCCGGCGGCGTCAAGGAGGTCGCAGACATCCGCCGCCTGGCCCCCATCGGCGTCGCCGGCGTGATCGTCGGCCGCAGCCTCTACGAAGGCACCCTCACCCTCAAAGACGCCCTCGCCGCCGCGAGGTAGGCGCGTTTGGCTCCCCTATTTCGCCAGCTTGGCGAAGGCCTCCTCGATGTCCATCTCCCACAGGACGCCCTCGCGACGGGTCTTAACAAACCTGGATCCAGCATAGTAGGAGATCCACTGGCTGTCCGGAGACCAGAAATACCCGCCGGGGACTCTGTCGGCGACTTTTGTGACGTGGCCATCTTGACTATGGAACAGAAAGAGCTGGGATGCTGATTCACCTGGCTTCCTGGCCTTGAAGGCCAGGCTTTTGCCGTCTGGCGACCAGCGCAGACCGTCCATACGTGCCATCCCGATATCAGCAGCATTCACCAACGGTTGGCTCTGGCCGTCAGAGATGGCGACCGATGAAACCCCGCCCCGATTCGTAACGGTCAGCGCCCTGCCGTCCGGCGACCAGGCGGCAAATCGGAACCGGCCATTCACTAGTCCGACTCCGCCTCCCGGAAGATCAAGTTGTGTCACCATCTTCGCTTCACCGCCCGAGGCGGGGATCACCTGGAGGGAGTGTCCCGTCGGTTGAGACAAATAGAAGGCGATCATCTCACTGTCGGGCGACCAGGGCGGCCACCCCCTCAAGCCCGGCCCTCCGGTCAACTGCCTTGGCTCGCCCCCCTCAGGGGACGCGATCCAGATCTCGGTTTCTCTCTGCATAATGGCGATCTTCTTTCCATCGGGCGACCAGATGCCGGGTGTGCACGACCCTCCCCAGGGCATGATCCCCCAGTTCTTGAAGACCAGTGCTGCCGGCCCGGTCGTTCGCATCTGCTTCCAGGAAACCGGTGCCACCCAAATATCATAGGTTTCCTCGTCGGCAGACACGCAGAACAGCAGATAGTCAAAGCCGGGTGACAACTGCCAATAGCTGATCTTCCCGGGCACACGAACGTCCATTTGCAGCGGCACCGGTGCAGCGCCGGACAGAGGCAGCGCCACCAAGCCGCTGTCTTGGCCTTGGTAGTCGTTGGGAACTACGATGCTGGCGCCATCGGGGGACCAAAACTGGTCGTAAGGCGCCAGTTTCGGCAGTTGGCCCCCCAGTTGACAGGGCGGCCCTCCGGCGACAGAGATGACCCGAGACTCTCCCGCAAGTCGTAGGAGGAGCAGTAGCAGAACAGCTTCTTCTCGTCAGACGAGAGCCCGACGAAGGTTCCGTGGGTGGGCAACCTGACCTTCCCACCATGCCCATCCGCGAGGCGGAAGAACCGGGGTTCCTCCACGGCACCCGAGGCCCCTCCCTGCCAGATAGAATAGACGAGCCACTCGCTGTCTGCGGACCAAAGGATGGGCGTCGCGTCATCGGCCACCTTCTCGGCTGGCCCACCTGCCGTACGTTTGACCGAGAGGACTGGCGGAATCCGCGCATCGGCAAATTCCACAAAAGCCACCTGTTTCCCGTCCGGGGAGCGTTTCCCCAGGCTGGACCCATCCGTACCCTCCGTCAGATGGCTGTGTCGCAAGGAAACAGCTCCAAAGCCGAGAATCTTCTTCTCGATCGTGAGGAAGCGCAGTTCTTCTGAATCAGGGGACCAAACCGCCCAGGCGGCTCCTCTCTCACGGACTTTCTCCGCCGGGCCGGTGGGGCGACCTGTCTCCGGGTCCACGGGAATCACCCACGCCCCGCCGCCCACAAAAGCTACTTTCTTGCCATTGGGTGACCAGACGCTTTGAAACACTCCGGGGACATCCGCCAGGGCGAAAGGCTGGCCGCCGTCCAACGGAACGACCGTCACTCCCGAGAGCAGGAGCTTCCCGTTAGGTGATATCCGGAGCCCGGCCGTGGATTCAATCACATCGCTGGGACCGGAAAGGGTTCTGGCCTTGCGGAACGTGATCCCGGTGTTCGGGTCGACGAAGACGTCGCTGCTCTCCGCGACTGGGACCTTTCCCGGGGTGTCCACACTGGCTGTCTGTGGGGTGGCGGACACCTCTTTGTTCGACCTTTCGGCCCGTGCCATCGGCAGCAGAACGGCCGCAAC
>JALORE010000512.1 GCA_025459125.1 Planctomycetota bacterium | reverse complement strand
CATTTCGTCGGGTCCGTGCCGCGCAGCGCCGCCAGGAAGACACCATCGCTTGCAGGAATCGTCGTCGAGGCAGGCTTCGCCTCCAGCAACTCATCGCGATCGAGGACGAGGACGCATATCGTCTCGGCGGCCCCCGGCTGAAGGAACTACTTCCAGGCGACCCGGATTCCAGTCTCCGGCATGACCTCGCCGGAGACGGAAGGGCCTGCCGACGGCCCCGCCGCGCCCTGGGTGCCATGGGCTGGAGCGGCAAGGGCCCGAGGAGCGGCAGGATCTACGCTCAACGGGGAAGGGCGGCGTGAAGAGCGCCATCGGCCGGCCTTGAGGGCACCGGAGAGGCCCGAAATCGTGTCAGGAAGGTGCCGGACCTGGCGAAAGACCGTGCTCTTGCGGCCACCGGAATTCGATGGACCACCACCGGGGGAAGCAACGCTTACCGCTCCAGGCTCTGGAAGGTGGTGCTGCAGCGCCTGGCCGAAAAGACAGGACTCTCCGTCACCGTCCGTCACCTGCCATGGAATTCAGTCCGCATTGCGGACCAAGATCACACGCTCGACGGAAATCGCGTTATTCTGCGCCGCCTGGCCATGCGGGAAGCCGGGGCCCTCGAACTTGATGTGCGCCCAGACCTCGAACTTCTCCTCCGGCCGCGACGCATCGCCCGCCGACTCGATGGGGAACTGGATGATCCAGCTCCAGAAGAAATAGACGTACGTGGAGGGCGGAACCGCGACCGGCGCCAGCTTGTACCAGTGGTAGCCCGGTCCAGGAACGTCGTCGGACCGGATCGTGGTGGAGCCCAGGGACTTCTTGTCAGCCGGGGCATATGCGCCCCAGCCCATCGGCAGTCCGTACTTCTTCATGTCCTCGTCGGAGAGCTCCAGCCGGTTGGTGATGCCGGTGTCCGCCCCCGAGTCCTCGACACGTTTGGCCAGGTCCTGGTAGTTGGACGACTGTTCGGCCGTGAAGTCGAAAACGTCCCTGGGAGGCAGAGGGCGGAATCGCTCGGGCAGGGGAACCGCGGCTGGTCTGACCAGGAGCGGCGTCAATTCCGCGTCGACCTCGGCACGGTGAGTCGCCCGCTGCGACTCCGGGAATCGCAGGTCGATCTGGGCGAGCCACGTCTCACGGCAACGGGCCGCAATCGCCCCGCGGTCCAGGGGAATCTTCTCCGGCTGTCCGTTTGCCGCCGTCCACTGATGCATCAGCCTCGGCCAGAGGACCAGGCAGGCACGTTCCACCGGAAGCCGGGCATGGCGCACACGTCGCAGGAGCATGAGGTCGCCGTGAACGGCCGCTTCGGCCTGGTCGAAGATGGCCTGGGCGCGGCGGAGGAAGTCCAGCGTCAGGTAGGTGTACTGGGATAGAGGCGGGAACCAGTTCACGTTGGCGTTGGCCGACTCCGCCGCACTCTGCAATTCGGCGAGATATCGTCGTATGACCGTGCCGGCGGGGCCGTAGAAACCGTCGGTGAAGTCCGCGAGCAAGGCGGCGTCATCGCGATACGGGTCCTCCAGGAGCTTCATCATCATCCAGATCTTCAGGTCGCGCAGGTCGGCCAGGATCGCATGCTCGTGCTCCGTGAATACACCCTCGACGTTGTGCTCCGCAAAGTAGCGGTAGTCGGGCGCGTAGGTGTGGACGGTTGGTAGCGGCAGGCCGGGGTGCGGCGTGTACGTGACCGCGTAATCCCAGATCCGTACCTGCTTCGAGATCTTGCCCCAGGTGGCCAGCCGCTCGGCGAACTTGCGGTTGTCCGCGTGAGTGATGGGCCGCAGCAGGTTCGCGTTCGTGTCGCAGAGTCGGACGAGCACGTTGTCGCGCGGCCGCAGCGTCCTCGGCGGATCCTCCGTCATCTGATAGGCCAGCGTGTTGACCCGGACCTCCGGGTACTCGTCGCCCACCGCGTCGGCCACATGGTTCAAGAAGTCCACGAGCGGCCCCGACTCCGAGCCTTCGCGCCTGGCCATGGCCTGGCAGGCCTCGCACTGGCACATGCCGCCCCAGTCGTTCTGGGAGATGTCGAAGTCCAGTGGCGGTGCGAGTCCGGCTTTCCGGGCCTGGGCCCGGGATTCCTCGATGTAACTGCGGAGCTTCTCTGCGACGCTGGCGCGCAGCTCCCGGTTGATCAGGCAGAGTTGTGCCTGGTCGGCCGTCCGCTTGCCGTCCACGAGGGAAAACCATTCTGGATGCTTGTCGAATTGCTCCTTGGGCGGAATGTAGAAGTAGAAGGTATGCACTCCATTCGGCGGCCCATAGTAGACGCCGCCGCCCAGGGCAGGATCGAGGGGCCCGAAGGCCTGGCCGTTGAGCCGGTTGCGGGCGGCGAAGCGGCCGCCGTCGTTGGAGTAGAGGAGGTGGATGTCACGGTAGCGGAAGCGGGGCTCGCCGTGCCGGTCCAGGGAGGGGATCTCCAGTGTTGGCCGCTGGGGCACGTGCTCCTCGACCACGTTCCACCAGCGGACGCCGATCTGGTCCTCGAGAAAGCGGTAGGCCGCGTAGAGAGTTCCGCGCGGCCGCCCGCCGACGAGCACCACGTCGGGTCCGACGGTGCGCATGGCCCAGCGTTCCGGGCCCCATGCGCTCGGGTCCAATCCCTGCTGGCGGGCAAGGGCGGTGG
>JALORE010000511.1 GCA_025459125.1 Planctomycetota bacterium | reverse complement strand
CCACGTCGCACAAGGCGACGATGTTCTCGCTGCGGCACTCATCGAGGTCGCCCTCGCCCCGCCCGCCGATGCCGATGCCCGCAATATTGAGCTTCTCGCTGGGTGGCACCTGGCCCGGCCCCCCCAACACATGCCGCGGCACGACCGTAAACGCCGCTGCCGCCGCCGCGGTCCCCATCAGGTTCCGGCGTGACAACTTCTTTTCTCCCGTCTTCATCTCCGTAGCTCCTTGAATCCGCCCGCACCATCATGGCCTGGCATCAAGCACCAGCACCCAATCATCCTGCGCACCGCGGGTAGGCGGAACAAATTCCCGGGTGCCCTGGTTGGCATACTGCCCGATGGGTCGCCACATTCCATTGCGCGGATCATACCACTGCGCATTGACCTGCGCCCCGTTGAGCTTGTTCATGTGAATACTGACGGACTGGCCGACCGGCGTATAGGCGATCACAAAGCTCCCGTCCTGAGCCCGCGCTGCGATAAGACGACCGGTGCCCTCGCCCGGCTCCGCGGCGAGGACAGACGGATCGGGATCCATCTTGTACCACGGCCGCTGCTCGAACAGCCGGCGCATCAGGCCCACCTGGCGCGCGCCCTCGTACGCCAGTGCCGTGCGCCAGTGCTGGTAACCGTTCTTCGGGAAGGGGCCGTCGGGGTCCTTGTAGAAATAGAACATGTCCATCGAGCCGTACCCGTGCCCCGCGGCCCCGGCGAGCAGGGCCGCGTAGGCTTGCGACCGGACTTTGTGAGAGTCGATGCGCGGCTGGTTGGCCCCGGTCGGATGATTCTCGTACGCCGGTTCCATGTCCACCGTCGGTTTGGCCGGCGTCAGCGCGTAGTCCTTGCTGACAAAGGCATAACTGTCCGACCGGAAGTTATGCCCGGATTGGATCGAGTTGAAGTCGAGCCAGTCGGCCTGGTGAAACCACATGGAGGAAGACGTGCTCCCCTGGCCGTGATAGCACACAAGCTGGCTGCCGCCGCTGCCGTCCCGGAGGCCCTTGGCCAAAGCCACCCAGACGGCCTCGTATTTGCCCGGGGCCGAGTCACCGCCGGGAAACCACACGACGGCGTTGTTCTTATAGCGCTCGCCCAGGAACTTGCCGAAGCTGTAGGCGTTCTTCTCGTCGAAGACCTTTTCCGGATGGTCCGTGACGTGCCACGACTTGGCGGGCACGAGGCCCATCACCAGGCCCAGCTCGTTCGCCCGGTTGACCACGTAGTCCACGTTTCGGAAGAACTCTTCGTTGGGCCGTGTCGGGTCACGGTCCACGAGCGGCCCCGCGCCCAGCAGCGACGAGTTGCCGTCCGGGTGCGTCTGGCCCAAGCCGCGCAGCACATACGCCTGGATGACCGTGAATCCCTTGGCGGCGCGGTCCTTCAGATACTCGTCCACTTCCTCCCGCGTGGGCCGCTGAAAGACCAGCCAGCACGTGTCACCGAGGTAGAAGAACGGTTTGCCCTCCTGATCGACGAAGTACCGCCCATTGGGACTGACTTGAAGCTTGAGGTCCTTGACGGAACGCGCCGGCGCGGCGGCCTGCGCGCCGACGGCGATCAGCAGCACTGTCACCAGGAGGCACCAAGTCCTGCGACCCGTACTCGCGACAACCCGCTCTGGCGTCTTCATCTGCGTTGCCCTCATGTCTGGCTCTCGGATTCTCACATTCGCAAATTCGTAGGATGGGCTTTAGCCCATGCGGTTCGGTTCGCACCCATGACATTGCCGCAAGGGCGGAAGCCCATCCTACAACGTCCAACCCTCCCGGTACTGGCGGTGGAGGTACTCGTTGGCTTCGGGCAAGTTCGTGATGCGCATGCTTGGCCCATCGTAGGCCAGGCGCAGGCCCTTCTCCTGTGTCTTGGGGCTCATTCGGACCGCGAGATTGCCCAGCAGGATCACCTCCGTCATCGGCCCGGCGTAATCGAAATTTGCGCCCGCGGGTTTGCCGCCTTTGCAGGCGGGGGTCCACCAAGCGCCGGGGCGCGATTGGATTCCCGCCTGCGCGGGAATGACAAGGGGCGGCAGCCATACATGGAACGATCATCGTGTTGGACGCTTTGAGAAAGAAATAGGGCCTGGCGCTCGGCGCGGCAGGCCCCTGGATTCACGACCTGACATGCGCCGCAACTACACGAGATCGAAGCCGGCGCGATAGAACTTGGTAATGTAGTTGTCTGCCTCGGGACAATTGGGCGAGCGCATCTTGGCGCCATCCCATGCGACGCGTTTCTGCAGCCGCACCGCCAGATTGCCCACGAGCAGCGCCTCGACGAAGGGTCCCGCGTACCAGAAGCCGCTCTTGGCGTCCTCGGGTTTGCCGGCCTTGCACGCCTGGATCCACTCCTGATAGTGGCCGGGCGACCGCGGCAGGCTCTTGGGCGGCCGGCCGTACTCCGTCTGGCGCGACTCCGGGATCAGTCGCGGCGTACCAGCATGGCTGCCGCCCAGCAGCTTGCCCTTGTCGCCGATGAACAGAATGCCGTTGTCACCGAGCTTGCGGCCTTCCAGCTCCGCCGGCGCCGGCGGCAGTTTGGCGCCGTCGTACCAGACCATCTTGATCCAGGGCCGGCTGCCCTGGGCCGGGAAGTCGAACGTGATGATGTTCCAGACGGGCAG
>JALORE010000510.1 GCA_025459125.1 Planctomycetota bacterium | reverse complement strand
CGGTTCCGCCCGGTCCGCCTCGATCACCCGCGCCTGCGCGTCTACCTGCTGGCCGGGCAGCGCACGCTCCTGGCCTGGTGCCGCGACAGTCAGAACACCTGGCAGGCCGAGTTGGCGCAAAGCAAAGTGCCCGAGTCCCTCCAGGACCAGGTCATCGCTCTGCCCAAGGACATGGCATCCCGGCGGACCGCGTCGGTGCGCATCTACGATCCCTGGACCAACGTCTGGTTACAAGGCAAGCTCGAAGACGGCCGCTTGGCGCTGCCTCCCTTCCGCCGATCCATCGTCTTTCGCATCGATTGGAAGTGACATCCTTGTTTCGAGATGTCCCTGAGAACGGTCCGGGTGGCGGCCTCAAGGCGTTGGTTCGTGGTGTGCTCGTAAGAGCATATTGACGATAACGCCTTACGGCGTCACTGCAAACCGGTCGCACTTGAGCCTGCCACCCGGCAGTACGGATTGCACGAGCTTCTCACGCATCCGCGCCGCATTACTTTTTGATCGCGCCGATATCGTCGAGGAAGATCCGGCCGGTGCCGCCTTTGGCGGGCGCGGTCCGGTCGCCCAGCCCGATGATCAACTTCTTGGCCTTGGCCATGTTCACGCCGGCGAAGTCGCTCAGCGGGATCTGCCATTCGTTCCAATGGCCGGAGGTGGCAATCTTCGCGTTCGGGTGCACGACGACCGCGACGTGCTTCGAGGCGTCCTCGACAGCGACGTACAGCTTCTCCGGCGCGTTGGCCAGCCGGCCGCAGACGAACAGGACCAGCGTGTTGGCGCCGCCGGCGGTCCAATCCCGGGCCGTCGGGAATTCCTGCTCGGCCTCGCTGTAGAAGGGGCCCTTGACGTTGTTGAAGTCCAGCGGCATCGACTGTCTGCCGCCGTGCACGATCTTCTGCTCGGCGAAGGGCGCATTCGCGTAACCGGCCTGCGAGCCGGTGCCGTTGGTCCAGCCGTCGGTCCAGGTTTCGTAGATCCGGCTGCCCTCGTTGTCCGTGTAGTTCTCGAAGTCGTCGATGGACAGGCAGGTGGTGAAACTCCACACCGGCCCCGGCTGGACGCCGCCACCGGCGATCGTCTCGTCCACGCGCCAGTAGTAGGTCGTCATGTCCTGCAGGGCTCCCGGGGCGAAGATCGCGTCCGGGACGGAACCTTTATCCGCCGAGGCGGCTCCCTGGGCGACGGCGTCCCGGCTCGTGCCGAAGTACACCTGGTGTTTCGCGGCGCCGGTGCCGGGCATCCAGGTCAACATCGTGCTGACCGCCACGCCCACGGCGCCGTCGGCGGGGGCCGGATAGTAGGCGGTCATGGCCTGCATGGTGAAGGTCCAGACGTCGCCCGTGTGGATGGTGACGCCATCGGCCTCGACCTCGTCCACGCGCCAGTAGTACGTGCTGCCGGGCGTCAGGCCCAGGACGTGGTAGTAGATCGTGAAGTACTGACGGGGCGAGACGAGATCGGCCTCCGTCAGGTTCGGGCTGGTCCCCAGGTAGACGTTGTGGAATGCGGCCCGGTCGCCGGCGGACCACTCGAGCAGCGGCGCCATCACGTCCAAGGCCCCGCTGGCGGGCTTCGGGTTGCGGGCCTTGACGTTGGCCACCCCTGTGGGGGACAGATAGAGCGCCGGGATGATCTGCTCGTCGATGCCGGGCCCGCTCCAGTAGAACTCGATCACGGCGTCGCCGCCGTTCTCGTAGTACTCCAACTGGATGGCGACCCGCGCGCCCGCCTGGAGCATCACGGGCGCGCTGCGGTTCCAGGTGGCCGAGTGGTCGCCCCAGTTGTTGATGACCTGCTCGCCGCCGACCCAGAGACGGACGCCGTCATCGCTCCGCGTGCCGAAGATGTACGCGCCCGATTCGGGCGGGTTGAGGCTGCCCGTTCAGCGGACCGAGAACGCATCGGCGCCGATGGGAGCGCCGGGGGAAGCACCGCCCCAATTGAAGCCCACGTTCTCCGTGCGGGTCAGCGTCGGCTGGCCGCCCAGGATCATGTTCGGGAAGTACTCCCCCTTCAAGCCCTGGCCGGACGCGGCCCCGCAGGACACCAGCAGGAATCCGACCGACAGAACCCACGTGATTCTCCTCGCCGACATGGCAGTCCTCCTTCTAAAGATTCTGTGGTTTGTGTCACTGAACCTTTTATCCTCTATATCATATCCGATTCCGGGAATCAAGACCCCGGCCGGTACAAAACAACCGCTCCCCGGGATTGCGAATCCCGGGGAGCGGTTTCATCCCATGCTGCCGGTTACCTCTTCGATCGGTCGGGCGACTATTGTGCCGCCTTGCCGAAACCGATGTCGTCGAAGAAGATCGTCCCGGCGCTGCCGGCCTTCGGACTGTTCCGATCGCCGACGCCGATCGTCAACTTCTTGACGGCCGTCATCTTGACGCCGGCCGCCGTGAACTCGCTGAGCGGGATCCGCCACTGCTGCCAGGGCGCGAGGGTCGTGGCCACCGGGTCCGGATGGGCGACAACCTTGCTCTTGCCGGCACTGTCCTCGAGGACCAGGTACAGACCCGCGGAGCCGTTGGTCCGGTCCACGTCGTCACCGATCCACGTCTCTTTCCACTGGCCGGTAACCGTGCCCGTCGTGGCGGCGCCGGAGTACTGGGCGATGGT
>JALORE010000045.1 GCA_025459125.1 Planctomycetota bacterium | reverse complement strand
CACCTCCCCCAGGTCGCCGTAGGCGTTGATCCCGAGCAGATCCATGTCGGGGCACTGCTCGGCCATTTCCCGGATCTTCCGCTCGAATTGCCCGGTGCCGACGACGGTCATGACCGGATGCTGCGGGTCGAGGGCGTGGATCTGGGCCGCGATCTGGTTGAGCCGTCGCCAGAGCTTGGGACTGTGCGGAATCCCCGGCGGAATCCAATCCAACTCGTTGCCCACCGCCCAGAACATCACCGCCGGATGGTCCTTCAACTCGCGGACAACCTGCAGCACACGCTGCAGTTGCTCGCCCACCATTTTCTCATCATCCCAGTTCATCCGGTTCCGCTCGCCCCGGACCGGCAGATTGACCAGCGCCGTCAGACCTGCTGCCTGAACGCGATCCAGACCGGCTTTGCCGGCCCCGGTCCGGATCGAGTTGCCGCCGCACCGGCGGAGCAGATCGTAAGATTCCCAGCCTACGGCTCCTTTGACATAGAACGGCTCACCCGCCTGCAGTAGTTGCCAGACGCCGTCCTGCGAAACAACCTTGTATGCGGTAGCGGCCGGTTCTGCCGCCAGGACGGAGGGTAGGGTAGGAAACCAGCCGGCCAAGAGGGCCAAGGCGACAAGCCGTTTCGTCTTCATTCCCTTCACCTCCTCGAAGGCGTCCAGAGGAACTGCCACCGTCCCCTGCCCGGGGACAAGATCACAAGATCCGCACTGCCACGGGTCGCGGACCAACTCCCGGGAATGCGGAGAAGATCATCATACCGTCCCCGCAAGGTCCACACAACGTCCGGGGGACTCACGGCACCGTGACAAACTGATAGATAGACGGCTCACACCCCTCCGCCATTCCCGCGAAAGCGGAAATCCAACCACGCCGCAGGGGTTTCCGGCCCCGCGTCCCCGATCCCGTCGGGGGCAGGCTCTGCGCGGGGGACGCGCCTGGATGAAGACGGTGCGTGGTACGCACCCAGCCCTGTAAAGGTGAGAAGCGGGGGTGGCAGCGGCAAGCGGAGTGGTCGGAGCTTGCCGATGGCGTCTGCGTCTATCCCACGAACCATCGGCAAGCTGCGCTTGCCGCTGCCACCCGGAACGCACCATTTCAGGCCGGACGGAGCAGTAGTCCTGTCACTCGACACCCCTGCCCACCGGCAATGGCCCGGCGGGAGGATCAGCCTCTACCAGTCCCGATTGGACGAGTTCTTCCAGGGGACGGTTGAATTCGAGCTTGGCCACCAGGACCGTGTTGGCCAGCTCGTTGACGGGCAGGTGCATCAGGCGCAGATAGACCTTCTGCTCCTGGTGGTCGGCGGGCGTGAGGTTGACCACGCAATCGACGGGCTTGCCCGTGTTCAGAAGCACGGCCCGCTTGGGGGCCACGTTCAGGGGCTTGAGCTTCACGCCGTCACCCTGGGGGTCCTTGTTCAGATGGACGTAGAGTGTGCGATCCCGCCGAGTCAGCATGACGTTACGGTTCGAGGTCAGGTAGGACGCGGGCTCGACGCCTTCCAGCGACTCCCGGACGGCTTTGTACCATTTGCCGATGCGGCGCAGGATGGCGGATGCCTGGGGCGGGATCGTACCATCCGCCCGGGGACCGACATTGAGCAGGTAGTTGCCGTCCCGGGCGAGATAGCGGTCGATGCTGCGCATCAGGTGGCGGTCGGTGTAGTAGTCTTCGTCCTGGCGGTAACCCCAGCTTTCCACGCCGACCGCCTGGCAGGCCTCGGTGGGCCGGTCGAAGCCGGTAGCCTCGTCTCTTTCGTAATCCCGCTCCGGTGTACCGAAGTCGCCTTCGTCGAAGCCGCGATTATTGATGACTGCCTGGGGCTGGAGCTTACGGATCATGGCATTGATGGAGGGGTCCTTGTGCTGCGGGACGTTCATGTCCCACCAGAAGCCGTGGATCACGCCGTAGTTGGTGCACAACTCGCGGACCTGGGCCCGGAGGAATTCGAGGTACTTCTCCCAGTCGGGCGAGTCCTGCGGCTGGGGCGGCAACTCATGATGCCGGCCCTGGTTGGGGTAGTTCGGGTGGTTCCAGTCGGCGATCGAATAGTAAAGGCACAGCGGCATGCGACGCTTGTGGCAGGCGTCGGCCAGCATCCCGATGATGTCACGCTTATAGGGCGTATTCATTGTATTGAAGGGCGTCTGTTTCGTGTCCCACAGGCAGAAGCCATCGTGGTGCTTGGTGGTGATGCAGATGTACTTCATCCCCACCTCTTCCATCAGATCCAGCCACGCATCCGGCTTGAACTTCGTCGGGTTCCAATGCCGGGCCAGCTTGACGAACTCGGCCCGGGGCACGCGAGCCCGCCACTGGTGCTGCTCGTGCCAGCCGGGAATCGCATACAGGCCCCAATGGACAAAGAGGCCGAAGCGCTGTTGGAAGAACCAGTCGCGTCCATCGCCGAAGCGGGGAATCCTGCCCGGCCGGGCCAGTTTCGCCTTCACAGCCCCGAACGACGACGAAAGCGGCAACGTCCCGGCGGCCGCCAGAGTCGTCACGGTCTGCAGAAAGTGCCGGCGGCTCAGAGGGCGTGGGGGAAGCCGGGTTACCGGAGCATGGGCATCTTGCCCATGAGTCGCAGGGCCATCTTGGCCCTGCTCTTCCACGGGCGAGACGCCCGTGCTACTTTCCACACACCCTCTCAGGGACTTTGGTGTCTCAGCGTTTCTCACGTCGTGCCGGCGTCCGAGCATGATGACATTTCTCCATAGAGTGGTTTCAGGACTGGGTAGAGCTTGCGATACACTTGGTAGCGGCGGTCATACTGGTCGGCCTGTTCCTGCCCGGGCTCGACCGCGCGGTCCAAGCGGACCGCGTCGGCTACGCAGGAGGCGATGTCCGGGCTCTGCCCGGCACCGACCGAAGCCAGGATGGCCGCACCTAAGCAAGCCGCCTCGGTCATCTGGGGGATGCGCAGGCGGGTCCGGCAGATATCGGCCTTCATCTGGAGCCACAGGTTGCTGCGTGCTCCCCCGCCGACCGCGTGGAGTTCATCGAGCCGAATCCCCGTCTCCCGCAGCAGTTCCAGGTTGGTCCGCAGCTCGTACGTCAGGCCTTCCAGAATCGCCTTGGCGATTTCGCCCTGGGTGGTGGCGAAGGTCATGCCCAGAATCGCCGCCCGGGAATGCGGATCGACCTGGGGTGTGCCACCGCCCGAGAAGTGCGGCAGGACCAGCAGGCCCGTCGGCGCGGCCGGCGCATCCGCCAGGATCAGGTCGTAAGCATCCCGGGAGTTGACAGCGGGCAGTTGACCGTGGGCAGCAGCCGACTGGGAACTGAGAACTGTGAATGGGGAACTTGCGAAGCACTTGTCCCGGCAGAGCGTATCCCGGAACCAGCGCAGGGCCAGGCCGCCACTGTGGTTGAGGGTCATCGCCACATAGAGCCCGGGGACGACATGCCGGTAGATGGAGATGCTGCCCTGGCGGAGCCGTTCATCCAGAACCGGCGCCGCCATCGCCACTTCCACGACCTCCGCGGTCCCGGTCGAGACCATGGCCAGCCCGGGCCGGATCACGCCGCTGCCCAAAGCGGCACAAGCCTGATCGTGTCCGCCGCTGACCAAAAGGACTTCCCCGCTGACGCCAATCTGTCGTGCTACCGCCTTATCCAGGAAAAGGGGACATTCTACTTTTTCGTTCGCAGGCGATCCCACAGCGCCGGCAGAAAAAGTAGAATGTCCCCTTTTCTGCGTTTCGGCGAGAGGAGCCAGGCGGGAGGGATCGATCGCGCACCGCTCCAGGATGTCCGTCGCCCAATCCCCAGTCTGAAGATCGTACATCTGCGTGCGCGAGGCCAGGCAGTGGCTGATGACCGCGTTGCCCGTCAGGCGGCGCAGGAAGTAGTCCTCATACAGCAGGAATTGGGCGGCGGAGGTCCAGACTTCGGGCTCGTTTCTTTGGAGCCACAGGAGCTTGGGCAACGTATTGACGGTGTGGATCGGCATGCCGGTGCGCTGAAAGAGCGTCTGCGGATCGAACATCTGGGCGAGCCAGGCATTCTCGGCGGTCGAGCGGTTGTCCATGCCGAGGATCGCGTGGCGAAGGGGCCGGCCGGACTGGTCAACGGGAATCACCGCCTCGCCCTGGACCGACAGGGCCATGGCACACGGCGGATCGGCCTTGCCCGAGGCCACCGCTTCCGCAAGAGTCTCCAGGGCCAGGCGCCAGACCAGTTCGGCATCCTGCTCGGCCCAGTCCGGGCGCGGGGTCAGGACGGGATACTCCCGGGAGGCCTTGCCCAGAACCTGCCACGCGCGACCGAACACGATGGCCTTGCAGCCCGTCGTGCCGATATCCAAGCCAATCACCGACATGCGCACCTCGTCTTCCGTAGGGTGTGCTGTGCACACCCCTTCTTCCCGTGCCTGCTCTCTCCTCGTCGGAGAAGGTGTGCACAGCACACCCTACAACTCCCTCCATCCAAAACGGCAAGTTCCGGGTGGCAGCGGCAAGCGCAGCTTGCCGATGGTCCGTGGGAGAGCCAGAGA
Source organism: Planctomycetota bacterium (assembly GCA_025459125.1). Lineage (GTDB taxonomy): Bacteria > Planctomycetota > Phycisphaerae > Sedimentisphaerales > Anaerobacaceae > PLanc-01. The sequence continues at coordinate 24,497 of JALORE010000045.1, read as the reverse complement.
CGCCATCGGCAAGCTCCGAGAACTCCGCTTGCCGCTGCCACGCCCGTCTGTCACGTTATCGAATCATCCGCATCAGACAGCTTCCATCGATCTGAGCAATTCCTGTTCGCTCACTCTCCCCGCCATCCAGGCGTCCTGGAGCCGGCGCAGGGTCAGGACCGTGGACGGCTCGTGCAATTGGACGTCATCATAGCGAATCGGCTGATCCTGTTTCACCGAGGCCTTGAGGACCGCGCCTTTGGCCAGGCCGACGGGCAGCAGGTTCTCGGCCGTCGCCGCTTCAAACGTGTCGATCAGGCTGTAGAACGAGCAGCCGCCGATCCCGTCCAACCGGTCACCGGGCCGCAGGGCCTGCTTGGCCACTGCGAAGACCTCGGAGACCAGCCGGTTCAGTGGGAACATATTCGATTTCCTGCGAATCGCGAGCATGGCGCAGGTCAGCGGGACCTCGATACTGCACAGGTGGTAGGGCCGAAAGAGCGTGTAGTACGGCCCATTGCCCATGTCGCGATAGACCAGGGCCTGTCGCAGCCGGGGATGGCTCGTCGTCACCACGAGAAAGACGCCGGGATGAACGCCGCCGATGCCGTATTCGACGACGCCCGCGCGGTTCAGAACGCCGCCGTGCTCCTTCAGGGCGAATGTCTCGTGCAACTTGTCCCGGCTGGTCCGCGGCCCGTGCATGCCGCGGACGTCGGGCTGGAGGCCGGTGGCGTTGGAGACCGCCGCCATCTCGATCATCGTCTTGCTGCCGTCGACGAACTCGATCAGCATGTTGGGATTGAGCCCGCGTCGGGCAGCTTCCTTGGCCCAGGCTTCGTCGGTCGGCTTGGCGTGACGATCCAGGGGGTTATTCTTGCCCTTGCCCGCCGCGACGATGGTGAAACCCAGCGCCTCGGCAAAGTCGTACAACTCCTTGCAGGCGGCCGGCTCGTCGCCCGCGGCCAGCGCGTACAGAACGCCCTTGCGCTGGGCGTACCACCACAGGAGCGGTCCGACGGTGATGTCCGTCTCGACATTCATCATGGCCAACTGCTGGCCGTGACGCGCTGCCAGGAGCGCCGCCCGGGCCCCGACCTCCGGGACCCCGGTGGCTTCCAGCATGACATCCACCCGCTTCATCGCGGTGACCACGCGGAAGTCATCGGTGAAGACCCGCTGGCCGGCGGCGACGGCCGCATCCGCACTCGCGGCGTCTTTCGCCTCGACGGTTTGTCCCCGCAGCAACCCGGTGGCAAAGGCCGTCCGGGCCCGGGCCTTATCGATATCGGCCACGGCGACGATGTCGATGCCTTTCATCATGGCGACCTGGGCGACGATATCGACGCCCATCTGGCCGGCCCCGATCAGGCCGATCTTGACGGGGTCGCCCGCCGCATGCCGGGCCGCCAGTTCTTCATTCAAACCGATCATGCAATTCTCCCGAAGTGTGAAGTCTGAAGGCACGGCATGGGCTGAAGCCCATCCTACGAACTGGCGACTTCAAACTGAAAACTTCTTATGTCGTGACCACGACCTTGAGGGCCTCGCCGGCGGCCGCGGCCTCGAAGGCTCTGCCGATTTCGTCCAGGCCAAAGGTGTGCGTCACCAGCAGGTCCGCGCGGATGACTTTGCGATGGATCAGGTCCAGCGCCCGCTGGTGCACGGTCGGGTGGTACGAAAAGGCCCCGACGACCTCGATTTCACCGTAGTGGATGCGGTTGCTGTCCAGCGTGACCAGGGGATTGGCCTTGGGCAGCCCGCCGAAGAGGATCACCCTGCCGCGTTTGCGCACGATCTGGACCGCCTGCGTTTGCGTCTCGGCGATGGGGTTGGCGCAGATCACGATATCCGCTCCGACGCCCGCGGTCATCTGTCGCACGCAGGCCCCCAGGTCCTCGGCAGTCGGGTCTACGATCGCATCCGGTCCACACTGCCGGGCCAGCCGGCGCCGTACCGGGCTGGGCTCCGAAACGATGACCGCCGCCCCGCGTGCCTTGGCGATGATGACGTGCAGGCAACCGATCGGTCCCGCACCCATGACCACGACCGTATCGCCCAGACCGGTCCCGGCTCGCTCGTGAGAGGCCAGAACGGAGCAGCTTGGCTCCGCCAGGCTGCCCTCGGCAAAGGACATCCCTTCCGGCATCCGATGCACGATGCCGTGGGCCAGGATCTCGCCGGTCAGGACCAGTCTCTCGGCCAGGGCGCCCGACAGCTCGGGCGTCACACCGATGAAGCGAATCCCATCGCACAGGTTGTACAAGCCGCGCCGGCAGTAATAGCAGTGACCGCAATGGACATCAGGCGCAATGGCGATCCGGTCCCCCACCGCGAAACGGCTCTGGTCCCGGCCTGTCTCAACGACGATCCCGGCCGCCTCATGCCCTGGGATCATCCCGTCGACGCCCGGAGGCGGACCTTCCTTCCACCGCCGCAGATCGGAGCCGCAGATGCCGCACGCTTTGACGTCGAGAACCACGCCATCCTTCGGTACGGCCGCGTCGGGGATGTCCCGCAGTTCCAGGGCGCGCGGTGCAGTCAGAAATGCAGCTTTCATCGTTCGTCCCGACCCCGCCGGCGGGTCACGTTCTTTTCCGCATCGAGCTTGACGCCGACCGCCCCGCCGGGATGCGTCTGCCCGAATTGCCCTTTCGTGTAGCCCCGCAACTCCAGCAGCAGGACACACAGCACGTCACAGGCAGCCGCATTGGTCAACGAGCTGCCGGTCGCGATCATGCCGTAGGGGTCAACGTTCTGGGGCGCCACCACGTGATACACGGCGTCGCTGAGCCGTCCCAGGGGTGAATCCGGTTGCTCCGTATGTGCGACGATCCGGGCCCCGCGATCCTTGGCAATCTGGGCAAACCGGTTGATTTCAGTGCTTTGACCGCCTTTGGAGATGATGTAGACGATGTCCCTGTCCGTGACGCTGCCGGCGCCGCCATGGATAGCGTCGGCGGCACTGATGAACAAGGCCGGCGTGCCGCAACAGGCCAACAGGTGGGCAAACCGCTGGGCGATCGCGCGGCTGGTCCCGGCCCCGGCCACCAGAACATGCCCGGGACACGCCAGAAGCATCTCGGCTACCGCGGCCAACTGCTCCGTAAACTGCGTTTTCAGGCCTGCTACGGCCTGTGACTCGCAGTCGATCACGTCCCGCGCCTTGGCGAGCATTTCCCCGGGGGTCAATTTGGCCATCTTCCGACCTTCCTGACACATGTTCATGGCTGAACGTTTGAACAACATCTACCGAGGTCGCCCTACCTTGTCAAATACAAACTCAGGGGTCGTGGCACATCTGAGTGCACCGGCACCGTCAGAGCGCCAGGCCGCCAACTTCATGTACTTGGCAATCTGAGGATCGACCTTGGCGGCCTGGGGGAATTTGAGCGTGGCGCGGGGTGCGGGCGGCCATACCGTGGCTGAGTCCGCCACTGCATTCCGGTCGCACCCCCGTACGCCCCCAGCGTCAGGTCGGGCTTGACAGGGACGGGATGGGACCTGAGAATGCGAGAGGATGAACGAACCTGAACAGATGTTCGTGCCGCGACATGACAACTGATACGGAATTCAGCAGACTATTATATAAGGTCGCCCGGGCCTACTACGACGACGGTCTGACGCAACAGCAGATCGGAGAGCGGTTCGGATTGTCACGGGTGAAGGTGTCGCGACTGCTCCGCAGCGCCCGGGAGCAGAAGGTGGTCCAGATCACCATCGCCCCGCCGCAGTCCTCGAATGCCCAGATCGAGCAGCAACTGGAGCACCGTTACGGCCTGAAAGAGGCGCTGGTCGTCACTCCTTCTTCTTATGCACCGGCCGTGCTGGTCGGCGAGTTGGGGCCGGTAGCCGCCGCCTGCCTGATGCGCGGCTTGCAGGGGAGCGAGGTCGTGGCCGTAAGCTGGGGCATGACGGTCCTGTCGGTCGTGGATGCCCTGCCGGCCGCCAGTATGCCCGAGATGCGGGTCGTGCAGCTCATCGGCGGCCTGGGTGAGCTGGAAGCCCGGACCCACGGCGCCGACCTCGTGCGGCGTATGGCCCAGGCGCTGGGGGCCAAACCCCGCCTGATCCACGCGCCCGGGATCGTCAAGGACAAGATGGTGCGGGATGCCCTAGTGATGGACCCGCAGGTGGCCGACACGCTGGAGCTGGCTGGCCGGGCCGATGTGGCGCTCGTGGGCCTCGGGTCGTTCGACCAGGGCTCGACCCTGCTGGCCGGCCGGGATACACTTACGGCGGCCGAGGTCGAGGAACTGAGGGGTTCCGGCGTCGTGGGCGATATCGCCTTGCAGTTCTTCGACCGCGGCGGACGCCGGGTGAGCCACCCCATCTACGAGCGCATCGTGGGAACAAGTATCGAGACCATCCAGAGCATCCCCCGGGTCATCGGCGTCGCCGGCGGCCTGGAGAAAATTGCGGTCATTCGCGCGGCCCTGCGCGGCGGCCTGATCAACGTCCTGGTGACGGACGATCAAACCGCCGCCCGGCTGCTCGAGCCCGGCGATCCGACAACCAATTGAGAAGACGCCGGGCAATCACAAAATCCTACAGATGGACAAGGAGAATGTATCCGCCGGGTGGCATCGTCAAGGCCGCAGGCCTTCGCGATGGCCCTGCGCCAAGGGAATCCGCCATCGCCAAGCTGCGCTTGACGATGCCACCCAGGACCTCTTGTGACTTTGCATTTGCCTCGGGGAATACGCCGCTGGTTGTGACGACGGGTGTGGCAGGGTTCCCAAACGCGATTCATCGGGTTTGGGTCTCTCACCGCCGCCTGCGGCGGCGTTCGGTTCCCAGTCGGGGGCGGCTGGGCTACAATACGATGGGAAAAGGACGGTGCATATGAAACTCGCTTTCAACTCGTATGTCTATGAAGTGGCCCAATGGCCCATCGAGAAGACCCTCAAGAGCGCCCACCGCATGGGCTTCCGCTACACGGAATACGTCGCTTGCGGCTCGGGCGACCCGACGACGATGAAGGCCGGCAAACGCCGGGACGTTATCAGGCTGCATCGGGACCTCGGCCTGCACAGCTCGCAACTGCTCCTGGCGAACGTCGAGCACATGGCCTGCCCGGACGCCAGGGTGCGCGGGCAGGTGCTCGATTACATGAAGCGGTGCAGCGAGTTCCAGTTGGAGCTGGGTGGGCGGCAGGTGCTGGTCTGCTGGGGCTGCGGCGTACACGTGGCCCACATGACGCCGGAGCAGGCGTGGCTCAACTCGGTGGCCGCGATCCGCAGCCTGGCGAAATGGGGCCTCAAGCAAGGTCTGCTCGTGGACCTGGAGATCGAGCCGCACGTGTACTTCATCCTCAACAGCAGTGACAAGGCCGCCCGGATGGTCGAGGACATCGGCCTGCCCAACGTCTTTCCCAATCTCGACATCGGCCACTTCGTCATCAATCGGGAAGCCCCGCACCGGATCGAGAAGATCAAGAATAAAATCATCCACATCCACCTGAGCGAGACCGAGGGCTATGAGCACACCAACAGCATTCTCGGCACCGGCTGTGTGGATTTCGCTTCGTATGTGCGCAAGGCGGTGGAGCTGGGCATCGAGGGAAACTGCGCCCGGGTCAACGAGCCGTGCATCGCCGGCATCGAAATGGGCGAGCCGCACTACCCGGTGGACGACCCCGACCGGTGGATGCAGAAGAGCCTTCGCTTCCTGGCCAAGCACCTGCCGGAAGTGAGACGTTAAGGATAAGGGAATCGAACATGCGAAAAGACAAACTGACCTTCGGATTGATCGTCGGAACCAGGGGTGTGTTCTCAGCCGAGCTGGCGCGGAGCGGCCGCAAGGAGCTGCTCCGGCAAATCAAGGACCGGGGCCATCGCACCGTCATTCTGCCCCAGGATGCGACGCCCAGCGGCGCCGTGGAAACGGTCGCCGACGCCCGCAAGTGCGCCGACTTCTTCGGCGAGTACCGCAACGAGATCGACGGCATCATCGTCGCCCTGCCCAACTTCGGGGATGAGCTGGGGATTATCAATACCCTGCAGTTCGCCAAGCTGGGCGTGCCGGTCCTGGTGCAGGCCAGCGACGACGAGCTCGACAAGCTCGACACGCTCCACCGCCGCGACTCTTTCTGCGGCAAGCTCTCGGTCTGCAACAATCTCTACCAGTACGGCATCCCCTTCACGGACACCGGCACGCACACCGTCGCCCTGGAGAGCCCGGCCTTCGCCCGGGACATCGAGTTCTTCGCTGGGGTGTGCCGGGTGGTCGGCGGGTTGCGCAACGCCCGGATCGGCGCGATCGGCACCCGGCCGGCGGCCTTCCAGACGATGCGGGCCAGTGAGAAGCTGCTCCAGGCGGCCGGCATCACAGTGGTGCCGGTGGACCTCTCGGAGATCATTGCCGCCGCGGGCAAGGTGGATGCCAAATCCTCGCGGGCCCGGCGGACCCTGGAGAAGATGAAGGCATACGGCACCGTCCCCGCGGGCATTGCGGACCTCGACGTCAAGTTCGAGCGGAACCTGCGGCTGTTCCTCGCGGTCCAGGACTGGATGGGCGCTAACGCCATCGACGCCACCGGCGTCCAGTGCTGGACTTCCCTCCAGCAGAACTACGGCTGCGCCGCCTGCCTGACGATGAGCATGATGAGCGACAGCCTGCGGCCCTGCGCCTGCGAGGTGGATGTGGCAGGCGTCACCGCGATGTATGCCCTGGTCCTGGCCAGCGGCAACGCGGCCGCGATTGTGGACTGGAACAACAATTATGGCGACGACCGCAACAAGTGCGTCGCCCAGCACTGCAGCAACTACCCCAGGAGTTTCATCGGCAACGAGGTCGAGGTCTCGACACTGGACGTACTCGGCCGCGCGCTGGGTGCAGAGAACTGTTTCGGCGCCATTAAGGGTAAGACCGGTCCCGGCCCGATGACCTACCTGCGCTTCAGCACGGATGACCGTCGCGGCCGGATTCGCGGCTACCTCGGCCAAGGCGAATTCACGGACGATCCCTTCAACATGTCGGGCGGCATCGCCGTCTGCGAGGTCCCCAACCTGCAGAACCTGCTCAAGCACATCTGCAAGCAGGGCTTCGAGCACCACTGTGCGATGGTGCGGTCACACTGCGCCGAGGTCGTCCGCGAGGCGGTGACCACCTACCTCGGCTGGGACCTGTACGTGCACGAGTGAGAGAGAATCGGACCTATGGGACCCATGGGACCAGTAGGACCGATGGCGCAAGACCCAGGCCTGCTGCTGGAGGCGCGGGGCATCTCCAAGTCGTTCCCCGGCGTGCGGGCCCTGCACCGGGTCGATTGCGACGTCCGCCGGGGCGAGGTGCATGCCCTGTTGGGAGAGAATGGAGCCGGCAAGAGCACCCTGGTGCACATCCTGGCCGGCGTGTTCGAACCCGATGAGGGCGTCCTCCGCATGGGCGGCCGAGAGATGCGTTTCCGTGATGCCCGGGCCGCCCAGGAAGCCGGTATCGCCATGGTCTTCCAGGAGCGCAGCTTGGCGGGACCATTAAGCGTGGCGGAAAACGTCTTCTTCGGACGCCAGCCGGTGCGCCGCTGGAGCCTCATCGACAAAGCCCGGTTGTACCGGCAGACCCGCGTGCTCCTGGATGACCTTGGCATTGGGCTCGACCCCGCCACGCCGCTCGAATCACTCTCCCCGGCCCAGCAGCAGATGGTCGAGATCGCCAAGGCTCTATCACTGAACGCCTGTCTGCTGGTGCTGGATGAGCCCACCTCGACGCTGACGGAGCCCGAGACGGCGGTGCTGTTCGGCATTATCGAGCGCCTGAAGCAGCGCGGCGTCGGGATCGTCTACATCTCGCACCGCATGGCCGAGGTCTTTCGGATCTGTGACCGCATGACGGTCCTGCGAGATGGCGAACACCAGGGCACATTCGCACGGCAGGAGATTACGGAGGACGAGTTGATCTCCCGCATGGTGGGCCGCCGGTCCGGTTTCGAGGCGCTCGCCCGGGCCCGGCCTGTCCCCGCAGGCTCCCCGGCCCTCGAAGTTCGCCGCCTCCGCGACGCGGAGTCTTTGCGGGATATCAGCTTCGTCGCACGCGCCGGGGAGATTACGGCCTTTGCCGGGCTGGCGGGCTCGGGACGCACGGAGTTGGCCATGTGCGTTTTCGGGGCGCGGCCGATGACAGCGGGCGAAGTCCGGATCCACGGGCAACCGGTGAAGATTCGCTCGCCCGGAGACGCCATTGCCGCGGGCGTGGGCTATCTGCCGGAAGACCGCAAGGAGGCGGGGCTGTTTCTGGAGATGAGCGTGGCGGCGAATGTCTGCAGCGTCCCGATACGGGACGAACACGGCCACTCCTCAGAAGACGTCGTGCGGGGACGCACGACCTACGAAGAGGTCGTCAACGCGAGCCGCTGGTGGGTCAACGACCGGGTCATGGAGCGGCAGGCGGCAACCGTGACCGCGCGGATGCGGCTGACCGGCGATATCGGCGGCCGGAGGGTCCAGGAGCTCAGCGGCGGCAACCAGCAGAAGGTAATCCTCGCCCGGTGGCTGCTGGTCCATCCGCCCATCCTGATCGTGGACGAGCCCACCCGCGGCGTGGATGTTGGAGCCAAACGCGAGGTGCATCAACTCCTGGGCGAGCTGGCCGATGCCGGAACCGCCGTGGTCCTGATCTCGTCGGAGCTGCCCGAGATCCTGGCGGTGGCCGATCGTATCCTGGTGATGCGCGAAGGCCGGCTCGTGGGCGAGGTGCCTCGTGCGGCAGCAACCGAAGAAAGCATCATGCGCCTGGCGGCCATTCGGAAATCGCGATGAATACAAATGAGCCGGCACAATCCGTTGACGCGACAGCCGCCGTTGCTTTGCCACGCCGCAAGCCAAGCGTGCGGTTGTACCTGACGCGTGAGACCGTCCTGATCGGCCTGACGCTGGTAGCGATCGTGGGGGCGTCCCTGGCCTTCCCCACGTCGTTTCCGACGTTTCGCAACTTCTCCGCTCTGCTCCGCAACATGGCCATGGATGGCGTGATGGCCTGCGGCATGGTGATCCTCTTGGTCAGCGGGATGTTCGACCTGTCCGTCGGGTCAATGTTCTCCATGGCCGGCGTCCTGACCGGCTGGCTCCTGACTCAGGGGCACTTGCCGGCACCACTGGCCATTCTCGCGGGGCTGTGCCTGGCGGCTGCGGGCGGCGCGCTCAACGGCTGGATCGTCGCCCGGGTCCGGGTCAATGCCCTGATCACCACGCTGGGGACCATGCAGATCTTTCGCGGGATCGCGGTCCTGGTGGGCGGACCCGGCATCGCCAACCTGCCCCCGGCCTTTGCCCGGTGGGGACAGGCCCAGTGGCTCGGGCTGCAAGCCCCGATCTGGCTGATGCTGGCCGTGGCGATCGTGGGCCAGTTCCTCATGGCCAGGAGCCGGTTCTTCCGCCGCTACTACTACATCGGCGCCAACGCCAAGGCGGCGACCCTTTCCGGCATACCGGTCGAGCGCATGCTCATCCTGGCGTTCACGCTCATGGGCCTGCTGGCCGGTCTGGCGGGCATTGCGTTCGCCTCCCGCATGGCGACCGCCAACTCGACCGCCGGCGACGGCGCGGAGCTGCGGATCATCACCGCCGTGATCCTTGGCGGCGCCAGCCTGCAGGGCGGGCGCGGCACCGTCTGGGGAACGCTGGTCGGCGTCTTCTTCATTTCCCTGATCAACAACGTTATGATCTTTGCGCGACTGAAGCCGGAGTGGCAGAGCATCGTCATCGGGATGGTGCTGGTCCTGGCCGTCGCCATGGACCGGTTCCTCAGCCGCAGGGTCTAAGCGGCTGTAAGGAAATCACTCCGGCGTCCCAACTGCTGCTATGCGGGTGGATCGTGTAGTCCACCTGAGGTCGTATCGAGCAGCGCTTCCGCCGCACGCGAGCCTTGTCTTGCGGCGTCACGCGTTGGTTGTCGAGGTACTCCCTCGTATCCAATCGAGCACGGCAACGAACTCCTGTTTCCGTTCGCGTCGTACGGATGTATTACAGGATCGTCCCGTAACGGACCAACGGCCGCCCGCCCAGTTCTCGTTGACGGGCCCAAACAGCCGGTGTTCGATCGGCTTCCACTTCGAGGCTCCCGGCGGGTAATGCGTCACCGTGATCACCAGACCGAATTCGTCCGCCAGCCCTTGCAGTGCGACCTTCCCTCCCCATTTGCGGTGGTTCGTGGGGCCGCCACTGTCCACCTGAATCAACAAATCCCCGGCCTGCGGGTAACACCGACGACCCACCTCCAGCCACCAACGGCGGATGGCCGCCACCGTGAAAATGGGCATGTTGTGGGAAATGCCTTCCAGGAGGAAGCCGTCGTTGTGGGCCAAGTCGTAGACACCGACCGGGATCGCTCGTCCCAGTGCCCAACTCGGATAGTCGTGGTCGAGGACATCGCGGTTCTGTCGCGGCCAAGAGCGCCCGGGGTTTCTGGAATTGCCAACCTACTCCTTCTTCTTGGTATCGACGCTAATGACGGGCAGGCCCACAGTGATGTACAGCCGCCGCAACCATGCCAGATAGCGAAACTGGCGATCGCGGTCGAGATCGCGAATACCCGCCACCCGTTTGCGGTTGGTCCGCAAGCTGAAATGCCGTCGGCGCAGCAATCGTGCAATCGTCGGCGGCGACAGCCGGACGCCCCGTCGCCGCAGCGTCTTTTGGATCTTGCGGAGCGAGCGGCAGCGCCATGGGGATGCTGTTGACAGCACGGGCCGGTACATATATGGACAATGCGCCGAGAATGCTCCTTGGACATGTGACCGTACCCCCTTGAACAGTTTGCGAAAAGGCCCAGGGCATTCTGCCAGAAGAACACCGAAGTACTTCTTCTACAGCCGCTTGGCGCGAAGGCTCCGGACCGCGGGGGCCGCTCAGTAGTCTTTCAGCGGCCGCATCCAGTCGGGCCAGTCGGCGCCAAGGGCGCCACCGGCTTTGGTCCAGGCGTTCGCCGTGTTGTAAGCCCGGTGCCACTTCAAGGTCCACAGCTCTTTGAGCCCGAGTTTCTTGACGGCGCCGTCCAGGAACACGGCGCACATGGCACTGAGGTGCCGGTCCAGGCAGAAACGCCGCATGTTGTCCACGGTCCACTCGGCCGGCTGCTGTCCTGAAAACTGGGGCGGACTGTCGTATTCGAAGGGTCGTCCGCCGTACCAGGCGCAGTCCGCAAAGAGCGGGATGAAGGCCGTGCCTCGGACATTCCGGCCTTTCCAGTAGTTCACGCTGGATTGCTTCTCGGTCCGGTTGTAGATCCAGCGGTTGATGCCGTAGCTGCCGTAGTCCTGCTGGGCAACGTAATCCGTATCCAGGGAGCCGGCTCCCCACATGCCGAAGGTTGCGCCGGATTCGTTGGGGTTGGCCGCCTCCGGGCAGCACGTGCTCAGCCTGCGACCCTTATAGGATTGCAGCGCCCAGCGCCACTCGCCGCTGCTATCGCCGTAGAGGAAGCTGCCGTTGTGATCGTCCATGTACAGGGAGAAGATCAGGCCCCATTGGCGCAGGTTGGACTGGCAGGCCACGGTGCGGGCCTGTCTTCGAACGCGTTGCAGGGCCGGCATGAGGATGGCCATCAGCAGGGCGATAATGGCAATCACCACCAGCAACTCGATCAGAGTGAAGGCTCGTTGTCGGCGCATTGACCAGATCTCCCGAATGGAGTCGCGGCTGGACACCCACATTCTACCGGTTGGAGCCGGCCAGGCAAAGGGCTTGCCGAGTGGGCAATTGAGCCCGCCGGCCGCCAGCTGGGGTTGCGCCGGCCTTCCCGACAAATTCTCTGCATTTCTTCGTCTACATCCGGCCGTTGAGAATCGCCATCTATAGGAGTTGAGAGGACCTCGTTGACGTTATTGACCTTATTGACGCGGGGGGGCGGGACGGGAAAGGAGCGCGGCGAGTATGGTTGAGTTGTTCGACAAGCACGGCGGGTTCCGGCGACTGCACTCCTTCACACTGGCGACGATCATCCAGACCGAAACGCTGCGGTTCTGCCGGCGTTTTCTCACGCACGAGGCCCACGAGGCGAAAGCCAAGTTCTACGACCCCAAGGGCCGGCAGTACGATCAGATGACCCAGGCCGCTCGCCGCGGACGACAGAACATCATCGAGGGGTCGGAGCGTTCCTCGACGTCCAAGGATACCGAGATGAAGCTCACCGACGCGGCGCGGGCCGGCCTCAGCGAGCTGCGCGGAGATTATGAGATCGTGATTCTCGACCGGGGTCAGCTCCCCTGGTCGGTGCACGCGCCCGAGGCGAAAGCCGTGAACGCCGTAGCGCTGGATCCCGCGCCGTTCGAGGACGACACGGTCCATGAATCGGCGAAGCACACGCTGGCGCAGCGCCAGAAGTACGCTCGTTGGCTGGACGCCGATGACGCGGTGGTTGTGGCCAACACCATGCTCCTGATCATCGGGCGGGCCCTGAACATGCTCAAGAGCCAGATCGAAGCGCAAGGGCAGGCCTTCGAAGAAACCGGCGGCTTCAGCGAGCGGCTGCCCGCCAAGCGTCTCGAAACGCGGGAGACGGACCAGCCCCCGGCGCCGGAGTGCCCGCTGTGCGGCAAGCCCATGCGCCGGCGCAAGTCCGCCAAGGGCCCGTTCTGGGGCTGCGGCGCGTACCCGGACTGCAAGGGAACGAGGCCAACGGGACAAGACTGACCGCATGGACCGGAATGACCCTGGTGACAATGGGGTCAATGAGGTCAACTCCGGGGCCTTGTGGTCTTTTCTTGACCAGCGGACGGAGGCCTGCTACCCTTCCGGCACGATGCTCAAGGCGCCGGCATCAGCCGTTAAACCGGCGCAGCCGTGGTCCGAATGGGAAGCGCAGGTGCTTATTCGCAGCGAAATGGAGTCGGACATCCAGGCAATCGCCGAGGTCACCCAGGCGGCGTTCGCGACGTGTCCCTACAGCCACCAAACCGAGCAATTCATCCTCGCGGCGCTGCGGGCCGCCGGAGCGCTCAGCGTCTCGTTGGTCGCGGAACTCGAGGGCCAGGTGGTCGGTCACGTGGCATTCTCGCCGGTCACCATCTCCGACGGCAACCCGCACTGGTACGGCGTCGGTCCCGTCTCCGTGCTGCCCCGGCACCAGAGGCAGGGTATCGGGCCGGCGCTCCTGTGCGAGGGGTTCTCCCGGCTCCAGACGCCGGGCGCCCGGGGGTGCGTGCTGGTGGGCGAACCTGCTTACTACCAGCGGTTCGGTTTTCGGAATCGCCCGACGCTCACGCTGGAGGGAGTTCCGCCGCAGTACTTCCTGGCCCTGCCATTCGGGGACCAGATCCCCACGGGCGCTGTCGTGTTTCATCCCGCCTTCTCCGCCCGCGCGTGACGAAGCCACGCGGAGTGTTTGCCGTTCTCCTCCCACCTCGACCGTGCTGTGGTCGTTGTGGCACGAGACCAGGCGGATGGTTCTGCCGAGGAAGGCAAACGTGTTGCCGACGGCCAGGTCCACGTACAGAGCATCTCCCCACCGGCGCGGCCGGCCAGGAACACCCGGTCCTGGAATGACCGCGTCCAGTTCGGGCAGAGTCGAAGCGTTCGTCTCTGTGCCGGCCGCGTACACCGGACGCCCCCGGCGGAGCGCTGCAGCCGCCGCCGCCCTCGTTTGAAGGAACTCTCTTCGCGATGAAACCTCGGTCCCGCTCATCGCTGCTCCCTTGCGATCCATGTGCTCCGAACTTCGACTGCCTGCACGAATGCGCCAGGATCGGCTTGGCGAAGGCCATTCCTGCATGGCATAATGCACCGGCCCGGTGCCACCCGGTCAGTAGAAAAACGGCAAATGGGCGTGCCGGAGGTGGCCCCCAATGGTATGGTTGAGGTCATGTCTACCGAGAAGAACAAAGGAGAACAGGATGAAGAGCCGGAGTGGTTGGGCAGGGATTATTGGCGTGCTGCTGGGAGTGGGGACGGTGTGGGGACAGGCCCTGGATTTCACGGCGGTTCGGGCCCAGGTGGATTTCAGCCGGCACGTGCGGGACTGGGACGGATTCGGCGTCAACTACGTCGAGGTGGCACAAGCCATCGACTATACGCAGGACCCGCAGGAGTATGGCGGGTTCAGCCTGCTGACGGAGGAGAAGCGCCAGCAGATCGTGGAGATGGTCTTTGGCGTGGATGGACTCAGGCCGGGACTGGTCAAGATGTTCCTCGATCCGCACCATCAGCGTGCGCCCGGCGGCCAGTTCGACCATGAGAGCACCACGCGCTGGATGCGGTACTTCGTCCGCGAAGCACTCAAACGCACCCGCGCCCGAGGTGACGATCTGACGATCATCACGACGCTGTACGGTCCGCCGGCCTGGGCCACGCAGCAGAAGTTCCTGCGCGGACGCGACCTCGACCCCGAGCGCAAATACGACCTGGCAAAGTACATGGTCGACTGGGTGCGGTACTTGCGCGAAGAAGAGAAGCTCCCCGTCAAGTATCTCTCGCTGCACAATGAGGGCGAAGACTGGCTCCGCTGGCCCGCCGACGGCAAGAGCGGCAATATCGGGACCGGGCACGACTACAACATGTTCTGGCCGCCGGAACAGGTGGCGGACTTCATCCGCCTGCTGCGGCCGATGCTCGATGCCGCGGGTCTGCCGGACGTCGGCGTCACGCCCGGCGAGTGCACCAACTGGTACCGCTTCAGCGCCTGGGGCTACGCGGATGCCATCGCCGACGATCCCGGAGCCCTGGCCCGGCTGGGCCTGATCACGTCGCACGGCTTTTACGGTGGGACCTACGGCCGCTGGTTCGGCGAGCACCGCAGCCTCGGGACCGACCTCCTCCGCGAGAAGCGGCCGGAGCTCCACGCGTGGGTGACCTCCACGAGCTGGAGCAAGATGGACGCCACGAACATCAAGGAGATGCACGGCAACATCTACACCGCCAAGGTCAACGGGATCATCCCCTGGGCCTGCATCCAGCGGCCCACGAAGTGGGTCGGCGGCGACCCGAATCCCGGCACCGCGTTCCGTATCGCGGAGGATGGGACGTACGAGGTCCTGCGGGGCTATTACTACTACAAGCTGCTGTCCCGCGCGGGCCAGCCGGGGATGGCGGTGGCACAGACCTTCGCCATGCACAGCGAGGTGGCGGTGATCGGGTTCGCTCGCCACGGGACGAAGCACCCGGACGCCTTTGTTCTTGTCAATCTCGGCCAGGACAACCAGCGCGTGGCGGTGCACGTCCGCGGGTCCGGCAGCGACACGTTCGAGGCGTTCCGCACCACGGATGGGAAGGATCGGTACGAGCCGGTCGGAGTACTGGAGCTTGAGGGCGAAACGCTGGTCTACGAGGCCCCGGCCGCGTCGGCGACGGCGTTCTTCGCCAAGTGACGGTGCGGTTCTTCGTAGGGCGAGCGTCCCCGCTCGCCTTTCCGAGGTGGTAACGGCGCGAGAGCTGTCGTGCGAAAGCCTGTCCGGAGACCGTTGAAGGGACGGACGACTTGGGGGGCGAGCGGGGACGCTCGCCCTACGCGGAGATCCTGAATGTCACTGCTGATCCTCGCCCTCAGCATCGTACTGCTGCTGGTGCTCATCGCCTGGCTGAAGTTCAACGCTTTCCTGGCTCTGCTGCTGACGTCGTTTGCCGTCGGCCTGCTGAACGGACTCGCGCCGGACGCCGTGCTCAAGTCGATCCTGACCGGGATCGGCGACACGATGGGCAGCCTGGCCCTGATCCTGGCCTTCGGTGCCATGCTTGGCAAGCTCATCGAGGAAAGCGGGGCGGCGCACAGCATCACCCACTGGCTGACGGGCCTGTTCGGCCTGCGGCGCATTCAACTGTCCGTCGTCATCACCGGCCTCGTGGTCGGCCTGCCGATGATCTACAACGCCAGCTTCCTGACATTGATCCCGCTGATCTACACGTTTGCCGCGGTGACGAAGCTGCCGCTGATGTACCTGGGCATCCCGCTGTCGTCGGCCCTGTCGGTCACCCACGGCTATCTGCCGCCGCATCCGGCGCCGACCGCCATTTCGCAGACGTTCCACGCCGACCCGAATATCACGTTGCTGTTCGGGCTGACACTGGTGGCTCCCGCCACGTTCCTGGCGGGGCCGCTCTTGTCCCGGTTCTTCCGCCATCTCGACAACCGGCCGCCCGCGGAGCTGTTCGCGGATAAGCAGTTCCGGCGGGAAGACCTGCCGGGCATCGGCCGCAGCCTGTTCACGATGCTGATTCCCGTGCTGCTGATGCTGGCGGGAGCCGTCCTGGTCATGTGCGTGCCGGACGCCGGCCGCGGCACGCGCCTGGCGAAGTTCTTCAGCGACCCGAACGTCGCGCTGGGCCTGGCAGTGCTGCTGGGGCTCTGGACCCTGGGCCTGCGTCACGGCCGCACGATGGACGACCTCATGAAGAGCATGGGCGCTGCGGTGGCGAGCATCGCGATGGTGTTGTTCATCATCGCCGGTGGCGGGGCGTTCAAGCAGGTCCTGCTCGACAGCGGCACCGGCACCGCGATCGAGCAACTGGCCAGATCCCTGAACTGGTCGCCGCTGCTGCTGGGCTGGAGTGCCGCCGCCCTGGTCCGCTTGGCACTCGGTTCCGCGACGGTCTCCGCGATCACCGCGGCCGGCATCGTCGGACCGCTGCTCGCAAATTCCGACGTCCGGCCGGAACTGATGGTCCTGGCCGTCTGCTCCGGCAGCCTGATGTTCTCGCACTTCAACGACATCGGGTTCTGGATGTTCAAGGAGTACTATAACGTCAGCATCAAGCACACGTTCCTGATCTGGACGGTGATGGAGAGCATCGTCGCTATCGTGGGGCTGGTGGGGGTACTGGTCTTCAACGCGGTCTTGCCCGCTCGATCCCCAGCCGGGGGCGGCTGGGCTACAGAAGATGCCAAGCTGCCGCGGGTGTTCTACCTCAACTCGTACCACGCGGGCTACGCGTCGAGCGACCAGACCATGCTGGGCATCAATGAGACGCTGGCGGGCAAAGCGCACCTGAAGACGTTCTTCCTCGACAGCAAACGCCAGTCGTCGCCCGAGCTTCTTGGGGCGAACGCCGCGGCGGCTCTTCAGGCGATCCGCAACTTCCAGCCGCAGGTTCTCATCGCCTCCGATGATGACGCCGTGAAATACGTCGTCGTGCCGCACTTCAAGGACGGTCCCATGCCGGTCGTCTTCTGCGGCGTCAACTGGACCTGCGAATCCTACGGCCTGCCGACGGCGCACGTCACCGGCATGCTGGAAGTGCTCCCGATTCGAGAGACCATTGAGACCCTCCAGCGGCACTATCCCGCCGCGAAACGACTCACGGTCCTGTCGGAGAACTCCGTTTCCGAGCAGAAGAACAAGGAATACCTCCTGCCGATCTTCGCCTCGCTGGGTCTGACGACCGACTACGTTCTCGTGGACATCTACGCCCAGTGGAAGGAGCAATTCCTGCGGGCCAACCAGTCCAGCGATCTGATCTTTCTGCCGACCAACGGAGCCATCCGGGACTGGGACCCGGCGGGGGCCCGGGCTCTTGTGCGGGCGCAGATTCGCGTGCCGGCCTTCACGTGCGATGACTTCATGATGGTCTACGCCGTGTTCGGCCTGACGAAGGTTGCGAAAGAGCAGGGCCAGTGGGCCGCCCAGACGGCCCTGGACATCCTCGCCGGCCGCCGCCCGGCCGATATCGCGGTGCCCCGGAATCGCCAGACTGCGGCGTACCTCAATCCCGTCCTCGCCGAGAAGATCGGCTTCCACCCCGAGCCCGCCCTCCTGAACCGCTGCCAGCACATCGAGTAGTCCGCTGGTTCGTAGGGTACCCGTAAGGGCATACAAGACACCGCCTTACGGCGTCACTACCAACACGCGTCGAGTCTCTGAACGGATGGCTGGCCAGGACAATCGCAGAGGCCTGAAGATGGCATGGAGAATGCGTCCATTGGGTGGCATCGTCAAGGCCGAAAGCCTTGGCGATGGGCCCCCGCACGGGAAATCCACCATCGCCAAGCTCCGAAGACCCCTCTGAAAAGAGGCGGGACGGAAGGCGACGCAAATTGCGCCAAGTCACGTCTGGACCGAGACTTACGCCAAAGCGTCTAACGGGAGCCTCTTTTCCTCCTCTTCGGGTGCGCCGAAGGCCCATGAATGGCTCCGCTTGACACTGCCACCCGGAATACCTGCGACTTCGCGTTTGCCCTGGGCGGCTGGCGGATTCGGTGGTGTAGGGCTTCTCCGACGTGCTATAATCGTGGCAGGTTTGGAGTTCCGCGTTCCTGCTGTTCCGGGCCGTTGGGAAGCCCGACTCCGAGCCCGTGCGACGGAGTGTTCGTCTGATGAAGAAACGAGATATCGCGACCCTGGCATTCCTGATCCTGGCGTTACCGTGGTGTGCGCAGGCCGCGGATACCGACGCGACACCCGCACAGCACCTCCGGGAGTACCGGTCCCGGACGCTGCGGGCGGCGATCGAGGACCTCATGGCGACCTATGGGCCGCGCTACCCGAAGGGGCAGGAGTATCTCCGGCGGCTCGAGCGGATCGGCGCAGACGCCAATGACGCGGCTCTGGCGCAGCTTCAGCGGGAGGCCTTGCTGGCGAATCCGTTGCTGGATTTCGACAAAGTGCTGGTCGTCAAGCGTAAGAGCCTGCGGCTCTCGGCGCCGGTCAACGTGAAGAAGATGAAGCTGCCGAATGTGCCGGGGATCGAGCTAGGATTTCCCTCCAATCACGAGTGCAATTCCTCGCTCCCGCGGGAGGGATATGACAACGAAATCGCCCTCCTGTCGCTGGCGCACCGACGCGCGAAGCTGGCCACCGTGTACCGGCCCGAGGCCGAGGTCTACGTGGGCGAGACGGACCTGCACTGGGACGGCGATCGATTCCTCTTCACGCAATCCGGGCGGGACAACTGGCGCATCTGGGAGGCCCGGGTGGACGGCTCGGGCCCGCGTCAGGTCTCGCGGGCGCCCGGCGACGTGGACTGCTTCGACGCCTGTTACCTGCCGGATGGGCGTATCGTCTTCGGCTCGACCGCGTCTTGGCAGGCCGTGCCGTGCTGGCATGGCAAGAAGATCGTCACGAATCTCTATACGATGAATGCCGACGGCTCCGGCATGCGACAAGTCTGCTTCGACCAGGACCACGACTTCCACCCCGCGATCCTGAACAACGGCCAAGTGCTCTTTCACCGCTGGGACTACACTGGCATCAACCACATCTTCCTCCGGGAGCTGATGACGATGAATCCGGACGGCACGAACCAGCGGGCCGTCTACGGGATCAATTCCTGGTATCCGAATTCGCTCTATTTCCCGCGGCCGCTGCCGGGGGATGAGCATCGGCTGATCTGCATCCTGTCGGGCTATCACGGCGTGCACAAGATGGGCCAGCTCGTCCTGGTCGACACGAACCGGGGCTGGTACGAGGCCGACGGCCTGGTGCGACGGATTTCCGGCCGGGGCGATCCGATCGACCCCAAGGTGCTCGATCAGCTCGTGGACCAGGACTGGCCGAAGTTCCTGCATCCATACCCGCTGAGCGAAAAGTACTTCCTCGTCGCCTGCTGGCCGAACGTGAAGTCCCCTTGGGGCATCTACCTGGCCGACATATTCGACAACCTGGTGCTCGTGCGGGAGGAGCCCGGTTATGCCTTGCTCGAGCCGGTGCCGGTCCGCCAGCGGCCGAAGCCGCCGGCGATCACAGACAAGGTGGACCTCAAGCGCACCGACGGCGTGGTCTACCTGCACAACGTCTACTCCGGCCCCGGGCTGGTGGGCGTGCCGCGTGGACTGGTCCGGAGCCTGCGGGTCCTGGCCTATCACTTCGGGTACCCCGGCTTGGCGGGGCCGGACGTCGCGGGGTTCGGCGGACCCTGGGAGGTCATGCGAATTCTGGGGACGGTGCCGCTCGAAGAGGATGGCTCGGTGATGTTCCGCGTCCCGGCGAATACGCCGCTGGCGGTGCAGGCCCTGGATGCCGAGGGCCGGGCGGTGCAACTGATGCGCAGTTGGTTCACCGTCATGCCGGGTGAGACCCTTTCGTGTGTGGGCTGCCACGAGCCGCCGACGGATGTGACGCCGTCGCAGGTGGCGCTGGCCGCGGTGCGGGAGGTGCGCGAGGTCCGGCCGTGGCGCGGTCCGCCCCGCGGCTTCGATTTCGCCCGCGAGGTCCAGCCGGTGTTGAACAGGCATTGCGTCGCCTGCCACGATGGCCGCTCCGGCCGGCCGGACCTGCGGCCCGAGGAGCAGGTCCCCGAGTACCGAGGCCGGCGGATCTCCAAGCTGGGCGTGGACCGCATGCACCCGCAGATGCTGGCCGACACCGGTGGTGTCCTGAAGTACGCGCCGGCCTATGACGCCCTGATTCCCTACATTCGACGGGTGAGCATCGAGGACGATGTCCGCATGCTGACGCCCGGCGAATACCACGCGGATACCAGCGAGTTGATCCAGCTCCTGCGCAAAGGCCACCAGGGCGTGCGGCTCGACGCCGAGGCCTGGGACCGGCTCGTGACGTGGATCGATCTCAACGGGCCCTGCCACGGCACCTGGGGCGATGCCTACCCGATCCCGGATGGGGCCCACCAACGGCGCATGGAATTGCGCCGCGTCTACGGCGGACCGCCGGACGACCCGGAGGCCATTCCCGCGGGCGAGCCGTACGACGCGACGCCCACCCAGCCGCTACCTTTGCCTGAGCCGAATCCGCGATGTGTCGGCAACGAGACCGTGCCGCCGCCGGGACGAGTAGATGAGAAAACGGTAGAACTGGCTGCCGGTGTGAGTCTCAAGCTCGTGCGGATTCCCGCCGGAGCGTTCGTCATGGGCGAGGTCCGGGGCGAACCGGATGAATGGCCGCTCACCCGGGTGACGATTGACCAGTCGTTCTGGATGGGAGCGTGCGAGGTCACCAATGAGCAGTACCGGCTCTTCGACCCGCGCCACGACAGCGGCTACTACCAGAAACGCCACGCCCGCAGCGACGACGAGGGCCTGCCCCTCGATGAGCCGCAGCAGCCGGTCGTCCGCGTCTCCTGGGAGCAGGCGATTGCGTTCTGTCGCTGGCTCTCGCAGCGCACCGGCCTGCGCTTCACCCTGCCGATGGAGGCCCAGTGGGAATACGCCTGCCGCGCGGGGACCGTGACGCCGCTCCACTATGGCGACCCCAACACCGATTTCTCCGCCTGGGCCAACCTGGGCGATCTGTCCTTCGGCAACACGGAGAAGGGCCGGTACGTCGGCCTGACCGGCGGACTGGAGCATGTCGTGCTCGAAGGCTCGGGGCTCAGCGAGCGCCGCTTCGATGACGGCTTCGTGGTGACGACGCCCGTCGGGCGGCTGCGCCCGAATGCGTGGGGTCTCTGTGACATGCACGGCAACGCTGCCGAGTGGACTGATACGACCTATGGGACATACGGTACGGATAAGACCTCCGGGTGCAGCGACGAGTCCATCCGCAAGGTCGTCCGCGGCGGCTCGTTCTTTGACCGGCCCGCCCGCGCTCGCAGCGCGTTTCGCCAGGCCTATCCGTCCTGGCAGCGGGTCTTCAACGTAGGGTTCCGCGTCGTCTGCCGCGACGCGGTCGCCGGTCCTCAACTCGCATCGACCACTGCTTCGTCTTCCCGATAGAGCGACTGAGGCGGTAGTCGTTCAGCAAGAGGTCTTTGCCTTCTGTCATTCCCGCACAGGCGGGAATCCAGGAACGCCTCGGCTTTACTGGACCCCCGTTTGCGCGGGGGTGACAGACAGTAGAGAAGAGCGGAAATTCTGCTTCTCTACTTCCCGTATCAGGCCGCGGCCGGTGAGTGTTTGAGGAAGATGTCCACGTTCTCGCGTGCCACGGTATAGCTGCCGGTGTAGATGACGTCGGGCACGCAGGAGACGCCGGCCGCCTTGTCGTCGGCGAACAGCTTCAGGGTCGAGTGCCTCAGCTCGAAGAGGACCCGCAGGCCAAAGTAGGTGAACAGCTCGCGCTTCTGGCCGACCGCGGCCGTCAGAACGCCTTCCTTGATCAGGCCCAAGTGCGCCGGTTCCGCGTCCACGCAGGTGGCGACGATCCGGCCGGCCTGGCCGGCCTCCTTGATCGCCAGGCCCATGCCGGGACCGCTCTCTGAGTCGAATCCAGCCATGCCGACGAGGTCCGGCGTCGCCTGGATGATGGTCGCGGCCACCCGGGCGGCCACCGCGGCGTCGCCCCGGTCGTTCTGGGGCTCCATGAGGGACAGGCCCGTCTTCTCCAGGACGGACCGAAAACCGGCAAACGCCTGCTGGTCGATGTATTGCTCCGTCAGGCCCAGCATGGCAATCTTGCCTTGGCGTCCCTTCAGGGCTTTGACCATCGCCTGGCCCTGCCGGACCCCCAGGTCAAACCAATTGGTCCCAATGAAGGACAACCGCCGGCTGTCGGGAGCATCGGTATCGACGCAGACCACCGGGATGCCCGACTCGACCGCCCGGTTGATCGGGCCCACGACCGCGGAGGGATCCCACGCGACGATCATCATCCCCGCGGGTTGCCGTGCGGCGATGGTCTCGATGGATGAGACAAAGCTGGGGATGTCCACCGTGTTCGGGCCGGCGACGGTCACCTGGACGCCCAATTGCTTGCCTGCCAGCCGCAGGGCGGGATGATCGTGGGCCATAAACAGCGGCAGGTTCGCGTGACACGAGATCCACACGTACTCCTCATGGGAGTAATCGGCCGCGGGCCCCGAGGCGGCGCTCGGCTCGCCGCGCTTGGCACAGGAGGTCGCCAACACGGTTCCACCGGTCAAGGCCATGGTTTGCAGCCAGGTTCGTCGTGAAACGCGGGGTGTGTTGCTGATCGGTCTCATGTTGTCTCCTATCGGGGGACGTCTGGTTCTTGGCTCATCCGGTTCATGGGTACTTCGCCCGCCGCGCCGCTGCGCGTCGGGGGTTGTTCCTGGAGGTCGCGGTAGGGACCGCCCTTGCGGGCGGGCCCCTTCCCTCCACGGACTCCGCCGCCGAGCGGTCGGCTTCGTTCGCCTGCGTCCGGGGTACTGTGGAGCCGTCCGACTCCCCGAAGGCGTGCCGGTTCGACGTACGGCCATCGGCCTACTCGACCCGTTCCGCCGCCCTACCCTTCACCGGGGGATTCGGGGCCACGGAAGCCTTCGGGGTCTCCCGGTTTCCGTGCAGAGTGTTTCCACGCATACACGGGGTCTGCGACTCTAGGGCGTTCCCGGACGGCTCGCGGGTAACGCCGTCTTGGATGTGGCCTTGCCCCTCAGTGTACAAGGTCGGCACGCCAGGGGAGGTGATTTCGGAGCTCGATGGCCGGCCGGCGTGTGCCCCTGTCAACGCTTCGCCCACGCGGTTTCCCGCGTCGACGCATGACTCGGGGTCAAGATGGTTCGCTACTCCTTTCTTGTATGGCTCTTTCATCCGTTACTCTCTGCCGGCTTTCACCGGCGCTTTCAAGCTATCCCCAAACCCCTGCGATTTTCCGCTTTGCGCCAATAGCGGGGGATGGGGAAGAAGGCGACGTCCTACGTGGGCGGCGCCGCCATGCCAATGGACCGCTACGGCGCTCAGGTTGCTTCTCAGCAGAGCCTTATCCTCCACAACGGCAAGGTTCAGAATACCCTCGTCTTCCCTCCCCGGCAAGCGATCACAATGGGACCCCACTGGCGCCGTGAGCAAACCGATGGAGACAGACCCGCGACCGTAGCGCGATGGGACCCTGCGGTTCTTCTCCTACCATGCTATTGGCGCAACGCGCAGAATCTCCTGCGGCTCCAAAATGTGTAGAACAACGAGGCTGGAAGCCCATGCCACGAAGGGGACAGCTTCTCACACACCCGCTAACAAGTCCGACGGCCAGAATGTGAATTGTGTCGGTGCGACCCCGGTCCTGGACAACATGTGGCGTCTCTGCGGTACCGTCACTGGTGGACCATGGAGGAGGGGACAACGACATCAGGCTTGTCTTGATCGAGAAGACCTTTGCCCGCATGTACCGTGAGTTCCTGGCGGCAGAGCGGCGATTTCGGCCGCATCGCCTGAATGGGGGCGGATATTCCACACCACGTGCGGATGTCTCGCCAGAGCAGGTGCCCAAACAATGTCCAGGTCTTTCGTGATTCATGATTTGTGGACCCTACAGCTCCGGACCAGGCGGGCGGCGATCCGCACTATGGCACGTACTACCTTGCGGAGGTCAGGGCACTGAAGAACAACGGAAATGGCGGGGAAAGCCAGGGGGCGCATTAGCCTGCGAAGGAGATAATTGCCTATTTCTGCGATCGCTTTTCTCTGGCGTTCCATGGGCTCTTTCCGACATCCCGCATGGCCTCGGCCATGCCACCGATCCCCGCCCCGCGCGTTGTGACGTCATCGGGGGAAAAAGGGGACATTCCACTTCTTCATTTTCCTCGCTGGCGGGGCTGCGGGAAGAAGTAGAATGTCCCCTTTTTCCCCCGCTCGACGCAACCGCGCGACGAAACGAGCCGCGCAACCGCACCCGTGCCAACCCAACTCGCAGAGAGATGGACGGACGCCACGGCCGGAGCACCAGCGCAAGAACAGACAGGCACCCCTTGAAGGGGGTCACGGAGGACGGTAGCATGGGGCAAGGAACTCGCCGGTGGGTTCGG
>JALORE010000282.1 GCA_025459125.1 Planctomycetota bacterium | reverse complement strand
TCACGCCGACGAGGAACAGTCCGCCCTGGGCCGCCGCCGGTGAGGCGTGATTCCCGTCCCCCAGATCGTTGATGGCGAGGATCCGGCACTCCGGCCCCGCCTGAACGACGTAGCTCTTGCCCGCGTTGGCGAAGAACAGGCGTCCTTGGGGGTCCGCAATCGGACTGGCCCAGGCGCTGGAGATGTCCTGGAGACGCTGGGAATAGACCTCTTTGCCGGTGGCCATTTCCCAACACTGGAGCAGGCCCGGAGTGCGCAAGCGATACAGATACGGGCCAACCACGATGGGCGAGCTCAGGGCTTCGCCGCGCTGGGTGATGGTCCAGCGGATGTGGGTCGCAGAGACATCGCCCGAACCGGCCGGATCGACCGCCACGCCCGTACCGCCCCGGCCATCATCAAAGTAGACGAGACCCTGCCCGTAGGCCGGTGAGGAGGCGTCTCCTTCACCCCGGCACCACCACAGGAGTCTCCCGTCGGCCGGATCGAGACTCTGCAGGGCATCGCCCGCCTCCTTCATGCCCGAGGCCACCAGGAGCATCTGCGGTCTGCCGTGGACCTGGATCATCAGAGGCGTGCTGTGCCCGAACTGCATTTGCGGGAGTTTCCTCTCCCATCGTATCTCGCCGTTGGTCTGATCGAAGGCGACGACGCGCGAGTCCTGCTCCTTGGCCATCGCGCACAAGAGGATGACGGTGTCGCCATGGAGGACCGGGCTGCTGCCCAGAGTGACGTCGAAGGAGTAGGGAACGATGGGCGTTCGCCAGGCGATGCGGCCCTGGAAGTCGAGCGCCGCCAGGACCGAGGAGGCAAAGGCGCAGTAGATGAGCTTACCATCGGTGACCGGGGTGGCCGCGGCGTAGCCGCCGCCCGGCCCGCTGCGGAAATCCTCCCGCAACCAGGGCCCGGGGGGTACGAGTGTATCCCAGAGCAAGCCACCATCGGACGTGCGATAGCAGGTGACATGATGCTCCGGGATGATCTTCTTACGGTCCTGGACCTCGGGCGGCCAACGGACGGTGCAGACGATGACTGCCTGATCCCAGACGATGGGGCTGGCATGTCCCTGGCCGGTCAGCGCCGCGACCCACCGCACGTTTTCCCGGGCCGGACCGCCCCAGGTGATGGGCAGATTCTCCTGAGTCGTGTAGCCCAGGCCGGTCGGACCGCGGAAACCCGGCCAGTTCGCCTGGACCCGGACTTGGGACGCCAGGAGTACGCCTGCCAGAACAAGGCCGAATAGGGCCGACCGGTCTTCGAAAGATGTGAATCCTGCCGTGAGATGTCTCATCATGTTGCATTCCTGGTCTATCTGGTGTGTCAACGGCACAATCCTAAGCGGGGGTCGCACCTACACATTTCACATTCTTTCGCCCCAGCGTCAGTTGCTGAACTTATCCTTCGTGCCGGGTTCTGCTCTGCCGCCTTGGGCGAGGACGGTGTCAGGTATCTTCTCCAGGCGTGCGGCCGCAGCCTACAGAAATCGATCGACGAAGGCTTTGGGGCGGAGCACCTGGATACCGGCCCAGCCGGAGACAGCCAGAAGATGCCGGTCGCCACTGACAAGGATGCGAGTTCTTGCGGCCAACGCGCAAGCGAGAAAGATGTCATCCTTGGGGTCATCGCAGACCGGCATCGGCATGGGCGTGGCCTGTACAATCCGGGACTGAACAGCCACCAGATCGAGGACGGACGAGATGTCGAGGCCCTTGTACTTCTGGCTCAGTCGGAGGGCGACTCCGCGGCACTCTGCCAGGATTTCCAGGCAGACAGCGAACTGAACCTCTCCGTCGCGCCAGGCTTGCAGGATGGCATAGGGCGGCCCGCCGAAGAAGATCCCGGACATCAGCACATTCGTATCGAGGACGATTCTCATCCCTGCTTCCGTACCCGCGCGACGACGGCGGAGACATCCGCGTCTGTCAAACCGGCGGCTCGGGCTTGTCTCTTGGCCTTTTTGACCAGGCGGTCAAAAGCGCCCATCGAAGGTGGCCGGACCATCTTCAAGATCACGACATCATCCTCGGCCAAGACGATGAATTGCGTGCCCGTGTCGAGTGCCAGCCGATGACGGATCTCTTCAGGAATCACGACTTGACCTTTCGACGACATCTTCGTGGTGGATACGGGTCCCATGCGATTCTCCTTTTTGACCATCTTACCAGTAAGATGATACCTCGACCGCGGCCGCCTGTCAAGCAAGCAGAAGAATCAGTCACCCCAGCCCCGGTCCTATCCTCCACGTCTGTTTCCCTATTTGGCGCAGTTCGCGGTCAGACAGCGGCTGTCGGTAGCCAGTTGATGTACCCGATCACCTGGGCCACGGCGTGTTTGGGCGGAATCGAGATCAGCATGTGCACGTGGTCCACCACCAAGTGCCCTGCCAGAATCTGGCATTCCTTCCGCTGGGCCAACTGGCGAAACACCTCCCCAAGGTCCTGTCGCAACTGCTGGTACAGCTTCTTGCGCCGGCACTCGGGAATGAACACAACATGGTATTTGCATTCCCATTTCGTATGGTTTAGGCTCTCATCGTCGTCCATCAGATCTCCTTTCTGTGAAACTTTGAGCGGTTCACAGTCCGAGAGTCTGGTGGACGACTCCTGTATCTGTCAAACTTCAGGAGTCCCCCGGCGGAGCCGGGGGTTTACCCCGGATAGTCAATTGACCTTTCCGCTGATCCCTTTCGGCCCAATCGTCAATTGCAGAACTTCTCCTTCGTGCCAGGGGCCGCCTTGCCGCCCGAGACGGGCGCGGGATGCACTGGCTTGAGCAGGGCCTTCATTTGCGCGACCGTGTCGGCGTATTTCGCATCGCCGGCCAGATTGCGCAGCTCGCGGGGATCGCCCTCGTGGTCGTAGAGCTCCTGTCCCTTGGCCCCGAAGGCCCATTCCGTGTACCGCCAACGCTCCGTCCGGACGCTGTGGCCCGGGTCCGTGCCGCGCTGAACCTGGGTGAAGGCGGCGTGGTCCCATGGGGCCTGGGGATTGTCAATCAGCGGACGCAGGCTGAAGCCCTCCACATGCTGCGGTGGCGTCAGGCCCGCCAGATCGGCCAGCGTCGGATAGAGATCGACCAGCTCCACCGGGCGCTTGCTCGCCTGGCCCGCAGTCTTTTGCCCCGGCACGGAGACGATCAGCGGCACCCGCGCCGACTCTTCGAAACAACTCTGCTTGAACCACAGCCCGTGTTCGCCGAGATGATAGCCGTGGTCGCTCCAGAACACGATGACGGTATTCTCACGCAACCCCAAGCGGTCCACGGCGTCGAGCACCCGCCCGATCTGGGCGTCCACGAAGGAGATCGCGGCGTAGTACGCGCGCTTGCATTCGCGCGCCTGTTCCGGCGTAATGCCGAAGTAAGGCCACGGCCGGGTCGAGTTCAAGGCCAGCGACGGGTACGCGTCGGGGGTTTGCGGGGTGATCGGCGGCAGTGAGATCGGGTCCATCGGGTACAGGTCGAAGTACTTCCTGGGCGTCACCCAGGGGGTGTGCGGCTTGTAGAAACCCGCCGCGATGAAGAAGGGCTTGTCCCGGCGCTCCGCGAGCAGGCGAATGGTCTGGTCGGCCACCTTCCCATCGGTATGCTCCGGGTCCGTCCCGGTCTGGTCCGACAGGAACGCCATGGCCGAACCCAGGCCCCGCTTGGGCGTGTAATTGATGATGTCCAGCTCGAGCGTGGTCTTGTCCCGTCCCGCCGGGTTGAAGCGGTCCAGCCACGAGGCCCGGTCGTCCAGGCCGTTGGTGCCGATGTCGCCCGGGTTGCCGTAGTGGTACATCTTGCCGACGCGGGCCACGTAATAGCCGTGACGCATGAACATCTGCGGGAGCGTCACCAAGTCGGGCAGATCCTGGCGGAAATGATACTGCAGATCGAATACCCGCGTGCTGTCCGGTCGCAAACCGGTCAACAGCGAAGAGCGGCTCGGACTGCACAGCGGGAACTGGCAGTAGGCCCGGTCGAACCGTACGCCGCGGGCGGCCAGGCGGTCGATGCTCGGCGATTTCACCAGCGGGTGGCCGAAACAGCCCAGGTCATTGTTCATGTCGTCCACGGCGATGAACAGGACATTGGGTCGGGACTGGGCCGCGAACGTCGACCCGACCGGCACGAGCATCCCCAGCACGGCAACGAGACTGATCAGCATCCTCATGGGACAATCCTCCCTTTTGTGTGGCTTTTTCGCGTGGCGGACCAGCGCCCGCGCGTACCGGTATTCTACAGACGACCGAAGCCGCTGTCACGCACGGGATGAGAGGTGGGTCCCAAACGCGACGCGTCGGCATCGCGTTTGGGACCCTGTGTTCGCGTTACGGGGCCGGATGGCCGAAGCCGATGTCGTCGATGTAAAGCAAGCCGGCACCGCCCGGAGTCGGGCTGGCCCGGTCGCCCACGCCCATAGTGAGCGTCTTGACGGCGGTTGTTTTGACACCCGCCGAGGTGAATTCGCTGAGCGGGATCTTCCACTCCTGCCAGCCGGTCAGCGTCGTGGCCGCCGGAACAGGGTGCTTGACCACCTTGCTCTTGCCGGCGCTGTCCTGCACGACCACGTACAATTGGCCCGCGCCATTGCTGGGCTGGGCCACGCCGATCGCAGCCACTTCCCAGGCGCCGGTGACGTTGCCGGTCGTCGAGACGTTAGAGAATTCTCCGGTCGTCGTGGCCGCAGCGTTGTGGCTGGTGGCGCACAGGCCGATGTAGACCGGACTGGCCGCCATGTTGATCGTCTGCGGGTTCCAGGACATGGCCGTCCACTTGGCGCCGTCGGTGGAGTAGGAACCGCTGAAGGCGTTGCCCGAGCGCTCCATCTTGACCCAGACCGGGGCCCGCAGAGCAATCTGTGCCGGGGTGGCGACCGCGGTATCGCTGACCGCCGCCGCATCCGTCGTCAGACGGGCCTGGTACCGCACGCCGTTACCCGGGGTAGCGTAGACCGCCGCAAAGCGAGCGCCGGGCGCCATACTCTCACGGATCATCACACCCACCTTGGCCCACGGATCGGTGTTGACCAAGCTTTCGACCTTGGCCACGATCGCCCCGTTACCGGTGAGCTTCTTGGCGGCAAAGCGGAACTGATCGACCGTGTTCCAGATATCGGTGCCACCGCCGCCGAGGGTGAAGCTGCCGGCGCCCTTGTCGAGGAAGCCGGCCGCCCGGCCTTGGAAGTACACGACCAGCGTATCGGCGCCATGGCCGGTCCAGTTCTGCACCGGGGCAAAGGTCCGCTCGGTTTCACTGTAGTACGGGGTCTTGATGTTGTTGTATTCCAGCGGCATGGACTGCTTGCCGCCGTGGATGATCTTCTGCTCGGCGAAAGGCGCCTGCAAGTAGCCGACGACGGCGCCGGTGGCGTTGGTCCAGCCATCGATCCAGGTCTCATAGATGCGGCTACCCTCGTCGTCGGTGTAGCTCTCAAAGTCCTCCACGACCGCGTAGGGCTGGGTGGTGAAGCTCCAGACGGGACCGGAGTAGGTGACCCCATTGACCTCATTGACGCGCCAGTAGTAGGTGGTGCCGAAGTTGAGGGAACCGGGATCGTACTGATGATCGGTCACGGTCTGGCCGGCGGTGAGAGCACCCGGGTCGGTGCCGAAGAACACCTGGTGCGACGCTGCCTGGCGGCCCGGCCGCCAGTTCAGGTCGGTCTCGACACTGACACCCTTCGCGCCACTGGCCGGCTCCGGCGCCCGCGCCTGAACCGGGACATAAGAGAACCGCACCTCGGCCAGGCCGGTGACGTTCAGGCCGCCCCAGGTGGCGGCGATCGTCAGCTTGACGAACTTGGCCTCCACGCCGCCGAAGTTGACTGTCGTATTCGCGGCGTAAGCCGCGGCACCGGGTCCCTTGGCGAACTCGGGCACGTTCTCCAGGGCTTTCCACGCCGTACCGTCGGTGGAGTACTCGATCGTGACTTTCTTGGCGCTGAAGCCGATGAAGCTCTCGACCGGCCCGTTGGAGTTCCACACCTTCAGGTCGTGCAACTGGTAGACCTGGTCAAATTCGTATTGGATCCAGTTTGGCAGCGCCCCGGTGCTGAGCCACATCGTGGTCGCACTGGTGCCGTGCAGGTCCCCGATCAGGCCGGAGCCATCGATGGTCTTCTCCGGGCCCATGTCGCCCTGGGCGCTGGACGCCTTGGCGGCCACCGGCTTGACGGGATAGCCATAAGGCTCGACCTTGAAGGACCACACGTTGCCCTTGAAGATGGTGCTGTCCGGGGCGGCGTTGACCTCGTCGACCCGCCAGTAATAGGTCTGACCGTAATCGAAGGGGGCGGCCGGCGTGTAGGCCGTCGCCGTCTGGCCCTGGCTGGCGAGAACGCCGGCCGGCGCGGCGCGACTGGCGTTGTTGACGTCCGCCAGGGTCTTGCCCAGGTACACGTCATGCGTGACGGCGAAGATCCCCGGGACCCAACCCAGCGATACGTCGCGAGGCACATCGACGGCTCCGTCGGCCGGCTTCGGATTGGCCGCCAGCTTGGCGGGTCCCTGAATGACGGCCTTGAGCTCCTCCACCGTCAGCGCGTTGTTGTAGATGCGCACATCGTCAATGGCGCCGATCCAGTCACAACCCCACCCGTCCGAGCCGATGAGGACGGGCGTGCTGCTCTTGGTGATGGCGCCCATGGGGGTGGAATCGGTCTGTTCGCCGTTGAGATAGCATTTCAGCGTCGTGCCGTCGTACGCGCAGGCGATATGGCACCACTCGCTCCGCGTCAGGTTCTTGTTAACGTAGGCCCAGGCCCGGGGCGTCGTATTGAACGTGAACGACATGAAGGGCTTGGTGCTGCCCCAGCCGTAGCGAACCTGGTAGCTCCAACTGGGACTCATCCCGCTCATCGCCTTGGCCATGGGCGCCGTCGTGGTGGCCTTGGCCTCCGGCTGATCGGCCTCGGGTCGAATCCACAAGGCGATCGAGATGGGACCGGCGATGTCCAGGATGGCATTGCTGCCGCAATTGATGTAATCGCCGCCGCCCCCGGAGACACCCAAGCCGTGGAACTCCAGGGCGCTGCCCTGGACACCGGCGATCCAGGTCGGCTTGTTGAAGAACGTCCCGTCGTTGCCCTTGCCGGAGGAGTCGGCCGCCTTGGTCCCGGTGCCCTCATCCAGCTTCCAGTGCCCCACCAGCTCTCCCGAGGCCGCTGGAGCCGTACCCAACATTGCGAGGCAACACAATAGACAGATGGCTCCCTTGCTCATGGACTTCCTCCTTTCACAGAGATTGGACGAACGATGCCCGATGGGGCAAATGAACCGTGGCCCCGGCGCACGAGCGTCGGGGCCACGGTCCTCACACCAAGAATGCGGGGACTCCTACTGCCCGGCCGAATGGCCGAAGCCGATGTCGTCGATATAGAGCACACCGGCCCCGCCCGGAGCCGGGCTGGTTCGGTCGCCCACGCCGATGACAATCGTCTTGACCGCGGTCATCTTGACGCCAGCCGAGGTGAATTCGCCCAGCGGGATTCTCCACTCCTGCCAGCTCGCCAGGGTCGTGGCCGCCGGGTCGGGGTGCTTGACCGCCTTGCTCTTGCCGGCGCTGTCTTGGACAACCACGTATAGAGAAGCAGCCGTATTGCTGGGTTGGGCGACGCCGATCTCGGTGACTTCCCAGCCCCCCGTGACACTGCCGGTCGTGGAGATATTGGAGAACTCCGCGCTCGTCAAGGCATTGGCGTTGTGGCTGGTCGCACACTGACCGATGTAGACGGGGCTCGCCGCCATGGTGATCGTCTGCGGATTCCAGGACATCGAGGTCCACTTGACCCCATCGGTGGAGTAGAAACCGCTGAAGTTGCTGCCGGTTCGCTCCATCTTGACCCAGACCGGTGCCCGCAGGGCAATCTGCTCGGGCGTGGCGACCGCGGTATCGCTGACCGCGGCGACATCCGTCGTCAGGCGAGCCTGGTACCGCACGCCGTTGCCCGGGGTGGCGTAGACCGCCGCAAAGCGCGAACCGGGCGCCAGGCTCTCGCGAATCATCACACCGACTTTCGTCCACGGATCGGCAGTGACCAGACTCTCGACCTTCGCGACGATGACACCGTTGCCGGTCAGACGCTTGGCGGCGAAGCGGAACTGATCCGCCGCATTCCAGATGTCCGTGCCGCCGCCGCCCAGGGTGAAGCTGCCGGCTCCCTTGTCGAGGAAGGCCACTGCCCGGCCCCGGAACCATACCGCCAGGGTGTCGGCGCCGTTGCCGGACCAGTTCTGCACGGGTGCGAAGGTCCGCTCGGTCTCACTGTAGTACGGCGTCTTGACGTTGTTGTACTCCAGCGGCATCGCCTGCTTGCCGCCATGGAGGATCGTCCGCTCGGCAAACGGAGCCTGCAGGTAACCGACCACGGCCCCGGTGCTGTTGGTCCAGCCGTCAATCCAGGTCTGGTAGATCCGGCTGCCGTCCTCGTCCGTGTAGCTCTCAAAGTCCTCCACGACCGCGTACTCCTGCGTCGTGAAGTTCCAGATGGGACCGGGATGTGTGACCGCATTGACCTCATCGACCCGCCAATAGTAGGTGGTGCCGAAGTTCAAGGCCCCGGGGTCATGGCGATGGTCGGTCACCGTCTGGCCGGCGGTCAGGGCATTCGGATCGGTGCCGAAGAACACTTGATGCGATGCCGCTTGCCGGCCCGGCCGCCAGTTCAGGTCGGCTTCCACGCTGACGCCCTTGGCCCCGCTGGCCGGCTCCGGCGCCCGCGCCTGGACGGGGATGTAGGAGAACCGCACCTCGCTCAGGCCGGCGACGGGCATCCCACCCCAGGAGGTGTCGATCGTCAACTTGACGAATTTGGCCTCCACCCCGCCGAAAACGACGGTGGTATTCGCGGCATAGTCCGGATTCCCAGAGGCCTTGGCGAATTCCGGCACGTTGGCCAACGCCGTCCAGGTGGAACCGTCGACCGAGTACTCAACCGTGACGGCCTTCGCACCAAAGCCCAAGAAGCTCTCGATCAGTTGGTTGGAATTCCAGACCTTCAGGTCATACAGCCGGTAGACGCGGTCGAACTCATACTGGATCCAGTTCGGCGGCACGCCGGCGCTCGTCCACATCGTGGTCTCCACGGTGCCGTGCAGGTCCCCGG
>JALORE010000281.1 GCA_025459125.1 Planctomycetota bacterium | reverse complement strand
TGGGTCCGGCAGAAGCGCAGGTAGTCGATGTGGCCGCGATGGATCACGTCGAAGCAGCCATTGGTGAACACGATGGTCTGGCCGCGGCTGCGCCGCCAGTTGATCTCTTCCATCAAGGCCTCGAGCGAGCGGAGCTTGGTGGTCCGCGCCCCGAATTGGCCGGCGATCTCGTGGATCATCTCGCGGACGCTGACGGTGGCGGTCCCGAATTTCTCGACCTCGATCCCGCCCGCCAGGTTCGCGAGGTGCGCCGCGGTCAGGTAGTCATGATCCGCCGCCAGGCTGACCGCCAGGGTCGCGAGCACGACATCACCCGCCCCGGTCACGTCATAGACCTGGCGCGGTCGGGCGGGGATCAACTGGCCGATACTGTCCGTGCCCAGGTACAGGCCCTCCCGGTCCAGCGTGATCACGACCGCCTCCAACTTGAGTCTCTCGCGCAGGTCCCGCGCGGCCTTGACGGCATCCGCCGCCTCCCGCACCGCGAAGCCGACCGCCCACGAGGCCTCCTGGCGGTTCGGCGTCAGCAGGGCGGCGCCGGTGTACTTGCGGTAGTCGCAGTGGAGCACCGGATCAACGAGGACCTTGCGCCCCGCCTCTGTTCCCAGCCGGATCATTTCCCGGCACACGTCGTCGGCGAGGACGCCCTTGTGGTAGTCCTGCAGGCAGACCACGTCCACCTGCTCCAGGGCTGTGCCGTATGCTTCCAACAGCCGCGCCGCAACACCGTCTGGAAGGGCCGCGGCACTCTCCTGGTCGATGCGCATGAGCTGCTGCTTGTGGCGGTGCTGCGCCAGGCCGATCAACCGCTGCTTGGTGGTGGTGGGCCGATCGGCGACCTCGCACAGACCCAGGATCTCCGCTCCGGCGGCGGCCAGCCGCTCCTTCAGCACGGCGCCATTGGCGTCCTGGCCGACAATCCCGATGCACAGAGGGACGGCGCCCAGCGCCGCCAGGTCCGCGGCCACCGAGCCGGCGCCGCCGCAGCGGGATTCCGTCTGCGTCACCTTGAGGATCGGGACCGGCGCCTCCGGGCTGATCCGGGTCGCATCGCCGTAGATGTAGACGTCGAGCATGAAGTCGCCGACGACCAGCACCTTCGGCGTGCCCAAATTCCCAATTGTCTTGAGCAGTCGTTCGTACATACGGGCATCAACCTTCAGCCTCCCCGACACTTACCGGCGCAGCATTATACCGGTAAGGACCCGCTCGATCAAGGCTGTCAGCCCGTCGGCCCCGGCGGTGAGCCGCAATTCGACCGCCAGGCAGGCCGGGGAAGGGGGCTCCGGTCCGTTCGCCCAGCGTGCGATCTTCGTCCCGTCTTTCTGGGTGGTCAGGATCAGCGTCGCTCCCTGCGCGACCGCCTCCCGGCGGATCCGATCCCAATCGCTCCCGGCATACGGGTGGTGATCGTCGTAGGCTTGCGACCCGACCAGCACACCGCCCAGACGCTCCACCGTGGCGAAGAACGCCGCCGGGTTCCCGATTCCGCAAAAGGCAAACACCCGCTGGCCGCGAATCCGATCCAGTCCGATTTCGGCGCCGTCGGCGGTCCTGATCCCGACGGGCGCGTGGACCGAGCGCACGACGACCAGCCCGCGGTTGGTCCGGCGGATCTGCTGCTCGATCTGCTGCAACTTCTCCTCGGCAACCTGATCGCAGCGGGTCAGCACGACCGCATGGGCGCGCCGCAGGCCCGTGACCGACTCGCGGAGCAATCCCGCCGGCAGAATGCGGCCGTAGCCGAACGGTCGCGTCGCATCGATGGCCACGATGTCCAGGTCCCGCGCCAGCCGCCGATGCTGAAAGCCGTCATCCATGACCAGCACTTGGGCGCCGTGGCTGCGGATTGCCTCGGCGGCTCCCGCCACACGATCCGGATTGACCACCACCGCGACGCCCGGGCACGCCTCCGCCAGCAGGGCCGGCTCATCCGACAACGCACCCTGCTGCATCTTGTACCCGCGTGTCAGGATCGCGCTGCGGACGCGCCTCTCCTGTAACAAACGGCACAGCCAGATGACCAGCGGTGTCTTGCCCGTCCCGCCGGTCGTGAGATTGCCCACCGACAGGACTGCGGCATTCACACGAGCGGTCCTGAGAACGCGCTGGTCGTAGAGGGCGTTGCGGACTCGTACGATCAAGCCGTACCCGAGCGAAGCCGCGCCCAGCAAAGACATGGCGACGCTTGCTCTTCTATCCTTGCGCCGGCCCGAAATGATCGCTGTGAATTGATCTTGGCTGATCGCCATGCCCGGCAGTGTTAACCGAGAGAGCTCGCTCGGTCAAGGGGTCGTTTGCGGTATACCGCCAAGGTCATTCAATCCCACCCCTTGCGGCGTCACCCCGAGCTGGACGAGCGATCCGGGCAGGCACGCGCGCCAGCCAAGTCGTGCGGCGACGCACGATACGCCAACGCGAATGGCAGGCACGTAAGATTCGCCTTCCGACATGTTGACGGCCGGAAAGAGGCTGGGTATAATAGCATGTGTAGCGGGGATGGCGGTACGGACCGCAGCCAGGCAGGGCGATGTGGTGCCGACGGATTCCACACTGGTTGAGGCGGCCTCTGCAGGGTGCAGAGTCGCCAAGTCAGCTTGGGTCGTTGCAGACCCGAGCCACTCGGGGAAAGGAGGAGCACCATGAGAAGTCGCGGAAGGCCGGTCTTGTTTCTGGCGGCCGTGATTACGGGCGTGCTGGGATATGCCTCCGGGGCAGGTGCGACACCGGTCACGAAATGGCCGGGACTCTCGGACAAGATCTTCATGGTCCGCTGGGTGAAAGGCAGCACCATCGACATCTATGTCCCGTTCAACACCGTTGGCGGCGAGGACCGGGCGAAGATCGTCAAGGATGCCATCGAGGGCCTTTGGAAACCGAAGATGGCCGAATTCGGCGTCACGGTCAAGGTCACCGTTGGCGCCCCGGGGCAGACGGACC
The DNA here is from genome assembly GCA_025459125.1 of Planctomycetota bacterium. Taxonomy (GTDB): domain Bacteria; phylum Planctomycetota; class Phycisphaerae; order Sedimentisphaerales; family Anaerobacaceae; genus PLanc-01. The sequence goes on along the minus strand of JALORE010000281.1, from coordinate 6,161 downwards.
CGCCGGCGGGGACCAACGTCGTTGCCGGTTTCGTGCCGGCGGGTGATCCCCAACTGAGGAATACGGCGGGGGGGCAAGACGCGGCGAGTACTGCCATCTTTCCGGGTCCGCCGCCGCCGGGGCAGACCAAGGGTGCTATTGGTGCCGGGAAGGTCCTGTTCAGCCGGAGTCTGAGCGGCAATGACCTGCGGAACGTGGCGCAACATGAATTCATCCACGTCGCCGGCTTGGCCGACGAGGCGTCCGGGCCCGCGGGCCAAAACGTCTCCGACCACACCGTGCCGCCGGCCTCAAAGCAACAGTCGTTCTCGAGCCGGGACCTCGCAGAGTTGGGGACTCTCTACAGCGCCGCCCCGACGGGGCAGGTCACGGACACCGTCACCGCCCTCGGCGGTGGGCTCTATCGGTACAGCTACGACGTCGTCTGGACAGACGGCTCCGAGATCCCTTTCCTCGCCCTCCCGGTTGAAGTCGGCCAGATCACGGATGTCTCCATCCCGAGCGGCTGGCGGCTGTGGGACCGCACCTCCCCCGACGAAGCCCTAAACCTCCAGATCGATTTCCAGGTGGGGCCGCCCGATCCGGGCCTCTCCTCCGTGGTCTTCTTCAACCCGGATCAGGGGCTGAGCAGCACCTTCCCCGGCCCCGCGGCCTTCGTGTTCACGTCGTGGCTTCGGCCGGGGACGATCGACGTCCTCTATGGCGGCGACGAGTACGTCTCTGTGGCTGGTCCCGTTGTCCCCGAGCCTGCGAGCCTCAGCCTGGTCTTGACCGGCGTCTCAATCCTCCTCGCGCGGGCTCGGTACCGCCGGCAGGTCGCCTGGTAGCAACCCGCAGAGGCTGAGAAGGCCGAATGAGAGGTGCTCAACGTCAGACCCCGCCGGATGTTGAGGAGCCTCAAACCTGCCCGCGGCGGGTAGCCGCAGGGGTGGGAGCTTCCCTGACGCGTGTGGATCGATCAGGCCGGCGCGTAGGTCAAGAACCCACCCTACGTGCGAGCCAGCATCGCCTTGCCGACTTCCTGGGCCTTGGTGGGGCCGAAGAGCAGCTCCACCAGCCTCAACGCGAACTCGATGGCGGTGGCCGGACCCTGGCTCGTGACGCAAGGGCCGTCCACGACAACCCGCTCGTCCGAGGCGTAAGCCGGGTCCAGCTTGCTGCGCATCCCGGGAAAACAGGTCGCACGGGTCTTCTCCAACAGTTGGTGGTGTTGCAGCACGACTGCCGGTGAGGCACAGATCGCCGCGTAGAGCCGGCCGGCCTGCTTCTGCTCTTTGAGCATCTGGATCAACTCGGGCGAATCCCGCAGATGCTCCGCCCCGGGCATCCCGCCGGGCAGGGCGATCGCACCGTAGATCTGGCCCGCGCACTCCGTAATCCGGGCATCCGCCACCAGCTTCACCCCCCGGCTGGCGGTCACCTGGAGCCCGTCGACCGAGGCGACCGTAACCCGGGCCCCGGCCCGCCGCAGCGTATCAATGATGCAGACCGCCTCAATCTCCTCCGAGCCGTCGGCAATCGGAACGAGTACCGTCTTGGCCATCCTGGGCCCCTTCGAATTTGTGATTTTGGATGGGAGAGGCGGTGCCGCAACTCCCGAATCACAAATCAACCATCAAAAATCTGCCATCACAAACGCTCAATGATCGCATCCGCCATCTCCCTGGTTCCTACGGCGGTCGGATCGTCGCGGTTTTCCTTGAGGTCATAGGTGACTCTCTTGCCTTCCGCGATCACCGCGGCCACCGCGTTTTCCAGCCGGTCGGCCTCGCGCACTCTGCCCAGGTGGCGGAGCATCAGAACGCCACTGAGAATCAGGGCGGTCGGGTTGACCTTGTTGAGCCCCTTGTACTTCGGGGCGCTGCCGTGGGTGGCCTCGAAGGTGGCGCCTTTTTCGCCGATGTTGGCGCCGGGCGCGACACCCAGCCCGCCGACGAGACCCGCGCACAGGTCGCTGAGGATATCGCCGTAGAGGTTGGGCAGGACCAGCACGTCGTACAACTCGGGCTTCTGCACGAGCTGCATGCACATGTTGTCGACGATCCGGTCTTCAAACTCGATCTCGGGATAGTCCTTGGCCACCAGGCGGCTGACCTCCAGCCACAGGCCGTCGGAAAACTTCATGATGTTGGCCTTGTGCACGCTGGTGACCTTCTGCCGGTCGTTCTTGCGGGCGTAGTCGAAGGCAAACCGCACGATTCGGTCGGTCGCGGCTACGGAGATCGGCTTGATGCTGACCCCGGCGTCCGGCCCGATCTTCTTCTTGCTGTGCTTGTTGAGCCAGTCGATCAGCTCACGCGTGTCATCCTGGCCCTTGGCGTACTCGATCCCCGCGTACAGGTCCTCGGTATTCTCCCGCACGATCACGAGATCGATGTCCTCGTACTTGCTGCGGACGCCCCGGTAGCTCTTGCAGGGCCGCAGGCAGGCATAGAGGTCCAGGCTCTGGCGCAGGTAGACGTTGATGCTGCGAAAGCCCGTCCCGACGGGCGTCGTGATCGGGGCCTTGAGGGCTATGCCGTTTCGCTTGATCGACTCGACCGTTGCGTCCGGCAGGGGGGTCCCCAGCCGTTCCAGGCAGTCCACTCCGGCTTCCGCCATCTCCCACTGGATCTTCACCCCGGTGGCGTCAATACACCGCCGCGCCGCTTCCGCAATCTCCGGCCCAATCCCATCCCCTGTGATCAGTGTTACCTTCGTCATCTCCAGGCTCCGGCAAGGATCTATCATTTATGATTTACGATTCATGATTTACGATTTTTGACTGTCGCAGGGCCTTATCCTACCCTTGGGACCCGCCCGGGTCAACGTTCGGCCTTCCTTACCTGTGCGCCCCGTCAGGAGTCCCGCCTCATGCGGTCCCGAACCACAAGGCTGCTCGTGTTCCCGCGTGCTGCGCCGGCAGAAATTCCCGCTTTTCTTCCGCCCGTCACCAGAATCCCGGCGCCGACGGTGTACTCCTGTCAGACGCATGGTTCCGCGTCCCTGTGATCCGCGTTGCTCTGTGCCAGAAAGGAGGTGGAGACACGCAGAACCATCTGTACTTGTCTGTTGTCGTCCCGTGCATACCATTCTTCAAAGGAGGCAAGTCATGACTACAAGGCGAACGTATCAACTCGTTGTGGAGGGACCCGGCATGGCCAGGCCGCCCGTCATAGCCCTCTGCTGCGTGCTGCTGTTCGGCGTGGGGGCCGCGCTGGCCCCGGCCGGTGCAGGTCCGACGGATGCTCTCAATTTCGGCATCAGTGCGCAGGCCGCGCCGATTCTGTACCAGGATTTCGAGTCCGGCCCGCGCGGCTGGTACAGTGACAATGGCGTCTGGGAACTGGGGGTCCCCGCGAGTGGTCCGGGGGCAGCCCACAATGGTCTGCAGTGCGCCGCCACGATCCTGGCGGGCAATTATCCTTACACGACAGACAGCCGGTTGATCAGCCCCTCGGTTCTGCTGCCGCCCGTTACAGCAGACGAGGAGATTTGGCTGCGTTTCTGGCAGTGGTTCTCCTACGCCTGGGCGGACTCCGGGTCGGTGCAGATTCAGGTCTTCGACGGCGCCGCGTGGAAGCTCTGGGAGCAGGTGGCGGTGAGAGCCGTGGGCGTCTCGGGAGGCTGGAGTTTCACCTGCGTGGACCTGACCGCCTATGCCGGTCAGCGGGTCCGGCTCGCGTTCTATCACCAGGATGAGACCGAGAAGGATGGTTGGGGTGGGAACATCCACGCGGAATCATCCGGCTGGTACATCGATCAAATCGAGATCGTCAAACAGACTGTGCAGTCTCTCGCCTATCGGCAGTCTTTTGAGTCGGGCTGCGATGGCTGGTACGCAACCAAGGGCGTCTGGCAAATTGGAGAACCGAACTCCGCCCTGAAGATCGCACACGAGGGCACCTGTGTGGCCGGCACCGTCCTTGCTGGCGACTATCCCTATACCACCGACAGTCACCTGGTTAGCCCAACCATGCAACTGCCGGCCGTGTCAGAGAACGAGGAGATCCTGTTGCGCTTCTGGCAGTGGTTTTCCTATGCCTGGGCCGACTCCGGGTCCGTGCAGATTCAGGTTTTCGACGGCGCGTTGTGGAAGCCGTGGGAGCAGGTGGCGGTGAGAGCCGTCGCTGTTTCCGGAGGCTGGAGTCTCACCTGCGTGGACCTGACCGCCTACGCCGGCCAGCGAGTCCGGATCGGGTTCTATCATCAGGACGAGACTGAGAAGGATGGTTGGGGTGGGAACATCCACGCGGAATCATCCGGCTGGTACATCGATGAAGTGGAGGTCATCACCCAGACCATACCCTGGTTTGACGGATTCGAGGATTTCGAATCCGGCGGGATTGGTTGGTGCGCAACCAATGGCGTCTGGCAGGTGGGTCTGCCGGTGTATGGTCCGCTGGGCGCCCATCAGGGCACATCCGTGGCAGGGACTGTGCTGGACGGCACGTATCCGTATACCACAGACAGTTGGCTGGTCAGCCCGCCGATGCGGCTGCCGGTAGTCTTGCCGGGCGAAGAAGTCATGCTGTTCTTCTGGCAGTGGTTCGCGTATGCCCCGTCCGACGCCGGGTCCGTGTGGATTCAGGTCTACGATGGAACGGCTTGGAAGCCATGGGAGAAGTTGGTGGTCCGGGCCGTCGGCTCGGGCGGTGCCTGGGGCTACACCGGTGTGGAACTGACGACCTATGCCGGCCAGCGGGTGCGGATCGGGTTCTATCATCAGGATGAGACGGAGAGGGATGGCTGGGGTGGGAACATCCACGCCGAATCGTCCGGCTGGTACATCGATGACGTGGAGATCGTGCCGCCTCCGCAACACGATCCGAATTGCGGCTTGAGCATCTCCGTTAGTGGTCCAGGCACGACGGACCCGGCTCCGGGAGACCATGAGTATCTCTGCGGGCAGGTCGTATCGGTTACCGCCGTGACGGATGATTGTCACCCGTTTGTCCGCTGGGAGGGGACGGCCGTTGATGCGGGCAAAGTCCAGCCTGGCTCGACGTCGCGCACCATCACGGTCACCGTCGATCAACGGTACACCCTCAAGGCCGTGTTCACGGATGACGTGGTCCTCTACGCCTTCCCGCTGGACAAAGATCCGGGCTGGCTGCGGACCGGGCAATGGGCCTTTGGCGTGCCCAAGGGCAAGGGGGGCGATAGTCACGGCTCTCCCGACCCGACCGCCGGCGCCACCGGGCCGAACGTCCTGGGCGCCAATCTCGACGGCGACCACGCGGCGCAGGTCGGCGGGCCCTACTGCCTCACCGCCGGGCCCTTTGCGCTCGGCGCGTTCAAGGAAGTCAAGGTCCGTTTCGCCCGGTGGCTGAACACGGACTGGCCCGAGTTCGTCAAGGTCGGCCTGCAGCTCTCGGTTGATGGACAGAAGACCTGGAGCTCGGTGTGGAGCCACGATGCAAGTCGTACGGAGATCACCGAGCGCGAATGGACCATCCAGCAGTACAACCTCGGTCCGCAGGCGGATGGGCAGTCGGTGGTGTACCTGCGCTGGTACTACAACGTCGTCGGTGAGCGGGCCTACGCTTTCTCCGGCTGGAATCTCGATGACATTGAGCTGATTGGCAAGTGCAAGTAGAATCCGCGGAGGGACTTGCCCCCAGGCTGTAGGACCGGCCGCGCTGGTGTGTGAGAGCCTGTGCCACGCACCGCGCCCAGCCGGTCCTGCAGCATTCTCAATGATGGGACCAGGAGTAGTAGCCCCGTCCCGCTTTCACGTCATAGCCGATCGTGTAGCCGTCGTTGTTGGGCCATCGCTCCTCGTAGAACAGATCACTGGCGCCCAGTATCCTGCTGATGCGTGCGCCTCAGGCTGTCAGGTCTTCGTTCGGTTCCGCGTGCATGGGTAGAACGCCTCTTTGTTCCAGCCCCGGGATACAGCGGTCGATCGTGGGATGTTCATCGTGCCCCAGCACGCGCAGCGGCTGCTTACGCCGGGCACACCAGCTTTCGAACGCCGGCTGCTCGATGTCAAACTCTGCGATCCGGTTCGCGTAGTGGCGCAGGTACGTGATGTTGCGGGCCTCAGGTGGCAGCCACCCGACCGAGGCGACGCCCACGCCCTAACCCGCATATTTCATCGGGGTCGGCAAGCACGGCTGTCGGCCCAAATGCGGATATGGTATATCGTTATATAGCCGGCCGACCGTAGTCGGCGCACA
>JALORE010000044.1 GCA_025459125.1 Planctomycetota bacterium | reverse complement strand
AGCCTTCCTCCTCCGTGTTCTTCTGTGCCGCACCCTGGACCGCCATGTTTGTCGCCAGGAACAGGAACGCCACGAAGAGCCATGGGCTCGCGTTTCTTGTCTTCATGATTTCACCTCCACAAAGTTCAGCATCGTTCGCATCTCTCGTCGGCGGTGGCAACGATACTCGTTCACCCAGCCGGCGGGAGACGTTCGCATTCTACCGGCCCAGCCAGGTCGTTTCAAGGCCACCAGAGGATCGACAGGAGGAGGAGTTCTCCGCCACATTTTTGTGGTCTGGGGGGCAAGGAGGGCAGACTCTCGTCGCGCTAATGTCCGTCAGGCATGCGGACGATATGAAAGAGTCCCCGGGAGCGAGATTGCCATGAGGCGGACGGTGTTCGGGAGATGGGGGTATCTTTTCCTTATCGGCCGTACCTAAGGGGCCGAAAGAGAGCGGTAGTGGCCTTTACGAGTTTCGATTACCTGATGTTCCTGGGTCTTGTCGTCGCCCTCTATTGGCTGCTGCGGCACAAGTCCCTGCAGAATGCTCTTTTGCTGATCGCCAGTTATGTCTTTTACGGCTATATCCACCCGTGGTTCTGCCTCCTGGTCGCTGCTTCGACTGTACTCGATTACAGTGCTGGCCTCGCAATGGTCCGCTTTTCCGTGAAGAAGAAGCTCTTTCTGGGCCTGAGCCTGCTGGGCAACCTGGGCCTGCTTGGCTTCTTCAAATACTTCAACTTCTTTGCTGAGAACATCCGCCAGGTGCTGGCCGGCCTGGGCCTGGAGCCCGGACCTCTGACGCTCCACGTGCTCTTGCCTGCCGGAATCTCCTTTTATACGTTCCAGAGCTTGACCTACACGATCGATGTCTATCGCGGCAAGGTCCAGCCCCGCAGGAACTTCGTCGATTTCGCCCTGTTCGTGTGCTTCTTCCCCCAATTGATGGCTGGTCCCATCGAACGGGCGGCGGCCCTGCTCCCGCAGATCGAGCGGCCCCGCCGGTGGGACGCCAATCGCTTCCTCTCGGCCTGGCCTCTCCTGGCCGCCGGCTATCTCAAGAAGATGGTTATCGCCGACAACGTGGCCGTCTACGTGGACAAGATCTTCATGCTCCGCCAGCCATCCGGCCTGCTGCTGGCCTGTGGCACGCTGGCGTTCGCGCTCCAGATCTACGCCGACTTCTCGGGCTATACTGACATCGCCCGCGGCTCCGCCAGGTTGCTCGGCTTCGACCTGATGGAGAATTTTCGATCTCCGTACCTGGCCCTTTCTCCCTCCGATTTCTGGCGGCGCTGGCACATCTCTTTCTCCTCCTGGATTCGCGACTATCTTTACATTCCCCTGGGCGGTTCGCGCGTGACGACGGCGTGGCGCTATGCCCTGGTGCTCGCGCTCACGTTTGGGCTCAGCGGCTTGTGGCATGGGGCGGCGTGGAACTTCGTGGCCTGGGGCCTCTATCATGCCTTGCTGTTGTTCACGTACCACCAGTTGGGACTGGCCGGCCGCTGGCAGCCCAGGACCTGGATCGGGACCTTCACAGCCTGGTTCTGCATGTTCAGCCTGACCCTGGTGGGGTGGGCTCTTTTCCGGGCGCCCAGCCTCGACTGGCTCTTCCGCGTCTTGGGCCAGGGCTTCGACCTGGGCCTGGTGGGCGATTCGCTGGCCGTTGGTCTGGCGGTTTTGGTTTCTATCGCCATTCACGCGCTGCCGCTGCCGATGCTGGCGTGTGCCGAACAGGCAGGGCCGAAATATCGTTTCGTGCGGGTGCTCGCCTACGGCTTGACGCCTGTGTTCATCCTGGCCTTGGCGCCCGATCAGGCCTCGGACTTCATCTACTTTCAGTTTTGAGGTGCCCACGTGCGCACGCTGCTCGGAGTGTTCTGTCTGCTGGCGCTGATCACGGAATCGGCCCTGGTCCTTTGGTCTTCGGCGGGAATCTCGGCGCCGAAAGGGGAACGCTTGCCCACCGATCTGGAGACGCTCCGGACCGAGCGGCCTGAGATCGTCTTCGTCAGCAATTCGATCTTGTTGGACAGTACCGACGACAAGATCTTCACGGAACTGACCGGCCGCAAGACGCTGATCATCGGTCATCGCGGCTCGGCCTGTGCCTGGTGGTACCTGGCTCTCAAGAACGTCGTCCTGAGCTCCCATACGCGACCGTTTGCCCCGACCGAGCGGCGGCCGGCCTTGGTCGTGTTCTTCTTCCGGGACTATGACCTGACGGACCCCGGTTTCCGCGTCACGGGCCTGTACAAGACCGGCATCGACGAGATGTCCCTGCCCAAGGAGCCAGTGCTGGATACGCTGGCATATCGGGGGACGATGAACCCTGTCACGTACCTGCTCACTCGCTACTGTCCTCTGTACCAGCACCGGCAACGGATGAGCCAACAGCTTGGCTCTCGTGTTCGCAATAAGGTGGTTTGCCTTCTGAGCGACCTCCCCGGCTACACCGACCAGGCAATTGACCGCGTGTTCCTGGAGGAAAACCTGGATGCCGAGCTGCTGACGATCCGACAACTGGCAGCCGCTTCCCGGCAGACGGCAGTGGCCGGCGATTTCCCGCGTCAACTCCACCGGTCGTTTCTTCCTCACATGATCGACCTGGCTGAAGCTCAGGGTGTGCGGCTGGCCGTCGTCCGCATGAAGCGACGGCGGGATACGATCCCCAACTGTGAGCCCCCGGCGTTGCGGGAGTACATCCAGGACCTCGCGGCCTACCTGGCCGAGAACCAGGTCCCTTTCATCGACTTCACCCACGAACCCCGCCTTACCCTGGACCAGTATGGCGCGGGGGACCATCTCATGGCGACGCCTGCTATCCAGCGACACTTCACCAGCCTGCTTGCGGAACGCCTGGCCCCGGTGCTGGCGGCGGTCCCCAAGCCGGGAGCGGATCGGGCCTGCACGCGGTAGTACGACTCCGCCCATCTTACCGCGGTGAGTCCCGGGTGGCAGCGGCCAGCGCCGGTGTTCGGAGTTCCGCGTTTACACGGGTCCGAATCTTCCGGGCCGCTTGGTGTGGATGGGATGGAGTCTCACGCATTCTACTGCTGGTCTTATTGGGATTTCCCGGCCGGTGGTGGCGCTCCGTGCCGAAACCGCCTGTCGCAGGAAAAGTGGAAGCATGATGCCAACCAGAAAGGTGCGTTATGTTGAAGATACTCTTTCTCCCGACGGTTTGGGCCGCATTCCTCGCGGGGGCGTTGACGCCGGCGGCCCAGGCCCAATACGTGTACGCCGGCCCCGGGACGGCCGTCCTCGGTCAGACCTGGACACCCTATTCTGCCGTTCCGCTGGGCTTCTATCCTTGCGGATATGCGTATGAGCCGCCCCTGTACGTCTACGCATTCGTTTCTCCGCCGTCGCGGTACCTGACGCCGTCCTACTCCTACCAGGCGAACCCGTACGCGAGTTTCCCAACACGTTCTCGTACGAGTTGCCGCCGTACACGTATGGCCCGAATCTCTATACCTACGATCTCCGGGCCTACGGCTATGGACCGCGCGCAGCGCGGACCGGAGAAGAGTTCCCGGTGGGTTTCCAAACGCGATGTGCCGCGTTTGGGGTCCCAGTTCCGCCTTCAGGCGGGTGAGATTCCTCCGATCCACTTCTCTTGCAGAAAGCGGCTTGGAAGAGTCGGACCCGCGTGAACGCGGAACTCCGAACGGCCGCGCAACTGCGGACCCGCGCCCCGGTGGGTGCCCGGTCTTGTCGGGGGCCGGTTTCCACGCTATGATGCCCGTCACGTACCGTGCCGTGCGCGCGGAATCGACCGAGGGATAGTCCTGGAGGTGGATGCACCATGACGAGGATATCCAGACGACAGTTCCTGAGACAGGGGGCGGTCGGGACGGTGGCTCTGCCCTGTCTCGCTTCGTCGCTGCGGGCCGGCACGCCGGCCAGTAAGCGGATTACCATGGGAGCCATCGGCCTGGGCGGGCAGGGCAAGCACAATCTCAAGAGCTTCCTGACCTTCGAGGATGTGCGGGTGCTGGCCGTCTGTGATGTCGATGCCGAGCATCTGCAGACGGCCAAGAACCTGGTGGATACCGCCTACGGGAATCAGGACTGTGCTGCTTACCGGGATTTTCGCGAGGTTCTCGCCCGGCCCGATCTGGACACGGTCCTGATCGCCACGCCGGACCACTGGCATGCGATCATCTCCATCGAGGCGGCTCTGGCGGGCAAGGACATCTACTGCGAGAAACCCATCTCGCTGACCGTGGCGGAGGGGCGGGCGGTGGCCGACACGATGAAACGCCTCGGGACCGTGTACCAGAGCGGTACCCAGCGGCGGAGTATCGCCTGTTTCCGGTTCGGCGTGGATATCGCCCGCAGCGGCATGCTGGGCAAGCTGCAGACGCTGCACTGCTACTACCACAACGGACCCACGTGCCCGCCGCAGCCGGTGCAGCCGATTCCCGCGGGTTTTGACTACGACCGCTGGCTGGGACCGGCCCCGTTCGAGCCGTATACCCCCCGGCGCTGTCACGGCAGCTTCCGCTGGCAGTACGACTATTCCGGCGGGCAATTGACCGATCTAGGCGCGCACTTCGCCGACCTCGCCCAATGGGCCCACGGCACGGAGGATGCGAGCCCGACGCAGTACGAGGGCTGGGCCGAGTTCCCCAAAGAGGGGCTCTTCAACACGCCGGTGCGGTTTGAAGTCATCGCCACCTACCCGGATGGCGTGAAGATGATCATGCATGATGAGACGGAGCCGGGCCGGGGGCCCCGCGGCAACAGGTACGTCGGCACGGACGGTTGGGTCAGCGTCGATGATACCGGCAAGGTCACGGCCTCAACCGATGCCATCCTGCGAAAGCTCACCGCCGTCCAGCGCGGCTACGAGTACATGGAGGGCCATCACCGCGACTTCCTCAGCTGTGTTCGGACACGGGCGCGGACCATTGCGTCGCCCGAGGTGGCTCACCGTTCCACGACGACCTGCCATGTGGCCAATATCTGTCTGCGTCTGGGCCGCAAGCTGCAATGGGACCCGGTGACGGAGCATTTCGTCAACGATCCCGAAGCCGACCGCATGCTGGCCCGCGCCATGCGCAGCCCGTGGAGGCTGTAGGGTGTGCTGTGCACACCTTCTTCAAGCCAGGACACGGTGTGCACAGCACACCGTACAACGCGGAGAGGATTCAGATCCGTGTAAACGCGGTACTCCGAACATCATTCCACTCGCCTGGTGTCCACCTCCTGTCGCCGGTGCGCGAGCACGTACAGCGCCGGCAGAACCAACAGCGTCAGCAACGTGTTGCTGAAGATGCCGCCGATGACCACGGTGGCCAGGGGACGCTGAACCTCGCCGCCGATGCCCACGTTCACAGCCATGGGAAGGAACCCCACCGCGGCGACCAGGGCGGTCATCAGCACGGGACGCAGCCGCACCAGGCACCCTTCGCGCACCGCCTGCACCACGGAGAGGTTGGTCTCCAGCTTCTGCCGGATGAAGGTCACGAGCACGAGGCCGTTGAGAATGGCCACACCGCTGAGGGCGACGAAGCCGATGGCGGAACTGACCGTGAACGGCATGCCGCGCAGCCACAGACCCAGCACGCCGCCGACCAGGCCCAGCGGGATGCCGGAGGCGACGATCAGAACGTCACGCAACGAACCCAGGCTGAAGAACAGCAGCACGAAGATCAGCGCCAGGGCCATCGGCACCACGAACATCAGTCTGCGGTTGGCCCGCTCCATGTTCTCGAACTGGCCACCCCATTCGATGCTGTAGCCCTCGGGTAGCTGGACCTGCGCGTCGATTCGCTGTCGGGCTTGGGCAACGAAGCCGGCTACGTCGCGTCCGCGCACGTTGCACTGCACCGTGATCCGTCGCCGGCCCCATTCGCGGTTGATGGTGGCCGGACCCTCGGTCTCCACGATCCGGGCCACGCGGTTGAGAGCCACGATCGGCCCGGCTTCCGTCGGGATGAGCGTGTTGGCCAGGGCCTGGGGATCGCTGCGCTGGCGGTCCGGCAGCCGCACGACGAGCGGGAAGCGCCGCTGGCCCTCGCGCACGTCGCCGACCTGCCTGGTGCCCACGGCTTCCACCACGTTGAGAACGTGGCGCGTCGGGATGCCGAAACGGGCGGTCGCCTGCGGGTCCACGTGCACCTGCAGGAAGGTCTGCCCGGTCAACTGCTCGACCGAGACCTCGCTGGCCCCGGGAATACCTGCCAGTACCGCCTGGACCTCGCCGCCCAGCCGGCGCAGCTCGTCCAGGTTGTCGCCATAGACCTTGATGCCGATATCGCCCCGGATGCCGGCGATCAGCTCGTTCATGCGCATCTCGATGGGCTGGCTGAACGCCGGTCGCATTCCCGGCACGTGGCCCAGGACCTCGCGCATCTTCTCCGTCAGTTCGGCCTGGGTGCGGGCCTTGGTCCAGTGCGCCCGCGGCTTCAGGGCCAGGAAGAAATCGGCGAGTTCGACGCCCATCGGGTCGGTGGCGACCTCCGCGGTGCCGAGCCGCGTCCAGATGTGCTCGATCTCGTCCGGGAACTCGGCCAGAAGATGCCGCTCGATCAGGTCGTTCTGCGCGACCGACTCCTCCACGGAAATGCCCGCCAGACGGACGGTGGTGCCGACGATGGCCCCTTCGCCCAGCCGGGGCAGGAATTCCCCGCCCATCTGCAGGGCCAGGAAAGCACCGCCCGCGACCAACGCGAGCGCTACCAGGAGGACGACGGCTCGCAGGCGCAAGGTGAGGTCCAGGATCGGGGCATAGATGCGCTTGGCGACCCGGACCAGCAGGGGCTCGCGTTCCCTCAGCGTGCGCGGCAACAGCAGGCTCGCCAGGACGGGCATGAGCGTCAGCGACAGCACCAGCGAGCCGACGAGGGCGAAGATCATCGTCAGCGCCATCGGGCGGAACAGCTTCCCTTCGATGCCTTCCAGGGTCAGCACCGGCAGGAACACGATCATGATGATCAGCTCGCCGAACATCGTCGGCTTGCGGACCTCGAGGGCGGCACTACGGATGGTGTCGAGCCAGGGTCTGTCCTTGCGGTGTGCGGCGTAGCGGGCGCAATTCTCCACCATGATGACGGAGCTGTCCACGATCAGGCCGAAGTCAATCGCCCCCAGACTCAGCAGGCTCGCCGCGATGCCGGCCTGGAGCATGAGATGGCCCGCGAAGAGCATGGACAACGGGATGGCCGCGGCCACGATCAGCCCGGCCCGCAGGCTGCCGAGAAAGCCCAGCAGCACCGCGATGACCAGCAGGGCGCCGACCATGAGATTGTCCCGCACGGTGTGGATGACATTCTCGACCAGCTCCGTCCGGTCGTAGAGCACCTCCAGCTTCACATCGGCGGGCAGGAATCTCTGCACCTCGGCCAGCTTCGCCTTGAGGGCATGCGTCACGGCGGCGCTGTTTTCGCCCATGAGCATGAAACCCAGACCGAGAACGGCTTCGCCTTGGCCATCGGCGGTCACGGCACCGCGTCGGATCTCGTGGTCGATCTGGACCTTCGCCACGTCCCGTACCCGCACGGGGACACTCTCGCGGGCGGCGATGACGATATCGCCGATCTCCTCGACATTGGTGGTCAGGCCGATCCCGTGGACGAGCAGCGACTCGCCGCTGCGGACCACCTGGCCGCCGCCGACGTTCTGGTTGTTGGCCTGGAGGGCTTCCACCAATTGTTCAAAGGTTAGGCCGTACTTGATGAGCCGCTCGGTCTCGACCACCACGTGGTACTGTTTCTCGAAGCCGCCCCAGGAGTTCAGCTCGGCCACCCCGGGAACCTTGCGCAGCTCGGGCTTGACGACCCAGTCGTGCATCTCCCGCAGCTCCGTCAGCGTGCGGTTGGGGTCCTCGGAACGGACGAGGTAATGAAAGACCTCGCCCAAACCGGTGGCGATCGGCCCCAGTTGCGGACGCTCCACACCCTCGGGCAACTCCACCGTCTGGAGCCGCTCCATGATGAGCTGGCGCGCCTGGAAGACGCTGGTCCCGTCGTCGAACGTCGCGACCACCTGCGAAAGTCCGAACTTGGAGATCGAGCGGATGTTCTGCAGTCCGGGCAGACCGCCAATGGCCAGCTCCACCGGCAGGGTGATCTGGGCCTCCGTCTCCTCCGGGTTCAGCGACGGTACGGTCGTATTGACCTGCACCTGCACCGGCGTCGTATCCGGAAAGGCGTCGATCGGCAGGATGTTCAAGGTCCAGGCGCCAATCACAACCAGCGCCACCGCCAGCAGACAAACGAGCAAGCGGTTTCGCAACGAGAAATCAATGATCCAATTCAGCATTGGAAAGTCTCCATTTGGGCTCTTGTCGCTCGCCCAGAGACGTCGTGCGGGGACGCACGACCTACGAAGAAACGCCTTACGCTGTCACTACGAACCCTGACCTAATCATCCGCGCAGCCGGCGCCGAGACGCGACATCAGGAGGGCGGATTTGAGCGCGAAGGTGTGCGTGACGGCCACAGATTCCTGGGGCCCGAGCCCGGCCAGCACTTCCTGGTGGCCCTCGAACTGCACGCCCAGTTGGACGGCCCGCGCGTCGAACAGATCGGCGGCCGCCTGGACGAACACGAGCGGCCGGCCGGCGACATACTGGACCGCCGCTGTCGGCAGCAGCAGGGCCTTCTCGTTGCGGCGGGTCAGAATCCGGGCCCGCGCGAACATCTTGTCCTTGAGCAGGCCCTGGGCGTCGGCGAACTCGGCGCGGGCGAGCGTCATGCGGGTGTGCGCGTCCACCGCCGGTCCGATCCAGGTGAGCTGGCCCGGGAAGACGTTGTCCGGCAGCGAGTCCACGCGCAGCTCCACGGCCTGGCCCGCTCGCACGTGGGCCAGGGCGGTCTCGGGCACCTGCAGCACCGCCCACATGATGGCGCGATCCGTCAGCACGAACAGCGGTTTGCCCGTCTCCACCAGCGCGCCACGGACCGCGGTCCGCTCGACGATTTCGCCGGCGAACGGCGCGCGCACCTCCAGCAGGACCTGTTCCTGCGGTCGGTGGCTGAACTCCTCGATCCGCTCTTCCGTGAATCCCAACGTCCGCAGGGGTAGACACGCCGCATTGTGCGCCGCCTCGGCCTCCTGCAAGACGGCCTGCGAGGTGACCTGGCCGGCGCTGAGCTTGCGCTCCCGGTCGAGGGTCTGGTGCGTCAGCACGGCTCTCGCCACCGCCTCGGCGACGGACGCGGACCAGAGCTTCGCCACGACCTGTCCCTCTTCGACCCGACTGCCCAGGTCCACATCCACGCTCTGGAGAATGCCGCTGACCGGCGCGACGATCTGGGCCAGCGCGTTCTGGTTGAAGCTCACCTCCGCGAAGCACTCGACGCCCTCGGTGGTCGGGCCGATTTGCGGGGAGGCCGTCCGGATGCCCACGATCTTCGTGGAGGCGGGTGAAGGCAGACGGACCTTCAGGCTCTCCCCGGGTTTCAACGTGCGCGTCGCTTCCGGCCGACAGATGCCGCACTCGGCTTCCGCCACGCCGTGCTCGGCGCACATCAGCACCGCGCCGGACGCCGCGACGGGCTTGCCCGTGCCCTGCAACTCGGGATGGCACAGGAAGCACTCGTCCTCGTAGAGCCCGTGCTCGTCGCAGTAGAGACGGTTCTTGTCCCGTGCCTCAGGATGGCACAGCCAGCACCGGTCCTCGTAACGATGATGTTCGGCGCACCAGAGCCGGCCCTTGTCGCGCAACGCGGCGTCGCAGAGGAAACACAACTCCTTCGGCGCAGCGTGGACCGCACATTTGGCGCCGCTGAGCGCAGGTTGTCCCGTCACCGCCGTGGCGGCCGGTGAGTCCGGTGTGGAGTAGCGCTTGTGTTCGTGGTCGTGGCCGTCGCCCTCGGTGTGGGCCGGCTGTTTCTGGCAGCCGGCCAATCCCGGCCCCAGCACGGCCAGGGCGAGCAGGAATGCTCCGGTGCCGATGAGTTTACTTCTCATGGGAATTCTCCTGTGGAACGGGTTCGGGGAGCGAACCGGACGAAATACTCTTGTCGGCCACGTGCCGCGGGCCGCCGAGCAGGCGTTCGACGTCGGCCCGCGCCCGGTGATACGCCTCAAGAGAATCGATGTGTTGTGCCTGGATCGCGATCAGCGTACGTTGGGCGTCCAGGAGATAGAGGTAATCGAATTTGCCTTGCTGATACCCTTGTTGGGCGGCCTCAAAGACCCGCTGCGCCTGGGGCAGAGCGTCGTGGCGCAGGGTCGTAATCTCGTCGTACGCGGCCGCCAGGGCGCCGGCCGCTTCTGCCAGCGCCGCCGTTGTTCTCACTTGGGCGGCCTCGGCCTGCCGCCGGGCTTTGCCGAGTTCGGCGGTCGCGGCCAGGACGCCGCCCTGGTTGTGGTCGAACAGCGGCAGGGGGATGGTCACACCGAAGACCATCGCCAGGTCGTCGGTCGTCTCGAAGCGCCGCAGACCGCCGCCCACAGCGATATCGGGCATCCCCCGGGCCTTCTCCAGCCGCAGGGTGGCCCGGCGCCGATCCTCTTCCGTCTGCCAGCGGGCCACGTCCGGATTGTCGGCGACCGCGCCCGTCATATCGTCCAACGGCAGCGGTGCGGCCACGTCGTAGAAGTCGCCCGCGGCTTTCTCAAACACAGAGCGGAGGCCACCCCAGGCGGCCGCCAGCGCGTGTCGGGCGGCGGTCAGCGCCTTCTCCGCCTTCTGCCGCTCGATCCGGCTGGTCGCCAGGGCCACGTCGGCCCGCAGCTCATCGACCGGCGAGTCCTTGCCCGCCTGGACGCGCTGGGCGACCCCCGTCTGCGTCTGGCGGGACAGCTCCACCAGCCGGTCGTTCAACGCCAGCCGCTCCTGGGCCGCCAGCACCGCGGCGAAAGCCCGCGTCGTCTCCCGCATCACGTCCAGCCGGGCCGCGCGGTAATCCCATTGCACCAGCTCTTTGTCCAATCCGGCTACGTCCTTTCGCCTGGCGCGCTTGCCGCCCAATTCGATCGGCTGATCGACCCGGATAGTCGTCTCGGCGGCTGCGAAGCTGCGGCGTTCACCGGCGCCTCCGAACTCCTCCATCTCGAGGGAGAGCTCGGGATTCGGCCCCAGGCCCGCCTGCAGAACGCGGGCATCAGCCGCCCGCAGGTCATAGGGGAAGACGCCCAGGTCCGGGCTGCGGGCCAGCGCCCACACGACGGCCTCGCCCAGGGTAACCACGCCGTTGGGCTCTCCAGTCTGGGCTCGATTCTCGGTGGACTGCCGGGCGGCTAGCGGCTCCGAGGACCCCGGCGCGGCACGGCCATTCGCGCAGGCGACCAGGGCCGCGGCCACGGCGATTGTCAAGGTACTCCAGTGCATACGATGCTCCCACAGTTCAATCGGCAAGGGTTGCAGGTGCAGAACTCGGATCGCGGAGCGGTCGGTGTCCGGGACAAGGCAGGGTACGGCCAACCGACGCGCGATGTTCTGTCGAGGAGGGCCATCCACCGCAGGATGGCGCGCGGGGTGTCGGATCACACGAGCAGTACGGTGCTGTCGAGAAGAGGATCGTGCCGGGCCGGGGCCGGCGGTGGATCGGGGGAGGGCATGTCCATGCCATGAGGCACGGGCGACAGGAAGGGAGGCAGGACGGCGACCGGACTGTTACGGCCCGCCTTGAGATTGTCGGGGGCCGCACGTCCCTGGCACGAACCCACCGGGACGGAAAGATCGGTGCACGGCTGACAGGGCCCGTCGGCATGGTGCGCCGCCAGACCCGCGGCAGCAGGATCGCTCGCGGCGCCGCAGGCATGAGCATCGCAGGTGCACTGGTCGTGAATGACCGGCTCGACCGCCACGCGTCCATCCGGGCGCACGCACAGTGTCGTCACCGGCGACGCATTCAGCGTCATCACCAGCGGCAGCAGCACCAGCACCGCGGGCTTGCTCAATCCCATTTGCCTTCGTGCCTTCTTCATGCTCATCGGTCTGCCATTATACCCTATCGCCCGCCTGGGAAAAGCACAAATTCCCGGGATTCTCCGTTGGTGTGTGCCCACAGCCCGGTAAAGGTGAGAAACCGGGTGGCAGCGGCAAGCGCAGTCCTTGGAGCGTGCCGATGGTCCTACCCATTCGCCAGCGGCAAGGCCTGCGCAGAGCCTTCGGCCTTGCCGCTGCCACCCGCCGCTTCGATGTCTCTGTACTTCGCCCAGCCTGAGACGATGGACGGCTGGTAGCGTGCCCGTAAGGGTATATCCGACAACATCTTACGTTGGTTTTGGCCCCCGCTGGCGTGCGGGGGCCGTTGCCGCGGAGGTGGTAAGGTGCTCAAGGTACTCACAGAAAAATGCGGCTCCTCCGGTTCTTCCGTACTTCGATGCCTTGAACCGGGTGAGCCGGAAATGTGTCCCACGCCCCGGCGCCGGGATGCAGGGTGGAAACGCCCGGGTCTGAACGCCGCCCCGATGCCCCGAGCGCCCGCTCGAAAGGTGGGCGATCGGTGCGGTCCCGGCGGCCGCCGGGGAAGATCGTCAAGTTGCACAGTTGACGATCTTTCCCCGGCAAAAAGGCCGATAGCACGCGAAAAACGCGAAGATCGTCAAGATCGTCAACGTTTGACATTGACGATCTTCAAGGCTCAGCCCGGCTCGCCGTCCGGCGCGGGCCGGGACTCGCCGAGGAAACAGTGGGTGAATCGCCGGCGGTAGAAGGGGCTGGCGAGGGCCAGCAGGATGAACCAGAAGAATACGAGATACGGAGCCAGCAGCGGCTCCAGCAACGCCCCGCGGTAGAAGAACAACTGGCGGGTGTTCATCAAGGGGGCCGAGTCGATCAGCAGCTTGGTGCCCACGAGAACCAGGATCGACGCGGTTCCCAATGCGAAGCAGATCCCTCCAAACCAAAGCAGGGCCCGCCTGCCGGTCAATCGCCGCAGCACGGCGGAAATGAGGCCCATACCGATCAGGAAGATCAGGACCGCGATACCGAACAGGATGCTCCAGACGGCGGGGGGCAAGGAAAGGGGCGGTTTGGCCGACCGGATCGACGCCAGTGGGGTATTGAGAGCGACCGCGGCACTGCCGACGGCGACTATGATTACCAGGATCAGCGCCGCCCGGAGAGCGCGGGAGCGGATCCTGATCCGGTCGGACACGGTCAGCAGCAGCGCCAAGCCCAGGGCGAGGGACCGGAGCATCTCGCCGGCCACCGCGCAGAGGAAGGGGGTGAAACTCCAGATGGTGCAATTGTTTACGATCTCTTCCACGACGTGCAGAACGCCGTAGACGGCCAGCAAGGGCAGAAAGATGGTCCAGGCCGCCCGGGTGCGGTTGGCCCGCCGCAACAGCAGCAGACCGCCCAGAACAAACCATAGGTAGATGCCGCGCAGGGAATCCCACCGGGCGCCCGGGACCGACACCGCGGGGCCTGTCACGGGGCCCAGGACGCCCAGGTCACGCCGCGTCACAATCTTGAGGGGACCGAACGCATAGAATGGTACTCGCCACGAGTACGGCTCGACCTCGCTTCAGCCATGGCCAAAGGCGCCGCCGGCGAGGCGGAATGGCCCCTGGTAGATGCGAAAGGAAGGCAGGCCCTTCAGGCCGCCGAGGCGGTACGTCTCGCCGCCGGCCCCGACGAGCTGGTACGTCAGGTGCAGGAGATTGCGGTCCCGCGTGGCGGCGATCGTATTGCTCAAGGGTAAGCCGATACGGAAATTCGCGGTTTGCCCCGCCGGCACGGATACGGTCCGCTCACAGCCGACAAACTGCAAGGGCTGTCCCTGGCTCCGGAGGGAGCAGTTGCTCACGCGGTAGTTCCCGGCGGGCACGGACATGCGGCCCTGGGGATTGGCCAGCAGCAGGAGGTGGCGGTCGTCCTGCAGGTCCAGACTGCGGCAGCCCTCGGCTTCGATCTCCAATTCGCCCCGCGGCAGTTGCACCTCCGTCACGAGGGTTTCCAGAACGATGTTCGGCTCGGCCGGCTTGAAGGTGAAGTCCAGGCGGTAGGTGTGGCCTGCGAGAGAGAGAAGGCCGGGGACCGGGACATCGTGATAGGTGGCTTTCGGACTTCGGTCCAGATCGAGGACATGCAGGCGGTCCTGGCCGTCAATCCGGCCGTCGAGATTGTCGATGACGGTAAGGTTCCAGGATTGACCGTCGCGGGCAAGGGTGCCCGACCAGCCGGATTGGACCCAGAGCCAGCCCGCGTAGCCGGTCCGATACGTGTGGACCGCGACGGTGTAGGGAATGGCCAGCGCTTCCTGCTGCGTGATGACGTGCACGCCGCTGAAGATCACGTGGACCCCATCCGGGCATTGGCTTGTGTACGTGACGGAAGAACCTGTCAGGAAGTCCCGGCCGTGATCCACGTTTAGATAGAGTTCCCCGTCCGTGACATTCCGCAGCAGCGGCGTGGGCGGCACGGTGGGAATCAGTCCCCGGGCCACCTCTTTGCCGGCCAGCGCCGGCTCCTTCTCGAAAGGCGGCAAGGCGTTGCGGAAGTTGTAGTCGAACGGTATGGACGGGCCCTGGCTTCGTGCCGGATGCAGGACCAGGACCTGCTGCCAGGGCGGGCTCGTTTCTGCCGCCGGAGCGGGCCGGATCGACACCAGGGCCCAGACGGCCAGGACAATCAGGACTCTCTTCACGGACTACGACCTCCTGTGGGACAGTCCGGTCACTCGTTCACACGCGGCCGCGCGAATAGCGCCGCACCGGGCCGATACCGCTCCCCAAAGACGGGTTGGCCAGAGCAGCCGCACATGGGTATAGACGTCGGCCAGGTGTCCACGCTGACCAGTGCGGGCTCGTTGGTTGGCCTCTTCGTGTCCCACCCAGCGGCTGCAGGTGGACGGAAACAGCAGGGCAGTGTGGCTCGTCCCAACGGCCGCGAGATGCACCCCGGGTGCCGCCTCCGCCGGAGACTCCTCCGAAATGGTTGCCGCGGCACTGGCCGGCTCTGCCGATTTGACGAACTGCCGGTAGG
This sequence comes from Planctomycetota bacterium, assembly GCA_025459125.1. GTDB lineage: Bacteria > Planctomycetota > Phycisphaerae > Sedimentisphaerales > Anaerobacaceae > PLanc-01. The sequence goes on along the minus strand of JALORE010000044.1, from coordinate 14,131 downwards.
CCAGGAAGCCCGCCGTGACGAGCGCCAGGCCGGCGGCGATGGCCGCGATCTTGGTGGTCGCGCCTGATAGCAGCGAAGCGACGCCGGCGGATTTGCCCGCCGCCGAGGCCGCCCCGACGACCGCGACCGCCGCGGAACTCTTGCCCGCGGTGCCGACGATGCACACGAGCACGGCGGTCGTGAACGCCTTGCCGGGACGGGTTCGCGCGATGGTCGTTTCCACCATGCGGGCGACCTGCCGGCGCAGCAGGCTGCGCCCGCGCGCGATCCGCTGCCGGGCGGCATTCTCGGTCAGATCGAACTGCCGCGCCACCTCCGGGATGGACATCTGCTCGCGATAGTAGAGGATCAGCGGTTCCCGCAGGCTCTCGGGGATCCCGGCCAGCGCCTGTTGAACGACGGCTTTCTGCTCCTGGATCATGGCGGCCTCCTCAGGTCCGGATTCATCGGATGCCTTGTCCGCGGCCCAGTCGAGCGGGGCCGCCCGGCTGACCACGTCCCGCTCGCGGTCCCGGTGCCAATTCAACACGGTACTGCGCGCGATGCTGGACAGCCACGCGCGAAACCTGCTCAAGTCCTGGAGCTGGCTCAGGCTCCGCCACGCCCGGAGAAAGACCTCCTGAGCCAGCTCCTCGCTTCGTTCCACGCTGCCGGTGGTACTATAGGTGATGGCACAGACCAGGGATTGATACCGGCTCACCAGGACCCCGAAGGCTTTCGAGTTGCCCTGGAGGCTGGCCCGCAACAACTCGCGGTCGTCTTTCGTTCTCTCGAACATCGCGAATCCCCTGTCACACCCGGATCACGGGAACCTCTTCCCTATACCAGAAACCGAAGGACCAAAAATGTGACAGCAATTCTTGGGCCAACGGCCCCGGCAGGGGAGAATGCAGGCCGGCGCGAGCTTCTTGGCCTGAAACACCCGGAAAAGGCCGCCTGGCCAGAGCTTGCGGCCCGGCGGCAACTGTCCGTGCTGCCAAATTGTCAGGACGCGGGCTGGCTTCCAGGGACATCCGGCCTTCTTGCGTACCAGGGCAATGGCACGTGAGCGCGAATGCCAAATGGTTGAACGGCGCGTGGTACCCACCGAGTCCTGTAAAGGTTAAGAATCCGGGTGGCAGCGGCAAGCGCAGTCTTCGAAGCTTGCCGATGGCGTTCGCGTCTATCCCACGAGCCATCGGCAAGCTGCGCTTGCCGCTGCCACCCGGCCCCCACCGTTTCGAGGTGGACGGAGTAGAAGTACTCCGTCCATCAGAAAATGATGAGCTCTGGGTGGCATCGTCAAGGCCGCAGGCCTTGGCGATGGTCCAGGGCACAGGCCATTCGCCATCGCCAAGCTCCGCTTGCGGATGCCGCAACATCCTGCTGATTCGGATGTGGGGGCAGTACGCCGGCCCGGATGGCGCACGGTAGCTAGCCTTCCAAGCTAGTACGCGGCTTGGGTCCCTGTCTCGTGCTGGAATGCCTCTATGTCGTTCTCTGGCTGGGCCAGGGCCAGGTGTCGGCCTTGACGGCTTCGTAGTTGGCGTCCAACTCCGGCTGCATCAGGATGAGGGCCGCAATCCGCCGGGCCATTTCCGTGACGTACTCCGCCTCCTCGACGCGCAGCCCGCGGCCCAGAATTGCCTTTTCCCGGTAGCTCAGCCACTTCTTGATGACCTGATAGCCGCCGATATGGTACTCGACCAGACGCTCGCCGTGCTGTTGGGCGGCCTTGTGGGGCTGGGCGAGCATGGCGCGAAAAGTGTTCTCGTCCTCGGCCATCCGGAACGATTCGAGGCGGATGGGTTTGGCTCGCTCGTCGTGCCCGATCAGAACGAAGTCGCGATAGTTCGTGACCAGCACGAGGCCATACTTCTTCCCATACCGGGAGACCTGGGCACTCTCGCTGCGTGCGAAGGAGTCGTCATTCCAGGGCTTGCACTCGATCACGCCGCGTTCCGGCTTCTGTCCCTCCATCGGGCGGGCGTCACGGCTGCGCTGGAATTGGTTGGTGGTATAGAGGCCGAAATCCGGCTCGCCGGCCCCGGTATTACGAAGCTGGGCCACGCAGCGGACACGGGGCTTCAGTTTCCTGCCAGTTTCATTGAGAAGGTTCTCCAGGGGGCCGTAATACGATTCTTCTGCGACACCGCCCCCGGTGCGGTAGATCTCACTCAAGTCCTTGAGATAGGTCTCAACCGGATGCGACGACACTCGATCCTCACCAACGCACGTTCCAGGCAATCCACGGACCCTATCATGATATCGACAGAAGCGACGGGCAAGGACCGCCGCATGAGCCGAATTGATGATAGGGGGGCGACAGCGGGTGATCAGGGCACCGTAGACGTACAAGTGACGCGCCGCGGCTCATTTCGGCAGGCTCTGAGAGTGACACATTGACCACGAAGAGGACGGACGGTAAGGTAACCGGCGGGAATCGTCGGCATTGGGCGGCCGAGATCGGTGGATGATGGTCACCAGAGATTGGCTATGAAGACAACGAAGTGTACTCTGATTGCGGAGGAGATTCGCAGGACGATCGAGCGGCTCTATCTGCGGATGAAGGACCGGTTCCCGGAATCCAACCTGGCCAATGTCTGCCTGGAACTCCATACGATCGCAGAGCAGACGCCCGAGACGGTGGAGTGGATCGTCCGGCCGAACAACTGGCTGCGGTTCGGGACGTATGGATTCATCCTGATCGGCGTGCTGGTCCTCGTGGAGACCCTCGTGCAACTGGATCTGCCCGCCGGTGGCTTGGACCTGGCGGTCCTGGTGCAGTTGGTGGATGGCGCGTTGAACAGCGTTGTCTGGATCGGGGCGGGTATCGTGTTTCTGGTCACGCTCGAGAACCGGCGCAAGCGCAACCGGGTGATCCGCGCGGTCAATCGGCTGCGGTGCATCGCGCATATCGTCGATATGCACCAGCTCGCCAAGGATCCCGACAGCATTGCGGAGCACCTGTTTTCCACGCCGCACTCGCCCCGGCGGGTGCTGACGCAATACGAGCTGGCCCGTTATCTCGATTACTGCACGGAGATGCTGTCCCTGGTGAGCAAGACCGCGTTTCTGTACGTGCAGGACTTCCATGACCCGGTGGCCGCGGAGGCGGTCAATGACCTCGAAGACCTGACCACCGGCCTGGCGAGCAAGATCTGGCAGAAGATCATGATGCTGCCGACGGCGGCCGGTGACAGACCGACAACGCCGGCCGATTCGCGCGGGGCAGGGGAGGAAGGAGCGTAGGACGGCGGGGGGGAAGCCTTTAGACGAGTCGGGAAACCTGGCAGCGCCGTAGGGGCGAATGATCATTCGCCCCGACCAATAGGCGAGACGGGCGGTACACGGTACGCACGCTACCACTCCGTCCAGCCAAGAACGACGACAGAGGAACCAACCATCGGCAAGGCCTCCGCAGAGCCTGCGGCCTTGCCGCTGCCACCCATCATTTCAGAGCCTCTAACAGAATGAAAATGGCTCCTGCTCTCTGTCATTCCCGCGCAGGCGGGAATCCAGAAACGCCTGGACCTCTGTGGACCCCCGCCTGCGCGCGGGTGACAAGAGAGGGCGAACGCTCATGCTGTGAGACGCGCTCAGACTGGGCGGAGTACCAGCACTCTTTCGGCAATGGTTCTCAGGCCGGCAAGACTTCCAGGAGAAAGACGTTGGCAGCGGAGGCTCCGTTGGCTTTACGTTCGAGGATGCGGATGGGTGTCTCCCCGTCCGCACTTACGAGGACTTCGATCGCATCACCTTCGAAGACCTCGGCCGTGTAGGTCGCCTGCAGCATGCGGAGCGCCGGGGAATGGCCGAGACGGCGGTGCAGGGCGTCGAGGGCCCAGCGAACGTATTCCGTGTTGTTCACGTGCCCGTTGAAATCCAGAGCACTGAACGGCACGGACACCGTGCAGACCTGGGTGTACGCCTCGCCCGGCCGCAACCGGATCAGCTCCGTGGCCAGAGCCTTGGGGCCACCCGCCGGCAGGTTGAGGTTGAGCCGGCTCAGGTTCCTGGGGCGGCCGTGGTGCCGGTCGAGGATCATCCATTCGCTGGCGGCGCGGAAGAGCTCGGTGCCGTCGGCACGTTGGCCGAGGAATTCCCGTGCGGCCAGGAGGCGGGTGAAGCCGCTGGGCCAGGTCCGGATCGTGAGATCGTCCCCCCAGCGCGGCGCCTGGGCCATCTCCAGACGGAAATTCACCAGGACCCAGAAGCTGTCCTGGCGCTGCAGGTCGGCCAGTCCCAAGCCCAATTGCTGGGCGTGGCGTGCGGCCGCTTCCTGCAGATACTGCATGAGAACGTTTGGTTTGAGGAGACCATCCGGCCGGCAGTCGAACGCGTCCACGACAAACCGGTCTTCTCGGGGGATCATGCGATTTCTGCTCCTGTTTACCCACGGATCAACGAACGCAACCCCGGCGCAGGCCGTGGCGGTCACCCATTATGATGACCGCGGAGCCCGTGGGCAATAGCTCTCTGATCAGGGGCCGGTGACTCCCCCGCGATCCGGGAGGGTCATTCCGAGAGGCGGAAGGTGACGCGGTACACCGTTTGCCGCTTGTGCATCAGGAACATGCCCAATGGGCGCGCTGAACCATACCGGCAGCCTTGCGTACGCAACAAGAGGTAGTGACGTATTGCCATCCGGTCCGCAGTGACGCCGAGGAAGTCCGGCGTCGCGTTGTGGGAGAGACCGTGATTCAGCCGCGGGAGAAACCTGTGCCGGGTACGGACACAAGCCAAGCATCGGCACGGCTCGGGGCCACGACCGTAGTTCCACAACGCGCGCTCCCGGCCCTCCACCATAGCAGGGGACGTGAAATCTGAGGAAGGGCGAAGGGGCGCCGCCACAGCGCGCCAAGGGGGTGTGGGCATGAGACGGATCATCGTGGTTCTGAGTGTCACGGTCTTGGCCTGGGGGTACGAGGTTCGGGCGGAGGGAGTTTCGTGCTCCGGCACGCTGTCCCGCTCCGGCGTCAACACGGATGGTTTCCTGCAGATCGCCACGGTCGGGCCAGCCTGGCATGGAGACGCGGGGGAGACGCCGTGGCGCTCCTGAATCCCGCGGAGGCGAAGTGACATGGCCCGGGAGTGCCCCGCTGCGGGCCATGCGGTTCGGGGCGTTATGCGTAGGTGGGCCCCAGCCGGCGGGTGAGATGTTGGACGTCCTGGCTCATGGCCTGCAGACGCCGGATCAGATGGGTGAGCTTCTTCTCGTTGAACGTGGTCTCCGTCAGCTCCTGCCACTGGCCGTCCTCGTACCTCATCTTGAAGTCCCGCACCAGGACGGGACAGCTCGTGCAGTTCGCGTCGATTTGCCAGTTACCGTGGATGAGCAGATTCCGCAGATCCCGGGTGGCTTCGATCCGCTTGAGGGTTCCTTCGAGCTGCTCGAGGAGGCCCCCATCGCTCTGGAGTTTGAACCGGGCAATGTGCCGGATCTTGCGCAACAGAATGGAGAGATTCAACTCGTGGATGAGGAAGGGCCCGATCACCTGGTTGTTCTCGGCGATCAGCAGTTCCAGCAGTGACTGGAGTTGATGTTCCAGCGTGGCGAACTGCACCGTCAGTTCCCCGATGCGCGCGAAAAGCTTTTCCTTCTGCATGGTATTCTCCGAAACGCGAGCCGCATGGGCTCCAAGGAATATCGGCAAATCCGGCCACAAACTGCAACGCCTCTTTACTTTTACCTGGAGGGTCTGCTTAATATGGGACTGTCTTCGGAGATCCTGTGGGTTGACCGCGTTCCCCGGCCCTGCGTCCCGGGCCGTCGGGCGGGCATGGATGGGTAGAAAGGCCGATTATGAAACAGGCGGTACCGCTTGGGCTGTGGTTGTCGGGACTCCTTCTCTTGGCCGGCTGCCGGACGAAGATCATCGAGACGCACATCGAATACGACCGGCCGTTGCCGCCCGGGCAGTTGGCCCTGCGGAAGATCACCGACCCCTATCGACTTCCCGACTTTGCCCCGGGCTGGCGTGACCTCGACAGCCTGCAAGGGGCGATCCGCAACAGCCTGAACTACCTGGGCAAGCCCTCCAGCGCCCAGTACTTCCCGTACGCGGACATCAACCGGGAGCGGGCGGTCAAGACCCTCGAGACGTTTCTGACGCTGGTGGAGTCCGGCGGTCGCAGCGAGGAGGTCAACGGGCTCATCCGCACCTACTTCGATGTGTATGAATCGGTCGGCTGTGACGACCGGGGGACGGTCCTGTTCACCGGATACTACACGCCGATCTTTGACGGCTCCCTCAAAGCGAGCCGGCGTTTCCGCTATCCGCTGTATCGGGCGCCCGAGGACCTGGTCAAGGGACCGGACGGCCAGACGCTGGGCCGGCGGGAGCCGGACGGGCGGATCACGCCGTATCCGACCCGGACCGTCATTGAGGACTCCGGCCTGCTGCGCGGACGGGAGTTGGTGTGGCTGGATGATCCGTTCAAGGTCTACATCGCCCATGTCCAGGGTTCCGCCAAGATCCGCGTGTCCGGCCGCAAGCTGATTACCGTCGGTTATGCCGCCAACAATGGGCACGAGTACCAGAGCATTGCCAAGGCCCTGATCGACGAGGGACGGATCGCCAGCGACAAAATGAGCCTCGCCGCCATGATAGACTACTTCCGCCAGCATCCCGGCGACACCGACAAATACGTGCGCAAGAACCCGCGCTACGTGTTCTTCCAGATCAGCAGCGGCCCGCCGCGCGGGAGTCTGAATGAGCCGGTGACGCCGCTCCGCACGATTGCCACGGACAAGTCCGTCTTCCCGCGGGGCGGTCTGGCGTTCATTTCGACGACAGCGCCCGGGGAAGGGAGTCGCGCCGCGGTCAAGCAGCCCTTCGGCAACTTCCTGCTCGACCAGGACACCGGTGGGGCCATCCGCGCCGCCGGCCGTTGCGATATCTACATGGGCGAAGGCGACCGCGCCGGCCGCGTGGCCGGCCAAACTTACCAGGAAGGCCGGCTTTACTACCTGGTCCTCAAGCCCTGAGGATGGTCCACAAATCGTTTCGGAATCTACCGCCGTAACGACGGCCATCCGGCCAGGCTGATGCCGGGCCAAATCTGCCGCGCACTGCCGTCTGGAAGGTCTTGCGACTCTGCGTTTGCCCTGACGGATTCCCGGTGACTACTTGACGGGTTTGCCGCCGTCTTCCACGAGCATGTTGCGCAGGTAGAAGTGCAGGCTGCCGTTCCAGGGCTTGGTGACGATATCGATGTCGCCGTCGCCGTCCACGTCGGCGGCCTTCGCCTCGTGACATTCCTTGCCTTCGAGGAGCTTGTGCTCCTGCCATTCGCCGCCCTTGCCGTCGGTGTTCTCCCAGATGAAGCACCGCAGCGTGTCCTTGGAGATGGGACCGCCGCCGGAGTAGGCGTCGAGGTCGCCGTCGTTGTCGAAGTCCGCGACCGCGAGCGAGTGGAAGTCCAGCTTGGTGTGGTCCGGGGAGATCAAATGGCACTGCCAGGTCTTGGCCTTGTCCCGGTTCTCGAACCAGAAAACGCGGGCATCGGTCGCATCCGCTTCGGCCTCCACGATATCGAGATCGCCGTCTTTGTCCATATCGCAGAGCCAGACCTTGATGGCCAGCCCGTAGCGGTCGGGCCGGTTGCCGCCGGGCGGGGTCAGACCGGCCCGCTCGGTCCACTGCAGGCCTTTGCCGTCGGCGTTCTCGAACCACACGTCCCCGCGCACGACGTCGTTGTCACCGTCACCATCGAGGTCGCCGACCCCGCGCGGGCCGACGCCGCCATGGATGCCGCCGCCGATCTGGTGTACCGTCCATTTGTCGCGCGGGTTGGCCGGCATCTCCTGCCAGACCGTGAGGACCTGGTTCTTCTGATCGCTGCAGGCGACAACGTCGAGTTTGCCGTCACCGTTGATGTCCGCCGCCACCGCGTCGTGGCAACTGATCGTGCCGACGTCAAATCGCTCGAAGGGCTCGGTCCGCGGCTTGCCGGTGTTGCGGTACCAGGCGGTGCCGGTGATCTGGTCGAGCCAGCCGTCGCCGTCGATGTCGAACGCGGTGCCGCCGACATCCGTCCTGGCTCCCTGGCCCAAATCGTGCTGAATCCACTGGTCCGGCCCGGTGTATTCGAACCACCAGGTTCGCGTCCGCTCCCCGACAACCCAGTCCAAGTCGCCGTCCTTATCGATATCGACCAGGGAAGTCTGGCCCATCTGCTTGCCGATTTCCGCGATTTTGTGATACTCAAACCGCGGCAGCGCCGCCTGCAAGCTGGCGCCGGCCAGCAACCCGATCAGTCCGACCATCGGGAACGAGGCACTTCTTCCGCGTAACATAGCAACTCCTTCAGAGAGGTATGGTTTCCTGTCACCGTCAGTATAACCTTGCGATGGAAAACGTAAATCATCTGTCGCTGATACAATAAAGGTGCCGCTTGCCCTTGAGGAACAGGTCGCCTCCGGCGAGGGCGGGGGAGGCGTCGAATTCATCATCGAGCCGGTTGGCGGCCAGGATTTCGAGTGTATCCGCGTTGCCGATCACTTCGGTGGTGCCTTTACGCCCGACGAAGTAGACACGTCCGGCGGCACCTACGGGTGAAGCGAAGATGTCCTTCACCGTCTCCAGGCGTTCCTCCGCGAAGTGGAGCTGGCCCGTTTGGGCATCGTAGCAGGAGACGGCGGCTCGGTTCATGGAACAGACGTAGAGGCGACCCTCGTAGAGAATGGGGGAGGGGACATACGGCGTAGCCTTGTTGACCTGCCAGCGCACGGCGCTGGTGCCGGTCAGGTCGCCCGTGTGACCGAGCTCGATCGCCTGCAGCTCGCTGCCGCGAAAGCCGCTGGTGCAGAACACCAAGCCGTCGGCCACCACCGGCGAGGGAATGACGTTTTGTGTCTGGCCGCCGCACTCCCAGACCTGCGCGCCGGTGCGAACGTCATAGCTGCGAATCCGTTTCGTCGCGCTGACGATCGCCTCCATCTTGCCGCCGACTTCGGCGATCGCCGGTGTGGCCCAGGCGGTGTCCTCATCCCGCGCCCGTTTCCACAGGGTTTCGCCCGTGTCTTTGTCGAGAGCGTAGATGGCGGACCCGGCTTCGTGGTCCATCACCACGATCAACGCCTGGCCCGCCAGAACCGGCGAGCTGCCCTCGCCGAACATCAACTTGGTCGTCATCCGGCCCAGGTCCCGGCTCCACTTGTGCTCGCCATCGAGACTGAGGCAGTGGACGCCGCGCGAGCCGAAGCCGGCCCAGATCCGCGTGCCGTCGGTGACCGGGGAATAGGAGGCGAAGCCGTGTTCGGGGCTGTGCCCCTCATGCGGGACCTCCTCGCGCACAGTCCTTGCCCACAGGGTCCGGCCGGTCGTGCGATCCAGGCAGACCACGTCGAACCGGTGCACAGTCTTCGGTCGCTTGCCGCCATGGAAGGGGGGCGGTGTGTTCCCCTCGGGCACCGCCACCGGCGGTGTCCCCGGGCGATCCGTCTCGATGGCGGTCAGAAAGAGGACCTTGTCGGCCCACACGATCGGGCTGGAGGTTCCTTTGCCGGGCACCGGCGCCTTCCACCGGATGTTCTGGGTCTCGCTCCAGGTCCGCGGCGGCTGGGCTGTGAGTGAAACGCCCGAAGCCCGCGGACCGCGCCAGGCCGGCCAGTGATCCTCCGTCGCGTCGGCACGGACGCCACAGACCGCATATGCCGACATGAGACTCGTCAGAACCGACCATTGTGCCCATCTACCCACCGGATACCTCCCGCATGACCGCAACGATACGGAACCAGTCACGAACCCGCGCTCGCACCATACCATGTCCGCATAAGCCAGGCAATGCGCTGGCAGTGCGGCCGTTGCATTCGAGCCAGGGATTCGGTATTGTACCGGCGGACCTTGCCGGTAGTCAGGCATGCGAACAGGTCGCGGCAGAGCTTGGGAGGACGACACATGGCGCGTGGAAACCCGGTTTCGAGACGGCAGACCCTGCAGGGTGTGAGTGCCCTGGGAGCGGCGGCAATACTGGGCTCCGTTGGTAATGTGCCCGCGGACACATCTGGCAGCCCGGCCGTCCCCGGCTGGAAATCGGGGGGGCAGGCGAATCCGGAGGTCGCGAAGAGGGTCTTCGCGACGCCTCTGATCGACACCCACGAGCACTTGATCGAGGAGAAAGAGCGACTGGCCGCCTCCAATCCCCGCGTCCAGGCCGATGACTGGAGTCACCTGCTGAGTCATTATTTGAATTCCGATCTGCTGGTGGCAGGCATGCCCAAGGATGCTTATGACAAGTTCTTCTCGAAAGGGACGGACCCGGCGGACAAATGGCGGTACCTCGCGCCGTATTGGCCGGCTGTCAAGAATACCGGTTACGGCCAGGCCGTGCGCATTGCCCTGCAGCAGCTCTACGAAGTGGACGATCTGTCCGCCGCGACCGTGAGAGCGGTGCAAGCGGCCTACGAGAAGACACGACAGCCGGGCTTCTACCGACAGATCCTGTGCGACCGCGCGAAGATCGAGTCGTGCCAGGTGAACTGTCTCAGTCGCCCGTTCGGCGAATCGGAGATGCCCACCTTCTTGATGCAGGACCTCAGCATCGTCGGCATGTTCAGCGGCCCGGATTTCCAGGGCTTCGGCCAGCCCACCGGCATCGAGGTCCGTTCCCTGAGCGACTGGCACCGGGTCATCGACTGGTGGTTCGACAAGTACGGCAAGTACGCCGTGGCCGTCAAATCGCAGAACGCCTACAGCCGGGATATCGATTACGAGGAGGTCCCCGCTGAGAAGGCTGAGGGCATCTTCAAGAAACGCTGTGCCAACGAGTCGCTGACGACCACCGAGCGCAAAACGCTGGAGGACCACCTCTTCTGGTACGCCGTCAAGCAAGCGACCGCGCACAAGCTGCCGGTCAAGCTGCACACGGGCTACTACGCCGGCCAGAACCGCATGCCGCTCGAGCGGCTCCTCCACAACGCAGGCTCCGCCGCGGAGCTTTGTCGCCAGGCCCCGGATACCCGCTTCGTCTTCATGCACATCTGCTACCCGTATTACGAAGAATTGCTCGCGGTCGCCAAGCACTACACGAATGCCTGTCTCGACATGTGCTGGTCGTGGATCATGAACCCCGTCGCGGCCACGGACTTTCTGAAGAAGGCCCTGGTCACGGTCCCGGCCACCAAGATTCTGACCTTCGGCGGCGATTACGCGTCGGTGGAGCCCGTCCTCGGCCACGCCGTGATGACCCGCCGTGGCATCGCCCTGGCCCTGAGCCGGCTGGTCGAAGAAGGCTGGCTGACCCTGTCGGACGCGCTGGACTTGATCGACCCCATCATGCACGGCAACGCCCGCCAGATCTTCAACCTTGCGGAGAAGACTCGTGTCCTGCATGATGTGCCCTGGCGCTGACTTTGCCATCGATCTGCCGGGCCCACTGTTCGGCCTGCGAAGGGAGCGAACCATGCAAGTCTTCCTCTTCATCAGGCCATGCTCACCTGTGTTCTCCTCTACGCGGGTTCTGCTTGGCCCCTCTTCTGGGGGATATCCGAGGGAAGGGGTGCTCCATTATCGAGGCGCCGTCGGTCCTGGGTCTCCGGCCCACGGGGGTCGAGGGGCTCCCCGTCGCACTGCGCGAGGCTGGCCTTCTCGAGGGACTGCCTGACGTCCCAGAGGCCGGCCGTGTGCCTGTTCCGCCTTACGTTCCTCTTCGCGATCGGGCTGGACATAACGATCTACGACCCGGCGTTCGACGATACCCAATGCTCCGCGGCGCGGATTCTCGCACGGGCCGTCACGGCCGCATTGGCAGCCTGATACAGAGAATTCGACGACGCCATGCCCGTATTCGGTCTGCTTTCAGACCCCCGAGACGACCACGTCGGTGAAGACCAGACTCGGCGTGCGCACGGACGAGTAGGGCCAGGGGTCGTTGGCCACTTCCGCAAGTTTCTTCCAGAACTCCAGGTGATTGCCGGCGATGTTCATCTCGGCGATGGCCTGGACCGGCTCGCCTTTTTCGAAGAGCCGGCCAATGATGCCGACCGAGGAGTCGCCGGTGGTCGAGTTGGAGTTGCCGCCGATGAAGCCGGTGATCAGAATGCCGCGACCGAGGTCCTTCATGATGTGGGCCACCGAGCGCGTTCCCGGCGGGATGACCAGGTTCGAGGAGCCTCCCGTCGTCGGCTCCCAGCCCAGTTTGCGACTGTAGTACCAATCCACGAAGAAGTCCTTCAGGATACCGGACTCGATGAGGGTTCGCTTGCGGGCGGCGAAGCCGTCGCCGTCGAAGAGCCGGCTGCCCAGGCCGCCGACGAGCAGGGGATCGTCAATCACTGTGAGACGCTCGCTGGCGATCTTCTGACCTTTCTTGTCGGCGAGGAACGACTGTTTCTGCTGGATGCTCCGGCCGGACATGGCGGACAGCAAACCGCCCAGGACCCGCGGGACATTCTGGTTCTCGATGATGATGGGCAGGGTCTCGGTCTTGATCTTCCTGGCTCCAAGCATCTCCAGGGTGCGCGTGGCCGCCAGGGACCCGATCTCGTGGGGAGCGGGCAGGGCGCTCCGCTTGACGCTCACGGCGGAGTAAGAGCCGTTGGGCCGGCGGTCGCCTTCATCCTGCAAGGTCACCTCGGCCCCGGCCCCGAAGATCGTGGACTCGCGGTAGCCTTCAAAACCATTGCTGGTCAGGACGACTGCTTCCGAACGGCTGTCGTACTGGCCCGCCATGACGGAGATGACCTTCGGCCCGCCTTTGTCCAGGCAGGCCTCCTCGACGGCTTTGACCAGCGCGTGCCGGTCATTGGGCGAGAAGGTCTCGTAGCCCGCATCGCGGATACCCAGGTCGAGCTGGGCACGACCCTCGTAGTACTTGGGGTCGGGCAGGGTGCGATAGGGATCCTCCGCCAGCAGCTTGGTCGCAGTCACCGCCCCGGAAAGGAAGTCTCGGAGGGCGTCCTTGCGCAGGTCCGAGGTGCTCTGGCTGGAATACCGGCCCTGCGCGTAGATGTCGACTTCCAGGCCCCGCTGGGAAGCCTCCTTGATATTCTCCGGCTTGCGCTGGCGGTATGTGATCTCGACGAAACGCTCGCTGCGGATGCTCACGCGACAATCATCCGCTCCGGCGTCTTTCACCGTCCGGAGCGACCACTGGGCCAGCTCGTGCATTTCCTGATTCATAGCTCCGTCTCTCCCGCTCAAGCCTTCAGACCGCCTACGGTCATGGATTTCACCAGGCAGGTCGGCAGGCCAAAGCCCACGGGAACCGCCTGCCCATCCTTGCCACAGAAGCCGGCGCCGCCGCGGGACATCTCCAGGTCATTGGCCACCATCGTGATGTTGCGCAGCATCTTGGGACCATTGCCCATGATGTTGATGTCCTTGATCGGCGCCGTCAGCTTGCCGCCTTCGATCATACGGCCTCGGGCCACGTAGAACGCGAAGTCGCCTTCACCGATCTTGACCTGTCCGTTGCTCACGTCCTGCACGTAGATGCCTTTGTCGGCGCCCTTGATGACATCTTCGGGTGTTGCGGGTCCGCCGAGCATGTAGGTGTTCCGCATGCGGGGCACCACGTAGTGCTCGTAGCTTTGCCGTCGTCCGTTGCCGGTCGGCTTTACCTGGTAGTGCCGGGCCGAGATCCGATCGTGCATGTAACTGCGGAGGATGCCGTTCTCGACGAGGACCGTCTTCTGACCCGGAATACCCTCGTCATCGACGTTGAGGGAGCCGGCGAGTCCCTCCTTCGTGCCGTCGTCGAGAATGGTCACGAAGGGCTCGGCCACCTGCTTGCCGATCATGGTCGCGTACGTGGAGATGCCTTTGCGGTTGAAGTCCGCCTCCATGCCATGACCGATGGCCTCATGCAGGAGGATGCCCGTGATGCCCGGTCCCAGCACGACGGGCATTTCGCCCGCCGGCGGTTGCACCGCGTCGAACAGGATCAGGGCCCGGTCCACCGCCGCCTGGGCGACCTCGTCCCCGATGGCGGGGGTGTAAAAAGAGAAATCCACCCGGCCCCCGAGATTCCAGGAGGCCCGCTCGTATTTGCCATCCTGGGCCGCGACCGCCAGCGCGTACAGATAGCTCTTCGGCAGCAGATCCTCGGCCTTGACGCCGTCGCTCGTAACCAGGAGGACCCGTTTCTGCTCGTCATGGAACCCCGCGCTGACCTTGACCACCAGCGGCGAGAGGGCGAAGCATTT
>JALORE010000280.1 GCA_025459125.1 Planctomycetota bacterium | reverse complement strand
GCCGCCGGCGATGCATGAGCGGAACGCCGGCTCGCCCTCGATCCGGATCTCCTCGTAAGACTCCGGCTCGCCCACGGCGGCGCGGAACGTCAGGGTGATGAGCTCCTCGCCAGCCTTGAAACCCCGCCCGACTTGATAGACGCCGCGGACCATCCCTTGGGCAATTGGTTTATAGCCCGACTTGACCTCCTGGTCCGCCATAACCGGCTCGATGCTCTCGGTGGTCTGGTCGAGTTCCCAGCCGAGCCGGGCGGCAATGAAGTCCACCGATTCCGGCAGGCCCACATGCCGCAGGGTGCCGGCTTTGACCCTGGCTTCGAACTCCCTGGTGGTCAGCCCGGCGCCGATCTTCTGCTGGAATGGGACCCGGCGAACAGACGCGTCCTGGATGCGCCATACCCGCACGCCCGTAACCTTCTGACCCAGACCGGTCAGGACGGCGGGAAGATAGTCCATCAGGAAGCCCGGGTTCACGCCCGTGCCGACGCAGGCAATGCCGTGGTCGCGACAAGTCCGGTCGATCCTGTGGGCAAGCTGCGGCTGCCTTCGCCACGGAAAGAACAGCTCCTCGCACGTGGAAACCACCGGGAGCCCGGCCCGCGCGAGGGTGGCCAGTTGCGGTTCCAAGGCCGCCAGGCTGCTGACGGTCGTGACCACGGCCACACGCGGCGATTTACCTCGTATCGCCTCCTCCAGGCTGCCGGAAACAGGAACGCCGAGGGCCCCGACTCCGCAGAGCTCGCCGAGGTCCTTGCCCGCCTTGGCGGGATCGATATCCACCGCCCCCACAATACGAAAGCTCTCCCGCTCCACGGCGGACCGGACCATTTCCTGGCCCAGAGGACCCAATCCCACATGCACGATCTCGATCATGTACCGGTTCCCTTTCGCTCCGGCGTCCATCAGCACGCCGGGTAAGACGGGAGGGGGAGAAACTGGGGAACAAGGATTCGAACCTTGACTAAATGATCCAGAGTCATTTGTGCTACCGTTACACTATTCCCCAGTGATTCTTCTGGATCGATAGCACGGACAGTTTACCGCATCTCCGCAGCGGCATCAAGTCTAAAAAATCGGATGATCCCCCAACCGCCGGGAAGCAGAATGGCCGCGAGGATGATCTTCAGAGTGTCGCCGATCAAGAACGGGTACAGACCGACGGCCAACAAACCCCCCTTCAGGGGTATGTCGAAGAAGCGGGACAGGCACAGCAGCCAAGCCAAGCCGCAGGCATAGATCACGAGATTGCCCAGGACCATCGCGGCCACGGTGGTGGGGACTCGCCGATCCCAAGTCCTTTCCGACAAAGCACCTACAACGAACGCCGCAAGAGCAAAGCCGACCAGGTACCCGCCCGTCGGTCCCATAAAGCAGGCCAAGCCTCCCTTCCCCTGGGCGAAGACCGGCAGGCCGAGTAGTCCCTCGGCCAGATAGGCCAAGACGCACAAGACGCCGCGGCGGGAGCCCAGCAACGCCGCGACGATCAAGACCGCGAACGTCTGTCCCGTGACCGGCACAGGATACCCTATGGCCATCTGAGCGCCCACGGCGATAGCGACAGAGCCCCCCAGGATGAGAGCCGCATCATACAGGCGGGCCAACCATCGCTCCGACGGGCGAACAACGTCAGCAAGAGTCAATCCGGCGATCATGATTCGTCCACTCCGATGGGGACTTCACTCCGTTCGTGCCGCACCGGTTGGCGGCGTACCCGCACGGGTATCAGGAACAGACGCCCTGCCACTCGCTGCGAACACGCCGGCCGCGAACACGCGATTGCGGCGCAGTATAGCCGCCCGCGGCCGGCCCGTCAAACATCCAAAGACGCAATCTCGCGAACCATCTCTCTCAGCGGCCGCCGCAGGGCGGCAATCATCCCGCCTGCCCAACGACTAAACGGGTAGCGGCCGCACCGCGGGCAGAGAGAGGTTCTGTGCCGTCCGGCCAGCCCTGTGCCCGGCATTGACACGGGCCGGTCCGGACCGTACATATAGGGTCGATTCAGGCCGGATAACGTGCCCGCGAAGGAAAGGAGAAAGGAGAAACAGCCATGAAATCGTGTTACCTGTGGTTCCACGCGGTGTTCGGCATCTCGGTCCTCCCGTTCGCCACGTTCTCGGGCTGCAACATCCAGCTCGGGAGCAGCAATCAAGCCAAGTACGAGCGTACCGTCAGCCGCGAGCTCGCGGCCATCACGGCCACCAACCTCGACGTCGACACCTCCTCCGGGTCCATCAAGGTCACCGGCACCGACGGCAACGAGGCCAGCATCACCGCCCTGATCGTCGCCCGGGCACTGACCGAGGCGGAAGCCCAGGACCTGGCCGAACAGGTGGAAATCCGGTCGGACACCGACGCCGAGACACTGAAGATCCGCGCGGACACGCCGGACCTGACGAACAACCGATCCATCAGCGTCAGCTACACGATCACCGTCCCCCGCCGGATGAGTGTCCTGGCCCTCAGTCATTACGGCAGCCTCGACATTGCCAACATGAACGGTGCGGTCAAAGGCAAAACCTCCAGCGGCTCGATCGAGGCCCAGACCATCGGCGGCTCTCTCGATCTCGACACCTCCTATGGCTCCATCACCTGCCGGAGCATTGCCGGCCCCGCGACCCTGCTGCGCAGCAGCAGCGGCTCCATCACGGTTGCCGATCTGAAAGGCTCCGCCAAGATCCTGACCTCCTATGGCTCGATCATCTGCCGCGACTCTGGGGGCCCCGAGCTCGACCTCAAATCGAGCAGCGGCTCGATCACGCTTACCAACACGCCCTTCGCCCACTGCGTCGCGCAGACCTCCTACGGCTCCGTCAATTGCACCGGCTTCAAGGGCAATGCTCTCAAACTCCACTCCAACACGGGCGGCGTGACACTCGCCGACACCCAGGCCGATACCATCGATCTCCACACGTCGTATGGCCGGGTCGAGGCCCGCCAAGTCACGACCGCCAACCTCCTGGCCCAGTCGGGCAGCGGCAGCATCGGCATCGTGTGCTCCGCATCCTGCCCCCCGGACCTGAAAGCCACCGCCAAGGCCAGTTACGGCAGCATCGTTTTCCAAGCCCCGCCCCAATTCGCCGGGGAAGTCCGCCTGTCGACCAGTCACGGCTCGGTCCACACCGCGTTACCGGTTACCCTGACCGGCGCGATCAGTAAGAAGAGCGTGACCGGTCGTATCGGGGAAGGAGCCGGCTCGCTGGATCTTGAAAGCGGCAGTGGCTCCATCGAGCTGAAATAGCAGACAACCAGAGACGCCAATAGGACAGACCGCGTCGTGTCAGGGTGAACGAAACATAGCCAATCTCGGATTCGGGGACCGGTCGGATGCCGGTGGTCTCTGGGCGAAGGAGTGTGGGGGCCAGCTTGCGAAATCCGCGTCCATCCGCGTGAATCCGTGTCATAAAAGAAGCTGCCGGGTGCGGGACAGTAGTCAGCCGCCCGTTCCCCGTGCGCAGTCCGGTATCTGCCGTTCCCCTTTCGCATCACAGGGCGCATATGCCGGGCACAACGATGACGGCGGGGTTTCAGGGCTGCGCGGGCGCGGGTTGGGGGGCGGGCTGGTCCTCGGCCAGAATCCGCCAGAGGTTCCTCACGTTGCGTTCCTGGTGGTCCCAGCCGTACGTGTGGGGCGGTGGGTCGCGGAAGGCGGGGAACTTGGCGCGAAGGGTCAGGAGCTTGGTCGTCTCGTCCAGGGTAAGACCTTGTTGGCGTGCGGCGGCCACTTCTTTGAGCATCCGCTGGTAGTAGTCGCGGATCGGCGGCAGGACGGCGCGGGGCAGCGGGACGCTGTGACCCGGGATCACGTGCTCGATCTTCACCTCGTCGGCCAGGAGACGGTCCAGCACGGCCAGGAACCGGTGGACGTCCTCCAGATGCGACTCTTCGCCGATTTCGGGGACGCGGTACCGCTGGTAGGCGATGGCGCCGCTGACGAGGAGCCGCTCCTGGGGAACGTAGATCAGGATATCGGAGGCGCTGTGGCCTTTGCCAAAGAAGATCAACTCCAGGGTGAGGTCGCCCAAATCCAGCGTGTGCTTATCGGAGAAGGTGAGGGCGGGCGGGACGACCTCGTAGCCCTGCTGGAGGTCCTGCACGAAGAGGTCGTAGAAGATGAGGTCGCTCCGGATCAGCCGGGCGTACGGGGGATTGGCAGCGTACCGGGGCAAAGCCGCCCGCAGGTCGCGCAGGATCGTGTGGTAACGGTCCACCTCCCGCCGTTTGCGATCCGGGTCGGTCCGGCGGCGAATCAGCCACTGCATGTCCTGGACCAAGTTCTCGTGCCCGACGATCACCGCGCCGGGGAACAGGACGTTGCCGCTGGCGTGGTTGTCATGGGCGTGCGTGTTGATGACGTAGGTCCAATCGGTGCGGTGGAACGTCTGCTCGATCTTCTTTTTGATCGGGGCCATCAGTCGCGGCGAGGCTTCCGTGTCGATGATGACCAGGCCCTTCTGGGAGGCGATCACCGTGAGGTTGCACCGGCGGTCGAGGCCCGGCCAGCAGACCAGCGCAACGCGGGGCGAGAGCCGGTCGAGGTGGATATAGGGACCCGGGTCGGCCTGCGAACCGGCCGCCAGCAGCGGCACGAGCAAACCGAGATGAAACGCCGTGACCATTCGCGCTCTCCCTTGACAGCCAACATCGGGCACCACAGCGATGAGGACGTCGGTGCGTGCCGGATTGTCACAAGACCCCAACACCACACCGAAGGCGAAGATCAAAGATCTCGCGGGTCCTGCATCACGCCGTGGGGCCAAAGCCCAGCCGTTGTGCCGCATTCTCTCCGCCCGCGCAGGGAAGTGCAAGAGTGTGGTCGCCGGGCTACATTTCGCGCCTTCTTTCGTTTCTTTCGGCTACAATGGTCCTCATGGCTTTCTTGGAGGACAGAATGATGGCTGAAACCTGTTCGAAACCGACCGGAGCCGGTGCTATGGATTGTGGATGGCGGATGGTGGCCTACGGATTGAGAACGCCGCCTGACACGAATCCGAAATCCGAAATCCGAGATTTCAAATGCGCAGGCCCCTGGCGGCACGTTGTGGCGCTTCTGCTGATTCTCTCACTCCTGGGCCCTGCCGCGGCCGGTCCCCCAACCGCGCCGGTCCCCCAGATCGACGGCCCCTGGTGGCCGGTCGCCGGCAATCCGATGGACCATAAGTACGCCACACCCAAGCAGGAGCCGGTCGATTTCGCCGTCTGGCAGGCAGCCGACGGCACCTGGCAGCTCTGGTCCTGTATTCGCGGCACCACCGCCGGGGGCCCGGGCGGCAAGACGCGGTTTCTTCATCGCTGGGAAGGCCGGCGCCTCACCGATCCGAACTGGCAGCCGATGGGCATCGCGCTGGAAGCGGACCCCGCGCTTGGCGAAACGCCCGGCGGCCTCCAGGCCCCCCACGTCATCCAGACCGGCGGCATATATCATTTGTTCTACGGTGACTGGGTCAACATTTGCCACGCCACCAGCACCGACGGCAAGACCTTCACCCGCGTCGTGCAGCCGCACGGCAAGACCGGCATGTTCAGCGAAGGCCCCACCGTCAACACGCGGGACATCATGCTCCTGTCGCACGCGGGCAAGTGGTACGCTTACTACACGTGTCACCCGAACAGCCAGGGCATGGACTGCCTCCGTACCACCTCGGACTTCCAGACCTGGACCGACTCCACAGTCGTCGCCTTTGGCGGCCGGGCGACGACCGGCCCCTGGTCTTCGGAATGTCCGCACGTCGTGAAGCGGGCCGACGACAGCTTCTATCTCTTCCGCACCCAGAACTACGGCAGCCCCCAGAAAGGCGACATCCGCCAGCGTGGCCCCGCCCAGACCAGCGTGTATCACTCGACCGACCCCGCCATGTTCGGCATCAACCAGGACGACCGTTATCTCGTCGGCACGCTCCCGGTCGCGGCCCCGGAAATCATCCGGCACGAAGGCGAGTATTACCTCGCCGCCCTAAACGAAGGCGCCCTGGACGGCATCCGCATCGCAAAGCTCAAGTGGACCAAACCCTGAGCAGATCCGTGCGGCTATTTCGACGCCATCGGGCGGAATCGAAACTCGAAGCACCAGACCGGAAACGCTGCGGTTTCCGATTTCTGCCGGCGTAGATATGCCGGTGCGATGCCGGTCCCTGATCGCGCTCGCGCGTACGTCACGCACGCTGACGCAGTCTCATCCCCGCGGCGCCCAGGCCCAGCAGACCCAGCAGAACGGCACCGGGGACGGGAACGTTGGTGGTCTCGATCTCGGTCGTCAGGGTGAACTCGATCTTCTTCACATTCCAGTTGCAGTCCGTATCGAAACCAAAGGCAAACTCGCCATTGTTGAGGATGAAGTCGTATAAGTCATCACCCAGACCCAGGGTGATCAGGTCGTAGGACAAATCGACGGCGGTCGAGTTAATCGGGTCGTACGCATCAATCAGGGGCTTGTTGATAAGGTCACCCGCAAACTGGTCTCCGGTTACGCTATCCGACTTCGTGATCCAACCATCCAGTGCATTGACATGGTTGTTCAACAGATGGATGTAGAGTCTGTCGTTGGATTCGTGCGTATAGTCCTTGAGGTCATCGAACGTCAGCACCGCACCGGTGATGGTCTCGTCCGGGTCCAGCGTGTAAAGCAGGTTCCAGGCATAGTATTGGGGGTCGTCCATGTTCTTATTCGTTACGGTCCACACCGTCGTCTCGGCGCTCGCAACTCCGGCCGCGCACATCGTGAGCAGTGAAACAAACAGCAGCGTTCTCATGACCCTACCCCTTTCTCCACCATCACCAGGCCGCTCCTCCGGTATGGGACCACCCGCACCGAGTTGCGGTTCTATCGAAGCATTATATTATCGTACCTTCAGGGTATCGGGATGTCAAGAGGAATGTCAGCAGAGCCTGTTTTTCCGGTCTTTCTGGAACCGCAATTCAGGAACTCCAAGGCTCGCCCACCCTGGTTTCGGCGCGAGGCGGGGGTCGTTGTTACTCATGCCATCTTGTGGCGCGGAGCAGCGCGGCTTGCTCCTTTCCTGCCCGGCAGCGGCTCTGCCCGCCGGGCATGATCCGGAGGCTTCTTGCCGCATTTGCGCCAGATCCGCTTGACAAGGCAAGGGGCAGGCGGTATGGTATACTATAGCGCCTACGGAGTGACGGGCTGATGTTGAACCGGGAGTGCTTCCGTAGATAGCTGGAGGATGCGATCCCGGGCAGCAAGTGGATCACCCCAATCACGGCGGGCCGGGGCCCAGAGGGTCCGGTGCGCGCACCCGGGCCCGCGCACCGGACCTCGTGGCGGTCGGGTCCGGTCGCCGAGCCGGTGCCGCGTGTCACCCCGAAGTTCAGCGTTGGAGAGATTGTGGTTAACCGGGGGGGACAAAGAACCAAGAGGAGGAGTCATGTCACCAGACCGGAACGTACTCAGGACGCGAACCGGCCGAAACGGGACGGCGGACTGCGGCACCCGCGGCTGGCTGAGCGCGGCGTTTCTGTGAGCTGTGCTGGTGGTGCCGCCGCGCGGGTGGGCCCAGCCCGTCCCGTTGCGTTTCGACACCTTTGCCCCTGCCACGAGTGTCACGAGCATGGACCGTGAGCTGGGCCCGGGTTATACCTGCGGTTTGATCATGGATTTCCTGAACGTGGGGACGTGCACGGGGACGACAATCGACGCCCGCATCACCGCTACCATGCGACCGGGCACCGAATTCGCGACCGGCACGACCGCCAAGACCGCCCGTGCCTTCATTCCCGACTACAAGGCGACCACGCCCAGCCAGCCGAGCGGCGATCTCGGCATTCTTTATGCCGGCGAGGGCGGCAGCCCCGCGGGGATCACCCGGACCATCTCGTTCTTCGCCGGCGCCGGCAGCCGGCGCGGCACGTTCCGCGAGCCCTACGAGATTCCGGACTTCCGGCTGCTCGTCTGCGACGTGGACGGCGAGCCGGAGCAGGCGTGCGAAGCAGGTTCCACGCATGAAACTCAGGGTCTCCCAAGTTCATGTCAGTCACGGTCCACAGCGTGGTCTCGGCGTTGGAGCATCGACGTGTTCTCACGGCTGCCGGTGTTGAGACGCCATGGCAGGTGATGAGTCGACGAGCAGACAGTTCCGGCGCAGAGACTGGAGACGTCAGAATCTTAAGTTTGTGGGCGTATTCCCTGTCGCTCGGAGAACGCCGAGGCTGTGTATGAGGTCAATGGAGGGATGGACAGAACCCCGTGTGTCGTTGTCGTTGGCCTTCGGCTCGGGGAAAGAGAGAGAGAATGCTCTGATACACATTTTTCCATATATTTCTGTAGACAGGTGCGTCACCCCGCCCTACTATTGCTCTCGGTTGGAATCGCTACAACCGATCTGACATACGGCAAAGCGTATCGTAGGGTACTCGGCCTGAGGGGAGAAGTACGGAGTATACCCGACGCCTTCAACTCATGCTGCAAAAGATGGCCGTGTAAGAGAACCGGTGGTTCCGTGCCATCGTCATCCGGCTTTACCATCGTGGCCAGACCGAAAGACGTGGAGACGCTTTGTTACAGGAGAGAAACAGTGGGTTTGCTGAAGGAGTTCAAGGAGTTCGCCGGCAAAGGCAACGCGTTGGACATCGCGGTCGGCATTATTATCGGAGCTGCCTTCAACAAGATTGTGACTTCACAGGTCAACGATATCATCATGCCGCCCATCGGCATCCTTTTGGGCGGTGATGATTTCAAGAACCTGAAGTTGGTCCTTAGGCCGCCGGCATGTCCCCCACCGGCGCACCCACGGAGCCGGTGGCCATCCGCTACGGCATGTTTCTCAGCACAGTGGCTGACTTTCTCATCGTGGCGTTCACAGTCTTCATGATGGTACGGCTCGTCAACCGGTTATCGCGATTGCGGGCCCCATCCGTATTGCCCGCGACCTAGAATTTCGTGGACCTCTGGATCCCAGCGCGTCGAAACGACCCGGAAAGCGTGGACCACAGATTCCTGGCACCTGTGGGTCTGAGCGCCTGTGGAATGGACGTCGGCGTGGAAGCATTCCGTCATATGAGTACTTCTCGGTTGCTGTGCCCTCGGCGGACCGGGGCCGGGATGACCCGGGGGACCGATCGGCCACAGGCAGAGAGAAGTGGCTGCTAAGCCGTATTTCATTACCCAAGCC
>JALORE010000279.1 GCA_025459125.1 Planctomycetota bacterium | reverse complement strand
TTGGGCACGCCACGCGGCGCGCAATCGTCTGGTCGCCGTCTGCCTCGCGGACGGCCCGATCCAGCAGCACGTGGCATTGAACGGAGAACTCCGCCGAGGTCCATTCGGCAAACGGCGCCGTCTCCCTTGCCATGAAATGTCCGTCGGCACACAACCGCGATTCACCCGAGGCATACTTACGGGGCCGTCCCGGCTTGTCCAAGGCAACGCGACGGGCAGGCCCCCACCACGAATCCTGCAGATTCTCCTTGAGACATGGGTGGCACGGCGAAACTCATTTGACCGTGTCACCTCGTATGTTGCACGCTGCGGCGTGACGTGGCAAGGGGCAAGAATCTTGGCCGGGGGGATGAATTTTCTGGAAAAGCGTTCGCACGTTGGTTAGAAGAAAACGCAAAATGGTCTTGTTCATACTACGCCGGAAGGACATAAAAACGGGTTTCGGGCGTCGAGTGAGAAAGAGTACGCGGTGACGGTCCACCCAGGGGCGTGGTGCTCCCCGCTTGATGCAGCCGGAGAGACGCCTGACGGTGTCACGATACGCAGGGGCCGGTCCGAGATGCGGGCCGGCGGCGAATTCGATGGAGAGAAAGGCAGGTTGGCGATGTACAGGACAAGATGGCAGGCAGCGGGTTTCTTCATGGTGGCGACGACGGGGCTCATGCTGTCCTCGTGCCGGTGCACGCAGTGCGGCGTGGGGCCGAAGGAGGCGCAGTCAAAGATGGAAGTCAACGTGGAACCATTCGGTAAGACGCCGGAAGGGCAGCCGGTGCGGATCTACCGGCTGACCAATGCCAATGGGCTGAAAGCGGCGGTCATGACGTATGGGGCAATCGTCGTGTCGTTGGAGGTGCCGGATAAGAACGGGGCACTGGCGGACGTGGTCCTCGGGTACGATAACCTGGATGCCTACATCCAGAAGAGTCCCTATTTCGGAGCCATTGTGGGGCGGTATGGGAACCGGATCGGCAAGGGCCGATTCACCGTCGATGGAACCGAGTACACCCTCGCCATCAACAATGGCGAGAACCATCTGCACGGAGGCATCAAGGGCTTTGACAAGGTGGTCTGGGACGATGAGCCGGTCCGGCGGCCGGATGGGGTCGGGATCAAGCTGAGCTATCTGAGTAAAGACGGCGAGGAAGGCTATCCCGGCAATCTCCAGGCAACCGTGACGTACGTGCTGACGAACGCCGATGAGTTGCGGATCGAGTACGCAGCGACGACGGATAAGGCCACGCCGGTCAATCTGACGCACCATGGATACTGGAATCTGACCGGCGGGCAACGGGACATCCTGGCGCACGTGCTGATGCTCAACGCCGACCGGTTCACACCGGTCGATCAGGGACTGATCCCGACCGGCGAGATGCCGCGGGTGCGCGGGACGGTGATGGACTTCACCAGGCCGACGGCGATTGGGGCCCGGATCGCAGCGGACTACGAACAACTCAAGTTCGGCGGCGGCTACGACCACAACTGGGTGCTCGACAAGGGCGGCAAGAAGATGACCCTGGCGGCCCGGCTCTCCGAGCCGACGACCGGGCGGGTCATGGAGGTCTACACGCAGGAGCCCGGCGTCCAGTTCTATTCAGGCAACTTCCTCGATGGCACCATCACCGGCAAGGGCGGCGTCGTGTACCAGCATCGCTGGGGCCTGTGCCTGGAGACGCAGCATTTCCCGGACTCGCCGAACCAGCCGAATTTCCCGTCCACCATCCTGCGGCCGGGCGAGAAGTACGAGACGGTGACGGTCTATCGCTTCTCCGCGAAGTAGGCGTCGGCGGGAAACGTTCGGCACACAACCAAGTCCGACTCGCGCGGGTGGGAATACCAGGACTCTTTTGCAGGGGACATGCATATGCAGACGATGCAACTGATGCTGGGCCAGGGGGTATTCGGGATGGCGGATTGGCTGGCGCTGGCCGCGTACTTCGCGATCCTCCTGGGCCTCGCCTGGTGGGTGATCCTCAAAGCCAAGGACACGACCGACGATTACTTCCTTGCCGGCCGCAACCTCGGCTGGTTCATCGTGGGTGCGAGTGTCTTTGCCAGCAACATCGGCTCGGAACACCTGGTCGGCCTGGCAGGCTCGGGCTGTACCGACGGCGTGGCGATGGCGCACTACGAGCTGCACGCATGGTGCCTGCTGGTGCTGGCCTGGGTGTTCGTGCCGTTCTACATGCGCTCGCGCGTGTTCACCATGCCGGAGTTCCTGGAGCGGCGGTTCAGTGAGTCCAGCCGCTGGGTG
This sequence comes from Planctomycetota bacterium, assembly GCA_025459125.1. Lineage (GTDB taxonomy): Bacteria > Planctomycetota > Phycisphaerae > Sedimentisphaerales > Anaerobacaceae > PLanc-01. The sequence continues at coordinate 11,738 of JALORE010000279.1, read as the reverse complement.
CTCTCCCTGATCTCGCTGGTGGCGTACATTCTGACCAAGATCGCCGTGGGCATCTTCGCCGGCGGTGTGGTCTTCGGCGCCCTTCTTCCCGAGCTGCGCCTGGATCTCGGCCCGCTCCATTTGGACAGCTTCTGGATCGGTTCGATCCTGGTGATTGTGTTCACGGGTCTGTACACGGTCCTGGGCGGTCTGCGGGCGGTGGCGTACACCGAGGCCCTCCAGACGATCATCCTGATCTGTGGCTCGGCCCTGGTGACGATCTTCGGTCTCCAGGCCCTGGGCGGTTGGGAGGAGCTGCGCCGGATTGCCGGCTCGGAGATGTTCAACCTCTGGAAACCCCTGGTGCCCGCCGGCGTCGAAGGCACGTGGGCTCCGGTCCGCGAGCCGGGCCGGATGGCCTGGTACTTCAATGACAACTATCCCTGGCTGGGCATGCTCTTCTGTGCCCCGATCGTGGGCCTGTGGTACTGGTGTACGGACCAGTACATCGTCCAGCGTGTCCTGGGTGCCCCGAACGAGCGGCAGGCCCGCCGGGGCTCGATCTGTGCCGCCTTCTTCAAGCTCCTGCCGGTCTTCATCTTCATCATCCCCGGCATGATCGCCTTCGCCCTGGCGACCAGCGGTAAGGTTCCGGCCATGCAGCAGGCCCTCTTCACCGCCGACGGCCAGCTCGCCCGCGACGAGTGCCAGAAGGCTTTCCCCATGCTGGTGGCGACGGTCCTGCCGGCGGGCATCCGCGGTGTGGTCGTCGCGGGTCTGCTGGCGGCTCTGATGAGCTCCCTCTCGGGCGTCTTTAACGCCTCCTCGACCCTCTTCACGATGGACTTCTACAACAAGCTCCGCCCCGGCGCCAGCCAGCACCAGTTGGTCTGGATTGGCCGGGTGGCGACGACGGTCATGGTCGTCATCGGCCTGCTGTGGATCCCGGTCATCCAGGGTGGCAAGGGCCTCTACGACTATCTGCAGGGCGTCCAGGCCTACCTGGCCCCGCCGATCTTCGTGGTCTTCTTCCTGGGCGTCTTCCTGAAGCGCCTCAACGGTAAGGGCTGCCTGGCAGCTCTGATCGTGGGTTTCGCGATGGGCCTGTTCCGCCTGGCTGTCGATACGCCGATCAAGCTCAAGAGCGTCTTCCCGGATTTCAAGTACGCCGAGGGCTCGTTCCTCTGGATCGTGAACAATATCTACTTCCAGTACTATAGCGTGCTGATCTTCCTGACCTGTGCGGTGGTGATGATCGTGGTCAGCTACGTGACCGCGCCGCCCAGCTACGAGAAGATCAAGGGCCTGACTTTCGCGACCCTGACGGCCGAGGACCGCCGGATGAGTCGTCTGAGCTGGACCAAGACCGACGTGATCTTCACGCTGGTCGTCCTGGGCCTGATCACGATTGCCTATATCTACTTCAGGGGTTGACCGCGGCCAACGGTCAAAATAACGAGAGGCTGCGCCTCCGTGGTGCAGCGTGGGCTGGGCCCGGGAAACTGGCCTTGTTTCTCCGAGCCTTTATAGGCCTGGTTCAGTTCTGGGTAACAGCCTGAGCGGCTGGAACGGACCTACGTGGCATGGGGGTCTCGCCCATGCAGCATCGGCGGGACGCCGATGCCACGGAATAAGCCGCCTTGGGCAACCTTTGCCGGTGCCACCCATCCCATCCGTGGCTGTGACCACAAAGGGAACGGTTTTGAACCAGGCCCCGAATCCGTTCTGGTTCAATCTGGCTCTCATCGGGGTCACACCGCCACGCCTCATCCATTCTGCCCAAGTCCACCTTGTACGTCGCAGGCGGCAGCGCCGGGACGCAGGGTGGAAACCCCCGGTGTTGCCCGAACGCCGCCCCCGGCCGGTCGAAAGGCGGGCACGCGGTGCGGTCTTCGCCGGCCTCCGGGGAAGATCGTCAAGTTCCCGAGTTGACGATCTTTCCCCCGCAAAAAGGCCGAAATCACGCCAAAAACGCGAAGATCGTCAAGATCGTCAAGGTTTTGCTTTGACGATCTTCCGCGGCAATGTGCCGCGGGTGGTCGCATCCCGCGGTAGAGGCGAATCATCCTTCGCCCTTGCATGGGCCTGGTTCAAAAACCGGCTTTCCCGGGTACTGCCCCGTCCCCGTCTCCCCCCCAAGAGGGTGGTTCAGGGGGCGTGGATGAACGCCCGGGCGCGCCGCCCGTCCAGCATCTCGACTACGTCGCGTCTACGTCCGACCTTCTCCGGAGACGGTTCATGGGCCGAACCCCTTTTGGGGGAAGATGGTTGATGTTTGATGTTCAGTCTGAAGCGGCGCGGACGCCTCTGATACGGAATACGCCTGAGAATTTCGCAACGTGGGTGGCAGTGGCAGGCGGAGTCGGGACCCCAAACGCGATTCATCGCGTTTGGGAAGGGCTCGGGGCCCCCAATGCGAAATACCGCGTTGGGGTACCCATCCCAAGTGCGAAATATCGCACGTGGGGACCCGAACCTTCTTCGAAGCTTGCCGATGGTATCCGTGTGTTTGCAGGGACCATCGGCAAGCTGCGCTTGCCGCTGCCACCCAGAGCCTGATTCAGGCGTACGAGGAACTCGGTCGTAATCGGTATGACTTCAGACTTCACACTTCAAACATCAAACTTCTTCTCGGTCTCTTCTTCTTCCGCGCACGGTGTTCCTGGTTTTCTCGGATCTCGTGGCCGTCAGGGACGGCAGACTCCAGGTGCAGACAACCAGAAGGCGGAGAACGGAAGATGTTGCCCAGCCGTCCCGGCTGTGTCCTTGGCTTTCCCAGTGTTGGTTCCCCAGCCGGGGGCGGCTGGGCTACACGTATCACTCCGCGACGGCGGCACGCCGTGAGTTATGGACTGGTCAGGCACAGGTCATCGAGGTAGAGCCGGCCGGCGCCGTCGCGGCCGGGGTCGGTGCGATTGCCGACGCCGATGTACATCTTCTGGACCCGGGTCAGGTTCACGCCGGTGAAGGCACTCAGCGGGATCTTCCATTCCGTCCACGTCGGGACACTGGTCGCGGCGGGATTGGGGTGCGTGACCACCGCGGTCTGGCCGAAATTGTCCTCCACGGCCACGTACAGGGGGTGCGGCCGCGGGTCCGTCTGATCGATGCCGATGTCGGCCGCCTGCCACTCGCCGGTGATGTCGCCGGTCGCGGTCGGGTGGGAGAAGGTCGCGGTTGTAAAGGCCCCGGCGGCGTGGCTGGTCACGGCCAGGCCGATATAGACGGTGGTGGGCATGTTGATCGTCTGCGGGTTCCAGGACATCGAGGTCCAGGAGACGCCGTCGGTGGAATAGTAGCCGTTGAAGGCGGTGCGCGTCTTCTCGATCTTGACCCAGACGGGCACTCGCATGGCCATTTGGGAGACCGTGGCGATAGGCGTGTCGCTGGTGGCCCCGTAGCCCGTGCCGTAGCGGGCCTGGAAGCGCACGCCGTTCTCCGGCGTCGCGAAGACCGCCGCGAAGCGGGAACGCGGATCGAGGTTCTCGCGGATCATCACGCCGGCCTTGGCCCAGGGATCGGTGTTTACGATGCTCTCGACTCGCACCGCGAAGGTGCCGGCGCCGGTGAGCCGCTGGTAGGCAAGGCGGAACTGGTCGGAGGCGTTCCAGATGTCCGTCCCGGTGGCGGTCAGGCTGAACTTGTCGCGCGTCGTTTCGACCAGGGGCACGGGATCGCCGCGGAACCACAGCGTCAGCGCATTCGCCCGGCCGGCCAGCCAGTCCTGGGCGTTGGCGAAGTCACGGCGGGTCTCGCTGTAATAGGGCGGCTGTGCGTTGTTGTAGATCAGCGGCAGGGCTTGCGCGCCGGAGTGGACGATGGTCTGCTCGGCGAACGGCGCCTCCCAGTGGCCCACGCGGGCGCCGGTGTCGTTGGTCGAGCCGTCGAGCCAGGTCTCGAAAATCCGGTGCCCCATGTCGTCCGTGTAACTCTCGAAGTCGTCCCACACGGGGTCGCGCAGAGTGAACGCCCAGATTTCGCCCGGGTGGATGGTGGTGCCGTCGGCATCGACCTCGTCGATCCGCCAGAAGTAGTGACCGCCGAAATCGAGCAAACCCGCCAGGGCGTAGCTCGTGCCCGTCTGGCGGCCCAGGTACAGCGGCGAGGTGGTATCCGCCGCGCCCACCGCGCCGCGGCTGGGGCCCAGGTACACGTCATGCGCCGCAGCGCTGCTGCCCGCGGACCAGGTCAGGGCTCCCGCCTGGCGGCTGTCGATCTCCGTGTCCGGCTTGGGCTTCGGGTTCCACGCCTTGGACCCGGCGCCCTGCATGATTTTGCGGATCTCGTTCTCTTCCAGGGCCTTGGCGTAGACCCGGACGTCGTCGAGCAGACCCGCCCACCAGTTGGATGCGGTGTGGGCCTCCCGTCCGATCATCAGCGGGCCGGTGGAGAGCCCGGCCACCTCGGCCGTCGTCAACGTGCGATCGAGCCGGCCGTCGAGGTACGTCCGCAGGCCCTTGCCCTTCTCGTAGACGCCGACCACGTGATACCAGGTATCCCATTCCAGCCACGCGCCGCCGGGGGAATTGCGGTTGGAAGCTGTGATGTTGCCCGGCGCGAGGCGGACCTGGAATTCGATCTTGTTGCTCGCGGATATGCCGAGGCTGAAGCCGCCGGTGCGGCCGTCGTCGTTGCTCGCGACCCGCCGGCCGCCCGAGGTCTCGGTCACGCTGATCCATGCCGCGACGGAGACGCAGTCCCCTGTTCCGAGGTCGATACTGCTGCCGCAATCGAGGTTGTCGTCGCGTCCGTCGAACGATAGGGCGCCGCCGAGCTGGCCCTGCGTCCAGCGCGGATTGCCTTGCAGCGTGCCCTGGCGGTCCCAGTCGGAAGAATCGACGGCCGTCAGGCCCTGGCCGTCGTCGAGTTTCCACCAGCCGGCCAGCGTCGGATCGGGCGGGACGGCCACGGCCCGGGTGGTGAAGTGCCAGACCTCGCCGGGATAGACCGTTACGCCATCCTTGTTGATCTCGTCCACGCGCCAGTAGTAGGTGACGCCGGGCTCCAGCCCCGCGGTGAGCTCGTACGTGGTGGAGGGATGCTTCGGCGCCACGAGATTGGCCTGTGTCAGGTTCGGGCTGGTCCCAATGTAGACGTTGTGCGCGACGGCGTAGTCGCCCTGGGTCCATTCGAATACCGGCATCGTGACATCAGTTGCCCCGTTGGGCGGACTGGGCTGCGAGGCGGCGGGGTTGAATGCCTCGATGTGCAGCAGGGCCGTGGCGATCGGATTGCCCTCATAGGCGGCCACGGAGCGCCGGCCCAGGGAGCGATTGCCCTTATCGGCGCGCAGGACCAGCACCAGGGCGTTGCCGCCCGCCCAGCCGGCCTGGGCGGTGATCTCCTGCAAGAGGGCCGCCAGGTCCGCGGACGTCGTCCGGTCGTCCAGGCTCCTCCAGGAGGGGAAAGCCCATTTGACCTGCGCCTTGGTCCAGGGCGCGCGGCTCGTGACGTTGCCGGCGGCGGCGGTGAAGGCCGGCGCATCCGGGGCCAGTTGCCCTTCAATGATGAGGTTGGCCGGGTCCCGATTCATCTCTGTCCCGGCCGCCTGCAGCTCCAGGTACGCCCGCAGGATCTTGGCGCCCCGGGGGATGGGCACCGCGAAACGCAGGCCGGCGACCTGCTCGGTCTCCGCCAGGCTGCCCTGGCCGGCGTAGGGCAGATCCAGACTGTCGCTATCGACGGTCACGCTATGGTCCGCCACGCGCTCCTCGGCATCGTCCGTGCCGTCGGCGATCGTGATGTTGTACGTCACTGCCTGTGCGGCCCCAACGCCCAGCAAGAGCACAGCGAGTGCCAGACAGCGCAACGAAGGGAGTCTCTTACGCACAGCCAACCTCCTTCCCAAGGCCCCGAATCACGGCATTCCAGGGAACGAGGGCATCACTCCCACACTTGGCATCCTGTCCCTGTGATGGCAGTTCTCAGGTCTTGCCCGCCGGTCTCCGGGAGGCCATATCTCACGATGCAACAGCCATTGTAGCCCCGTCCGAAGAGAAAAGCAAGGTCAAACCACCTGTGAATGGGGACACGTGCGGCCGGCATGCGGTGGCGGATTCACGCCTCCGCGTAGGGCGAACGTCCCCGTTCGCCCCCTCCGTCGTGCGTCTTCGCACGACCGTTCCAACGATTTGGCCATCCCGAGAAGGCGAGCGGGGACGGGGACCCCAAACGCGATGGATCGCGTTTGGGAGCCCACGCTCGCCCTGTGAAGAGCCACATTCATCGCCACCATATTCCGGCCGCACCCCGGGGAGCGGGGACGGAGACCCAAGCTGACGCGGGCCCGGGGTTCCCGGGTAGCGCCCTCAAGCGCAGCTCGGGGATGGATCGGCATTCCTTGCCTGCCAGTGCCACGTTCAGCGTATGCCCTGCGCGGCGGATTCAGGCGGTTGCGTTGTCTAGGCGTAGGCCCGCTCATAAATCGCGGTCGCGTCGTCGACCGTCAGCTTCACCGGCGTGAGCGCGAAGAGCTTGCCCATCGTATGGAAGGCGTTTTCCGCGAGCCGGCGCAGGTCGGTGCGCCGGATACCGAAGCCGCTGAGCTGGTGCTGGGTGAGACCGGCGTTCTTGATGAGCTTCTTGAGGCCGGTGATGAAGGCCAGCGCCTGGTCTTCCTCGGAGAGCCCCTCGGTGCGCTCACCCATGGCGCGGGCCAGGTCGGGGAAGCGGTTCGGATTCCGCTCGGCCAGGTAGCCGAAGTAGGCGACGGAGAGCATCGTCAGACCCGCCCCGTGCGGGACCTGGGGGAAGCAGGCGCTGACCGCGTGCTCCATCGAGTGATGCGAGATGCAGCAGGAGAAGGACTCGCACAGGCCCGCCTGGCCAGGTGGTCGCTGGTCGGCTGATTGCAGGTTGCCAGGTAGGATTCGACGGAGTGGAAGAAGGCGTCCATGCCGGTGTAGGCCGTCTGCTGGGGCGGCACACTCACCATGAGCTCCGGATCGACGATGGACAGCTTCGGGAACGTGAAGGCGTTGCCCCAGCCGATCTTCTCATTGGTATCGGTCTTGGTGATGACGGTCCACGGATCGGCCTCCGTGCCGGTGCCGGCGGTCGTCGGGATCGCGACAATCGGCAAAGCACCTTTGGCGGGCGTCTTGCCGCCGCCGCTGCCGCCATTGATGTAGTCCCAGTACTTGCCGGGATTGACCGCCATGACCGCGATGCTCTTGGCGGAGTCGATGGTGCTGCCCCCGCCCAGGCCGATCACGAAGTCGCACTTGTTCTTCTTCGCAACCTCGGCGCCTTGCTCGACGTGCTCGACCAGCGGGTTCGGCTGGATCTTGTCGTACACGACGGCTTCGGCCCCATTGGTCTTAAGATGACCGACGACCTTGTCGAGATACCCGTGCTTCCGCATCGCGCCGGAAGCGCCGATGACGATCAGGGCCTTTTTACCCGGCAGGAACGGCGTCGTGCCCAGTTCCTGGAGCTTCCCGCACCCAAACAAAATCCGCGTCGGCATATAGTAATTGAAATTCAGATTCATCGTAGCTCCTCTTCAAAGGTAACGAGTCGATGCCGGTTTGGTGTCATCATAGCGAATCGTCATTCGGATGCAAGGGCCGTTGAACCACGGATTTCAGGCTGGACGGAGTCGTCGTAGGGTGTGTTGTGCACACCTTCCGCCGGGACAGCGAAGACCTGGGATTGCGAAAGACGTCGGGTGTGCACGATTCACTGCGACAGCAGGCACATGGGATCGCCTGCAGGAGATGGTGTGCACAGCACACCCTACGGTGTGGCCCGGCTCTGCCGGCGTCATTGGACCATGGGCGGGGGTACGATACGGCCGGCCTGTTGCGCGAGCTGGGCCTCGGTGTCGTAGGTGCCGTAGAAGGGGGCGTTGCCGTCGAGCCAGAGGCACAGCCGCAGGTAGTCTTCCGGCGGTAGCTGGACATGGGCCGCATGCGTGGCGTCCTTCACAACCTTGAGCAACCGGCTCTCATCGGCGCCCATGTGGCCCGGTTGCGTCCCGATCTCACGGATCGATTTGTCGCCCCATTCGTACCAGCGGACGTAGGGACGCAGGCTTTCGTAGGAGCGGGTGAAGGTCTTCACCGGTTCGGCCGTCAGGACGGGGGCGGCTTTCCCATCCCCGTTGGCGCCATCGTGGCAGCGGACACAATGTCTGTCGAGAACTGGTTGGACCAGCAGCGGATAGCTCATGGGCTGCGTTCCCTGCGGTCCTGGCTCCATACGGGAGGGAGGGCGGCGGAGGGCCGCGAAGTCACGATGCGGTGGCGAGGTCGTGCCAGGAGGCTCGTGGCAGCCGAGGCAACTGCGCTGCTCGCTCGGCTGGAGGTAGGTGATGCTCCGCATGGTCTGCACGGCGTGGCCCGCCTCGTCCACCGCCTGGAAGTAGAGCGGCTTGCCCGCGGGGGCGCGGAAGTAGGCGGAGCCGTCCGCCTCGACCGGCACGGTCCCCAGCATCATGCGGGCACTTTCGGCGTTGGCGTAGCCGAGGCGCGGCTGGTTGGCGACGTGGGTCGTGGTCTTGGGCAGGACCTGGAAAATCCGCAGGTGCCGGATCGGACGGGAGGGCGGCAACGGCTGAAAGCCATTGCGAACATCCGTGAGGATAAACTCGCCCTCATCGCCCGTCTCGGCGCAGGTCGGCGCGATGACCGGGGGCTTGGGCCGCGGCGCCAGGGGGATCGGGTACATGCAGGAGAAATTCGGATCGCGATACAGCAGCTCCATATTGCCGAACCGGTCGAAATAGTACAGGCCGGTGTAGTGGTCGGCGGTGACCTTGGAGCCCATGCCGGGCAGCGGCTCGAAGCTGAACGACACCAGGAAGTACTTCTCCGAGAGTGGCCAGGGGCTGTGGAACCAACTCTTCGGCCAGCCGACGCCCTCGGGGAAGCAGACCTCCGGCGTCAGCACCTCGACCGACTCGAAACGGTCCTCGCAGGTCGTGGCGTCCAGCCGGTACTTGTCGGGATCGACGACCACGAGCGAGCCGCCCACGTCGGCGTGATGCGCCCCGGCGATGAAGGCAACCTTGTTGGAGGCGGGAATCGCCTTGGCCTGGTAGCAGGCGTTGATCCGCTGCGTGTAGTTGCCGAAGAGGATGGCGGGATTCGTCCCATCCGGGTTGCTGACCCAGAGCCCGTGGTAATTGGCGGCCGAGCGATCGACGTAGTCCCAGCGCGTGTAGACGATCCGTCCATCGTTGAGCACCGAGGGGTGCCATTCATTCGTCTCGTGGAAGGACAGCATCCGCACGTTCGCGCCGGAGGCGTCCATCCGGTGCAGGGTGTAGGCGGGCAGCGGTTCCCAGGGATTGTGACAACGGCCGAAGCCGCCGCGCCGCGTGGACATGAAGGCCAGACCCCCATCCGGCAGGGGGCAGGGGTCGAAATCATCGTTACATCCCTCCGTGAGCCGGCGCAGGTTCGTCCCATCGGCGTCCACCGCGTAGAGGTGAAAACACTGTCGCTGCGGCGAGTAGTAGTCCGGCTTGACCTCGGCCCGTTGGGCGAACGCAAAGTAAACTGTCCGGGCATCATAGGAGAGCGACAGCGTCGTATAGTTGCCTTTCGGCAGGCGGCCGTCGAGCAGATCGCGCACGGCCAGCGATCGCCCGGGCTGCTCCAGGACGTAGACCCCACCGCCGGCAATGTCGCCGTAGTCATAGAAGTAGCCGAGGTATTCGTGGAGCATCTGGCAGATGAAGCGTCGGCGTTTCATGAAGGTGATGGGTTTGCCGGCGAGCAGGGGATTGGCCAGAACCATCTCGCGCGTCACCGCTCGAATCTGATGGTACAGAGCCAGGCGGCCCGCCTCATCCAGTCGATCGACCCGGCGCACCTGCTCTCCCAGCGTCGCCGGCGCGGAAGCCTCTGTCTTGAACGACGGCTGTCGCAGGAGACGGGACAGGTCCTCCCGCAGGGCCTGGGCACGCCGCCAGGCGTCCGTGATGGCGGCCGCGTTCGTAGGCGACCGGCCGTGCCGACGCTCCTGGGCGGCCCAATCCGCCCGGACCAAGGCCTCGAGTTGGCCGGCGGAGGACTCGTCGCCCCGGGCACGGACTACTCCTGCCCACAGGGATAGCACCATGGCGGTCCAGAGCGCGAGGCGGTATCTGCGTACGTCCGCGACCATTTCCGTTCACCCCTTCAACAGTGACGACCTGCTCACGTCGGTCTTCCCTCAGGCTACCGAATCCCGGCGGCAAAGGCAATCCCTGTGTCGTCCGTAAGGGGGTTGATGCACGGGCACCCATCGGATAGAATCCACCTCGGCAGCCACGCCAAGAATAAGGAGAACGCCAATGAACGCACGCCACGCCATCCTCTGCCTTCTGTCGATTGTCTTCGTTCTGGTCCTCGCGTCCCCCGCGCCGGCGGACAGCGCCGCGGGGCTGAAGGCGGGTGTTGCCCGGGTCGACATCACGCCGGACAAGCCCGTCACCATGTCCGGGTACGGTTCACGCAAGGGCCTGTCTACCGGCGTCCATGATCCGCTGTCGGCCCGAGCCCTCGCGTTCGAGGTGGGCGGTAAACGCCTCGTCCTGGTTTCGACGGACCTGATCGGGTACTACGATGCGACCGATGCCGTCCGCGCGGCGGTGATCGCCGAATGCAAGCTGCAGCCCTCCGAGCTGTTCCTGAGTGCCATCCACACGCACTCGGCCCCGACGCCGACGCTCAGCACCGATCGCGGCCACGCCAACAACGTCGAGTATACCGAGGCCCTCAAGGGCAAGATTGTCGCCGTCGTGCGCCAGTCGCTCGCCGGCCTGGAGCCGGTGAAGCTGGGCGTGGGGGCGGGCTCCTGCCCCATCGGCGTGAATCGGCGGGAGTTGCGGATCACACCGAAAGGCGAGAGCTCCATCGTGCTGGGACGCAATCCCTACGGGACGACGGACAAAGAAGTCCTCGTGCTGAAGATCGCCAAGGCGGACGATACGCCGCTGGCGGTCGCCTTCGATTACGCCACGCACGCAACCTGCCTGGGGACCGCCAATTACACCATCAGCGGCGACGTGCTGGGTCTGGCCGCGCAGTTCGTCGAGAAGATCGTGGGTTCCGGAGCGGTCGCCCCGGTGTTTGCGGGGGCTTCCGGCAATATCGACCCGTGGTTTCGCGTTCTGCCCAAGTTCAACGAGGAGCCCGGCTGGGTGCCGGAGCCGGTCCTGCTGGGGACGTTCCTGGGCGAGGAAGTTGTCCACGTCTACCGGGCGATCAACCAGACCGGTTCCGCCGGGAATCTCGCGACGGACTATGTGACGCTGCAACTGCCGACCAAACCGCCGGAAAAGGGCTCGACCGAGAAGAAGCCGGCCACGCGCCCGTTCAACATCACGGCGGCCCGATTGGGCGACATCGCCTTTGTCGGCCTGGGCGGCGAGGTGCTCACAGAGATCGGTATGGCGATCAAGGCCGGATCGCCCTGCGAGCGGACGTTCGTCATCACGCACTGCAACGGCGCCGGGTCGTATCTGGCGCCGAAAGGCTACCACGTGGAAGGGGGCTACGAGGTCACGACCAGTCCTTACGCCCCGCAGGCGGCGGATCTGGTCATCCGCGAAGCGATTCGGATGCTGCATGATCTATGATGGGAGACCGCGAGATGAGGAGACGCATGGCCGTCGTTGGTTGTTTCCCGATCTTGGTGCTTCTGCTCGGCGCCGCGCCCTCGTCCGCTGCGGATGCGCCGGGACTGAAGGCGGGCGCGGCGCGGATCGAGATCACGCCCCAGAAGCCCGTGACCATGTCCGGGTATGACTCCCGCAAAGGTCTGTCCAC
>JALORE010000509.1 GCA_025459125.1 Planctomycetota bacterium | reverse complement strand
GAGGGAATGCCGGCACTCAGGTCGAGAAACTTCTCCAGGAACTTCCGCTTGGAGCGACCGAACTCCGCAATCGCCACGAAATCATCCGCACCGCAAATCACGGCGCAGACCGCGATGAACAGGATGTTGAGCAACGGATACGTACCCTCGCGACGCCGCGGATCCGTCACGTCGGCAAAATGCTCCTCGAACGCCACAGACTTCTTGGCTGGCATGACACACCTCCCTGCGGAGCTTCTCGGACCACGATGGGGTGAGACACGCCGCCTCACGAAGACCACATCGGGTTTGCCATGTCATACCAGATTGCCCATTTTCGCGCAATCGCCCTGGGCCACCTCCCAGGCGGTGGGCGACAACCGCTCGCTGCCGCCCGGCTCCACATTCGGCCCGGTCGCCGTGCGGACAATCTTGCCGTCCACGACCAGGTTCAGGCACGTTTCATGGGCATAACCGCCCCCGCAACGAAGAAGGTGATGAACTTGCGCTCGATTCTGAACATCGGCGACGTGAGCGTGCCGGTGCTGCCGTCGCCCCGGAAGAACGAATTCACGAGCCCTCTGCCCCTGAACCCGTCCAGGAGCATCTGGCCTGGCAACGTGCCGCGCGCCGGGCCGGGACCGAATGCCTCCCCTGTGGTCTTCGACAAACCGTAGTCCGGGCCTTCGAAATCGGCTATGACGAGGTCATCCCCGGCACGGAGCCAACTACCTCCGGCCAACAACGTGACGAGGGGCAGCAGCGTTCGTTTCATAGGGGTCCTCCTTCCGTCAGCGGGGCCTTAGCACCAGGACCCAGTCCTGATTGATCGGCCCGCGCGGCACGGCGCACGAGCCCTCGGCGTCGGCTTCCAGCGGTGGGCCGGCCGGATACTCTCGGCCATCCAGCGGGCTGATGAACGTGCCGTGGTATTGCCTGCCGGATTCAAGCTGCAACAGCTTCTGTTTCGTCTTCTTGGCGAAATAGAAGACCCGCACCTCGCCGGGAATACCGGCCGCGGCGGCGATGAGGCCCCGGCCATCCTTCTCTTCGGTGGCCAAGAGCCATTCCGGGTGGGGCTCGAAGCGCCACCACTCGAACTGCTCGAGGATGTGTTTGCCGACGCCCACGTGGGCGGAGCCGGGCCAGTGCATCGCCTCTTCCCAGGGCCAATTGCCCCAGGTGAAACCGGACGCTGACTCGCCGAACGGCCGCCGGCGCGAGTTCATCTGCCAGAGGGAATCGGCGCCATAGCAGTGGCCGGATGCACCGTTGAGCACCGCGCCCCAGAATTGCACGCGCTGCATGAAGGGCCCGCAGTTGCCGCCATACATGCCTTCCCAACAAAGCTCGCCGATGAGGGAGAGCTTGCCGGGGTTCTTGGCGCGCCACGCGGCCATGGTCTTGAGACACCGCGCCAGCTGGGCGTATTCCTCCCCGCCGCCGTGACCGCCCATGCCATAGTAGACGTCGATGAACGAGTAATCGCTCAAGGCCTCGTACGGCGCATCGTGGAACCACAACGGCGGCCCGGGATGAATGCCCACAAGGCGTCCGAACACATTCTCTCCGGCCACTTCGCGGCCCACCTCCGTCCAGCGCAGGGTCTGCTGGTAGCCGTCGTCGCCCCGACCAATGAGCGGATACCACGGCAGGCGGGACTCGCCGCAGAGAATCCATGCCACCGGATACGCGCCATACCGGGCCATCACGTAGCGCCAGTGCCGCGTCATCTTCTCCTCGCCCATGAAGCGCAGGTAATAGCCCCACGTGCCCACGATGCTGGGCAGCAAGCCCTGCTCAACCAGATACTCGATTCGCTGGTCCGTCAGAGCCCAATAGGCGGGGTTGATGGTGCCGAAGTCCTTCGTCCAAGCGTGGCCGGCCGCGTTGCCGCCGCGGTCGTCGAAGGGCGCGATGTCGCACGGATTCGCGACCGCGAATTGAATCACGGTGAATCCTTTGGCGAGCCGGTCTGCGACGAGCGTCTTGAAACCCTCCTGGGTCAGCCGCGATGACATCGCATGCCACCACGAGTCCGCCAGCCAAAAGAACGGCGTACCGTCCGCGTGAGCGAAGTAACGCCCGTTGGCGCTACGCTGCACCGGACCGTGTTGCCGCAAGGGATTGCCTCCCCGGTAGGGCCTGACCTCGATGACTCCCCGCCGTTCGTGGAGGCCGGCGTTGTTCGCGTCCGAACAAACGGTGCGGAAGAGGAAACGGCCCGTCGTGGGCGAGCTGAACCGGAACCGCCACTCATGCCGGCCAGCCCAGAATCCGGGCACGCGCATCTCGCGGCCGTCCCCGAGCGTCACCAGCGCGTCCAGCGTCACTTCCTGGAACGAATCGGCATAAGTGCGACTCGACCTTGCACGCCACTCCGCCACTTCGTTCTGGCGGACCCGCAACGTCTCGGCAGATACCGCATTCACCCCGGCTATCCAGCACACCAGGTTGACCGCTAAGAAAGGCAGGCTCTTCCGCTTCATTCTATCGCTCCTCGGGATGGAAAGGCCGGCCCAGCCCGTTGGCTCGTTGCCGGACAGCCTGGGAGAACAACGGCGGGAGACGGGGAAGCTTCATTGCCGGTGGTCCTGTGTGCAGCATAGGGACAGACTCCGTTCTCGTCGGGTGCAGACGGCGGTCCCTTGACCACAAAGCCGATGGGCGATATGGGAATCCACATCCTCGA
>JALORE010000508.1 GCA_025459125.1 Planctomycetota bacterium | reverse complement strand
GATGCCACGGCCTGGGCCAAGCGCATCGAAGGCGACCGTGAGCGCGTCGAGGCACTCGGGACCGAGGGCGCTCGGCGGACCCTAAACGAGCTTGCCGACCTCCACTTCAATTCGCCATCCGCAAGGGTCGGGCGGCATCCAACCCGGTCCGGGGCATCCCCAAGCGGTCGGAGCACAACAGCGACAAATCGCACATGACGATAACGCGCATCTGGACCAAGCACGGCTCGAAGCCGCATCGGCTCGCGGGCTACATCGCGTCGAATTACTCCCGATTCAATCGTTACAGTCCACTAGTAAGGTCTTTGACCCACCCAGTTTCCCGCGGGCTGGTACTGGCAGACCCAGACCTGCTCTTTGGTGTCCTCGCAGATGGCCATCGCACAGCCGACCCTTTCGGTGCTGCGCCAGACGAGCTGCGTGTAGTGGCCGCAGACTTTCCCCGGGGCGCAACTGTTCCTCTTGCGGTCGTAATAGGCTCGCTCGCTGCCCCAGCTGTCCACCACCTGGGCCGGTGTCACCTTTTGCAGCTCCCTGTGGCCATTTGACCACTGCACCGCCCCGGCCCAATAGAGATTCTCCCCATACCTGCCATCCGGTTTGCTGTGCCGCAACTGGCAGTGCTGAGTCCTTTTCAAGTTGTCAGCCCACGACTGCGCCGTCATTGCCAGCGCCGCCGAATAGCTCAGCTTTTCTGTTATGCCTGCATAAGCGCGCCACCTGTTGTGCGCGATGACGAAGTCTGCGGGATCAAAGTCAGCAGCATGGCCTGCCTGGCAGGCCAGCAGGATGGCCGGCGTAATGGCCAGCACCTTGAAATTCATGCGGGTGTCTCCTTGGCGCCATCTCACGCGCCAGTTGCTCTGGCGCCGAGTTTGGCGAAAGGTCGCTGCAGGAGACGCGCAAACAGCCATGCGGCAGCAAAAATCAATGCGACCAGAGGGATCCCCAGTGCGACGCCGTACGCCGACGCCAATGTTGCCGCAACATCGAATACAAACATATGGATAAGGTACAGAGGATAGGATGCGAGTCCCGTCAGGACGAAGAACCGCCGGACTGGGCCGGGCGAGAAGCGAAACGCCAGAAGGCCGACGGCACCGTACCCGATGACCCCGGGAAAGTCGTTGATCAGCTTCCCCAGCCCCCCGAGCCCAGTGGCGAGAGCTCCATATGACGCACCTCCAATGATCGCCGCCGCGATCAGCGCTACCGAAGGTATCGAGTCAGCCGCGGAGGGTTTCGCCATGGCGTACTGCGCCAAGAGCATTCCAGCATTGAACTCCCAAAGGTAACCGAGAAAGAAGCTGTTCCAGATTCGCGTCTCGCCGTGCCCCGAGCAATAAACGACCAGGATCCAGCCGAGGCTGACGGTGATCCCTAGCGCGAGAAAGACGGCATCCGAGACTCGAGACTTGACGTTAACGAGAAAGGGAAATGCAAGGTACAACTGAAATATCGTCGACAGAAACCACAGGTGGTATCCGTAGCTGCCAACGATGGACTCGTCAAACATCTTGAACAGGAACACGTGTCCGAGAAAAGCGGACCAGCTTCCGGCATAGAGCTGCGTGACGGCCGAAACGGCTGCGATGGCAGTGACAGTCGCCAGGTACGGGAGGTAGACGCGCGAAAAGCGCCGGCCAAGGAACTGTCCGGCGGTCGAGGGTCGCCTCAACTGCGAGAGGTAGAGTCCGAAACCCGACAATACGATGAACAGGTGAACACCCGCTCCGCCGGCCGGCAGCACGGTGCGAACGGGACCAGGCAGTGACAGGGGCATGAGGTAGTGCATGACGACGATCGTAAAGATCGCGAACCCCTTCAGGAACTCGACGATCTCCAGTCGCTTATCGGGGGTCTGTTGCGAGGTCATGGTGAGACATCAAGCCCTGCGTCCGGCAGGCGGCGTTGCCCTTCCACCGCTATAGCGGCGCCCGCGTGGCGCGCATGAATCCATGGCAGCGCAATCAACGATCCGAGGTCTTCCTGACCGCGGTTGATCGATCTCTCGGCAGTGCATGCCCGTCCGTCCCGTGAGTTCGAAGGCATCGTCGGTCTCGACTCCGACACCTCGCGCTGCGGCCGCCAGCCACCCGTGCGCTCGCCAATACCTCACCACAAGAAAGAGCAAGACGTGCAAGGGCGGTCAATAACGCCCCTCTATCTTTGCATGCGTCGAGAAGACTCGGTCGCGGGTTGTTGTCTGACGTTGCGGCGCTGCACGAGCGGGCACTCCGGGATCGCGCTCAACACGCTGGGCATTGCGGATGCCTTCGTGTGCAGTGGGGAGAATCCAAGCCATCGATGACGGTCGATCCCCGGGATCGGTCTCTATGCCTACTGACAGCCCGCGGTCGCAGGCCGCGCAGAAGGCAGCTCTGGCTTGTTCTGTCGACCACTGTCGGCGCTGATCCCCATCGCGCCGGGCGCGGGGTAGTATCCTTGAACCAGTCGCAACCGAGCTGTTCGTCGGACCAAAGGTCCTGCTGACCATCATGACAGACCACGAAGATTTCCAAGCCCTTCTCGGCCAGTTCGAGCGCCAGCACGCCGCAGGTCGGCGACCTGGTCCACGGCACCGTCGCCTCCATCGGCCGCGAGCATGTCTATGTGAACCTGGGCATCAAGTCCGACGCCATCGTCGACCTGCAGGAAGTGACGGGCGCCGACGGCAACCTGACCCTGAAAGTCGGCGATCCGGTGGACATGGTCATCAGCGCCATCGAGACCGAGAGCGGCACCCTGCTCCTGGGCAGCAAGCACGGTCAGCGCATGCACGGGGCGGCAGGACTTGAGCAGGCGTTCGAGCAGCACCTCCCGGTGGAAGGCCACGTCACTGGCGTCACCAAGGGCGGTGTGGAGGTGGAGATCGCCGGAGTGCGGGCGTTCTGCCCTGCCTCCCAGGTCTCAGTCCATTTCGTTGAGGACCTGTCCACCTATGTTGGCCAGCGCCTGGCCTTCCGCATCACCAAGTACGAGGGCGGCAAACACCCGAATCTGGTGGTCTCGCGGCGCGAGCTGCTGGAGGAGGACCGCAAGGCCAAGGCCGCGGCGCTCCGGGCAAAGGTGGTGCCGGGGGCCGTGCTACCCGGGACCGTGACCTCGCTCCAACCCTATGGGGCCTTCGTGGACTTGGGGGGGATCGAAGGCATGGTCCACATCAGCGAGCTGGCCTTCGAGCGGATCCACCACCCGAGCGACCTGCTGAGCGTGGGCCAGCAGGTGGAAGTGGCCGTGCTGCGGGTGGACCAGACTGACAACCCCAAGCACCCGGAGAAGATCGCCCTGTCGCTGCGGGCCCTGGCGAAGAACCCCTGGACGGACGCCGACCGGCAATTCCCCGTCGGCACGACGGTCAGGGGCCGGGTGACCCGGGTGCAGCCCTTCGGGGCCTTCGTCGAGCTGGCACCAGGTCTCGAGGGCATGGTCCACATCAGCGAGCTGGGCACCGGGCGGCGCGTCACCCACCCCAATGAGGTCCTCAACTCCGGGGACGAGGTGGTGGCAACGGTGTTGAGCATCGATCTCGAGAAGCGCCGCATCGCACTCTCCCTGGACCCCGCGCGCCAGGGCACCGCCGAGCCCGGCCCCCGGGCGGCGGACTATGCAAAGCCCAGCCAGGGGATGGGGACCCTGGGCGACTTGCTGCGCCAAAGCATGGCCCAGGCCGAAGGACGAGGGAAGAACAAGCCGCGACCCTGAGGGATGCTTGCGGCTGGCGACGAAGGCGAGATAACAGGACCGTGGACGAAGAAACCGCCATAGCGAGCTTGTTCAGAGGCCAGCGTCCCTACTCCCTCGGCGAGGAGATCGCCAACAGCCTCACCCACGGGCTCGGCATCGGTCTGGCCATTGCCGCGCTCGTCATCCTCGTCGCGTTCGCCGTGCTAGCGAACGACGGCTTCAAGCTCGCGAGCGCGATCGTGTACGGGGTCACTCTCGTGGTGCAGTACGCCGCCTCGACGCTGTACCACGCCCTGCCGCAGCCGCGGGTCAAGCACATCTTCAAGATCCTCGACCACTGCGGCATCTACCTGCTGATCGCCGGCACCTACACGCCGTTCTGCCTGGTGACGCTGCGCGAGGCGAACGGCTGGTGGCTGTTCGGCGTGATCTGGGGGCTCGCGATCCTGGGCATCGC
>JALORE010000278.1 GCA_025459125.1 Planctomycetota bacterium | reverse complement strand
GGGTCTTATCGCTGTTGCCGGGACAGTAGAACAACTTGGGCTCGGTGATCAGGCGATGGTGGAACAGCAGACCGTGGGCCAGGAAGCCTGCGGTGTCCGTCCGGTTCTGCTGGCTGCTGAGCCAGACGGCGTAGGTGCCGGCCCCGTTGGCGATCTCCGGATGGCAGTAGGGAAATTGACCGTTGTTGTCGTTGGCATAGAGGACGCCCGCGCAGGCACAGGACTTCAGGTGAGCCGCACAGGCGGCCCGGCGCCCCTGGGCTCTGGCCTTCTGCAGGGCGGGCATCAGGATCGCCATCAACAGGGCGATCACGGCGATCACTACGAGAAGCTCGATCAGGGTGAAAGCTCTACATGCCTTCATAGCATGCTTCTCCAAAGCCACACGCTCGATACAAACCCGACCCGGAGCTACCGTCAACAGTATGGACCAGACGAGTCTTCCCGGCAATATCGCCAGCCTCAGAAGGGCTTGGGCATTGGAGCCGTCCGGCCCGCCAACCCGGCCATCTCGGCGGCTGACAGCGCGCGCTGATAGACCTGCACCTCGTCCATCTGGCCCTTGAAGTAGTTGCCGGTGGCGTCGAACACGCCGCCGCCGATGTTGAGCGGGAACGCGGACGTACCGTAGCGGGTCGCAGCGACGTCCCCGGAAGCCGCCGGTTGCCCGTCCAGATAGAACACGAGCCGGGCACCGTCCGCCACCGCAGCGACGTGATGCCACGGGTCCGTCGCGGAGTAGGGCCACGACAGGTTCACCGAGCCGCCTCCGGCCGTCCAGATCTGGAGCGTGTTGCCGCTGACCACGCCGAACTCGACGCAGTCGTTCTGGCCGATCAGACCGCTGCGGCCGGCCGAAGACAGGTCGCCTTTCAGCCAGCACCCCAGCGTGAACGCCGGCAGGTTGCTCAACAGGCTCTTGCCGGTCGAAACGTAGTTGGCGGTGCCGTTGAACTCCAAGGCGGTGCCGGAGACACCCGGCACCCAGCGTGGCGCCCCGTTGATCGTGCCGGTGTTGCCCTGGCCGGAAGCGTCGGTGACGGTCGTCCCGGACCCCTGATCGAACAGGTACTTGAGCAGCAGCCCGGTCGCACCCGGCTGGGCCGGCGTGATGTACTCCGGCGTCTTGGGATACAGGCGGAGGTCATCGACATACAAGGTGCCCTGGGCCCCGGCACCCTCGATCCCAAGGGTCAGCGTACGCACGCTGCTCACATTGCCCACCTTCGACAGATCGATATTCCACGGCTGCCAGACGGCCCGCGCCAGGTCCGCCGCGTCCCCGTCGTAGAACACCTTGGCGCCATTGATCTTCGCATACAACCGGCCGCCATTGCCCGGCACACCCTGGAACCACAGGGACAGGCTCTTGACGCCACCGCTGGTCCAATTCTGGGCGGGTGCGAACGTCCGGGTCGTCTCGCTGGCGGAGAACTTCGTGTTGTCGTACTGCAGCGGCATCGATTGCCGGCCGCCATGAACGATCTTCGTCTCTCCGAACGTGCCGTTGGCCGCATTGACGTACCCGACGGTCGAACCACTGGACTTGTCCGTGTAGCCATCCATCCAGGCCCAGAAGATCTCCTCCCCGGCCTGGTCCGTGTAGCTCTCGAAGTTCTCCACTACCACGTACTCCTGGGTGGAGAAGCTCCAGACCTCCCCCGGCCAGGCTGAAGGCGTCGTGGCGTCGTTGACTTCGTCGACTCGCCAGTAGTACGTGGTGGCCAAATTCAGGGCCGGTGTGTGATTGGCCGCGGTGAGGGTCACGACTGGAGCCGTACCGTTGACCACCGCCTGCCGGTCCGTACTCAGGTATAGCGCATGTTGGCCCGCCTCTCTTCCCGCTCGCCAACTCAGACGCGTATCCGCCGCCACGTCCGTTGCCCCCGAAGTCGGGGCCGGCTCTCGGGCATAGACCGGCACGCTGAAGAACCGCACCTCGCTCAAGCCATACTGCTTCAGGATGCCCCCCCAGTTGCTTTTGATGGTGAGCTTGACGTACTTGGCTGCGACACCGCCGAAGTTGACCGACTTGGCTGCGACACCGCCGAAGTTGACCGTGGTATCGTGCGCGTAGCCGGTCTTGCCCGGGGCCCGGGCAAACTCGGGCGCTGCTCCCAAGGCGGTGAAATCGACCCCGTTGACCGAGTACTCCACCTGGACGTTCTTGCATCCCAGGCCGAGAGAGCGCTCGAAACTGCCATTGTGGTTCCACACCCACATCTCGGCCAACTTGTACACCCGGTCCAACTCGTATTCGATCCAGGCCGGCACGGCCGCGCCGGGGGCGGTGAGCCACATGGTCGTGAGCACATCGGAGTGCAGACCATCCGTCAGCCCGGAACTGTCTATGGTGTTTTCAGGTCCCTGACCCGCTATACTGCTGGAGGCCCGGACGGAGATCTTGCCGCCGGGGATCGGATCGGCAACGGCCTCCGTCGTGAAGCTCCAGACCACGCCCCGGAGGATGGCCGAGCCCGGCGGAGCATTCACTTCATCGATCCGCCAGTAGCAGGTCGTGCCGAAATCGAGATCGAGAGTGGCGTTGGTCGGATAGTAGTTCTCCACTTGGCCCTGGCTGAGGAGCACGCCGAGTGGATTGGTCCTGCTGGCCGTGTTCACGTCGGCGAAGTTCGTGCCGAAGTATACATCATGCGACGCCGCATAGACACCCGGCTGCCAACTGACAACCACGCTCCGGCGGGGCACATCCGTAACGCCGTTGCCGGGGTAGGGAGCGGACGCGGTGACGGGCAGAGACAAGGTCATCCACCGAACGACCTCCGGCAGCGCGAGCGTCACGTTGAAGATCGCCACGTCGTCCATGCGACCGATGAAATCGGAAACGGCGTCGCCGGAACAATCGAAACCGAGTCTCACCGTATCCGTCGCCGGGTCCCCGCGACCGCCGTAGTAGACCCACACCGGACGCAAGTCGTCCAGCTTGCCGTCGACGTAGATGTGTTGCGTCTTTGTCGCGTTGTCCCACGTCACACAGACGTGGTGCCAGGCCCCGTCGTTGACGGCGGTCGCTCCCCAGATTTCACCCGCCTGGTTCCCGTAAAAGTGCACCCCACCCTTGATCGGTTGTCCCTGTTCCGTGCCGGCCGAAACGTAGAACTGCTTCTCGTGGAAGGACCAGGCCCTATCCCCGTTGCTCTTGCCCAGGATGGCCACGCCGGCCTCACGGGTCTTGATCCAGGCCATGATCGAGAAACTGGCGGGGCCCAACTCGGTGATCCAGGCCTGGGTTTCGACGTAGCCGTCGCCCCCCCCGAATTCCAGGACTGAGCCGCGTTCGGCATCCTTCACGAACCCCACGCTGCCCACGAGAGTCCCCCGATAGCCGCCGAAACCGATATCCGCCGTCGCGACTCCTCTGCTTTCTTCAAAGCGCCAGAAGCTGACAGGATCGCGCACTTCGGCCTCGACCACCATGCCGCACGTCAGGCATATCACTACGCTCCAAACAACAGGCGAAATCGGAAGGGCCGTTGGCTTGCACATGTCGAAGCTCCTTCGAAAGAGACTCACACCAGCCCGCGGCAGACCATCCTCAAAGGTACAAGGGGCCTATGCTGAATCCTCGGCATAGGCCCCCGTTGATGTACCGCTACGCAACCTCCTGCGCGCCATCGGGAATACGGCAACAGCCTCAACACAAGACCCGTTAGAATCCCTTGTCAAAGGGCACCGTCCGACCGGCCAGCGAGGCGATCTCGCCGGGCGACAGCACGCGGTCATAGATCCGGGCATCATCGATCAGGCCCAGGAAGAACCGGCCCGTGGCGATCGAACCGCCCATGCCAATCGCGACATCCACGTTGGCCTTCAGATTGTACGCCGCGGTCGCACTGGCCGGGGCCGAAACATCGCCGCCGTCAACGTACAGCCGAGTATCCGGAAGCGTACCGCCCTGCGGGACCGTAGCCGCCACGTGGTGCCACTCGTTGTCCAACAGGCTGGGACCGTTCGTCCCACGCATGTTCCCGCCGCCATGTTCCACGCGCAGCACCGTATCGACGCGGAAGTTCATCCGCTGGCCGCCCACGTTGGTGCCCCAGGCGATGATGTCGCGGCCGTTGGTCGCGGTCTTGATCCAGGCGCAAACGGTAAACGCCTGCTGGACCCCGGCTGCATCGGCCAGGATGCCCTTGTAGCCGTCGACGTTCACGGAGTCGTCACCGCCGTCCAGACTGATCGCCTGGCCCACCTTGCCTGCCAGGTATTGCGGGGCGCCCTTGACACTGCCCTTGCGGCCTTTACCGGAATCGTCATTGAGGTTACCCTCGAATTGATACTGGAGCTGCAGACCCGTGGCACTGGGGGCGCCCGGCGTGATCAGCACACGATCGTAGCCATACAGCCGCAGGTCGTCGAAGAACACGGTGCCCTTGCCGCCCACCGCCCCGAGGCGGTCAAATCCGATGCTCAGACTCGTCACCTTGCTGACCTTCAGCGCGCTCAGATCGATGTACCACATCTGCCATTGCTTGCGCAGCAGGCTCTCCGGGGCGCCGTCGTACAGCACTTTCGTGGAGTTGATCTTCACGTACATTTGCTGTGCCACATTGGCGGGGTCCCCATAGAACCGCAGCGTCAGGGCCTTGATGCCATGGTTGCTCCAATCCTGCGGGGCGTCGAAAGCCTGCGTGGCCTCGGAGTACGTCGCCTTGCTGAGATTGTCATAGGCCAGCGGCATGGACTGCCTGCCGCTATGGACGATGGTGGTTTCACCGAAGGTGCCATTCTTGGAGTTGATCGAGCCGACGGTAGACCCGCTGGATTTGAAATCGTCGGCGTACCCGTCTATCCAAGTCGACCAGATCTCCTCACCGGCCTTGTCCGTGTAGCGCTCGAAGTTCTCCACGGCCACGTACGGCTCGGTCGCGAAGCTCCACACCGGACTGCTCCAGGAGCTGGGCGTCTGGGCCGCGTTCACTTCCTCCACCTTCCAGTAGTAGGTCCGGTCCAAATCCAGGGCCGCCCCATACTGGGTCTCCGACATCGTCGTGGCGGAGGCCGTGCTATCGGTCACAGCCTGCTTGTCGGTGCTCAGGTACACCTTGTGCTGGCCCGCCTCGCGGCCGGCACGCCAGCCTAGGGTGACATCCACGCTCACCCCTGCAGTGCCCGGAACCGGATTGGGCTCGCGAGCGAAGACCGGCACGTTGAAGAAACGCACCTCGCTCAGGCCACACTGGGGCAGGATGCCGCCCCAGTTGCTCAGAATGGTGAGCTTGACGGACTTTGCTGCGATGTTCTGCAGGTTGATCACGTTGTTGCAGGCATACCCCGCGCGGCCGGGGGCCCGAGCCAACTCGAACGTCGTGCCCAGGACCTTGAAATCCGTGCCGTCGGTCGAGTACTCGATCTTGACCTCTTTGGCGCTCAGACCGAGCATCGACTCCAGCAAGCCGTTGTGGTTCCATACCCACATTTCGTTGAGGCGCAGGAGGCGATCGAAGTCATACCGAATCCAGGCCGGACCTGTGGCATCCTGCGCAGTCAGCCACATGGCCTTCAGATCTTCCGAGTGCAGGTCAGCAGCCAATCCGGAGCTGTTGGTCGTATTCACCGGCCCCTGGTTCGGCTCGTTGCTGGAGGCGGTGGCGGTGATCGCCGCGCGGTCCACGGCGTAGCCCATGGGCTCCGTCGTGAACTTCCAGGTGGAGCCTTTCATCACGCTCGTGCTCGTCTCATCGATGCGCCAGTAATAGGTGGTGCCGAAATCGAGACGGCCGGGAGGATCATACATGGGAGCGGTTTGTCCCTTGCTGACCAGCAGAGGACTGCCGGCGCCGGCGGTATTGACATCCACGAACGCTTTGCCCAGGTAGACATCGTGAGATGCCGCGTCCTGCCCCGGTCTCCACTCCAGAACCGCCTCGCGGACGACGTCGGTCGCTCCGTCCGTCGGTTTCGGACTGCTGGCCATTCTCGGGTCCAAAGCCAGCGGCCCAAAGGCGTAGACCTTGTCCACGTTCTCCGCCGTCAAGGCATTGTCCCAAATCGCCACTTCGTCCACCTTGCCGCCGAACGTCTCGCGCTGACCCACGAGGTACAGCGGCTGCGTGGGATCGTTCGTCCCCTGGCAGTACCCAGTGGGACCGGCAATACCGGTCTTGGGATTGTAGACGCCGTTCGGGGCCAGCTTTCCGTTGATGTAGATCGTCGCCGTATCGGAAGCACTGTCATACGTGCAGACGACGTGTGCCCACTCATTATCCCTGTAAGCGCCGGCCGGGGCACGGCACTCAGTCCCCCATCCACCGTAGGCCTGGAAGCCGCCGATGCGGAACCGCAGGGGACTGTCCTCGGTCGTCGGACGCAGCAGGATGTAGTGGCCGGCCTGGCTGGAATCCACGCCCTTGTTCATCAGAGTATGATAACTGTCGTAGGTATCCACCATCCAGAAGGCCAGCGATAGGTCTTTGGTCTTCGGTGTTGGGCCCGTGCCGACGAGGATGCTGGCACTGCCCCGGGGGGATTCCGCTGCGAAGCCGCCCGCTCTGCCGGTCACCCAATTGATGCCCGTCAGCTTCGCATTCGCGCCGCCGACTACATCCTTCGCCGTGTCCCCGGTGCCCTCGTCAAAGGGCCAGTAGGCGATAATCCCCGCATTTGCCACGCCGGCCGCTACGCTCAGGAGCAGGCCGAGGGCTGTGAACCGGATCAGATTCTTGAACATGGCAGTTGTCCTCCAACGACGTTCCGGTAGTATAGATTGCGTTTCGCACGTACTGAAGCACGCCATCCCGATTTCGTCCTTCCTGCGCTCCGTTTCCCTGCACTCCTGTAGGTGTCTCGTGAACTGCGAGGACCTCCTTCCTTCGGTTGCCCTGCCCTACCTCTGCTGTGTTGGTCGGGATATCGAAGGTCATCGTCATATGTGTGTCAAGGGCGAGGCCGCCGCAATGCGGCGCTCCGCACCATCCGTCCTCCCACACCCGAGAGTCAGACCCTTGGGCCCGCAGGGTGGTTCCGATCCGCACGCCGTCAGTCCTGCGGACACAACCCGACCTTATACCAATGTATCGGCGCACCTTGCTTGTGTCAACAATATCATGCATATTCTTGACTTCTTTTTCTTGCGCCCGCTCTTCTCGCAGGGACATCTTGAGCCGTCCTGGAACGGCGGACGAATCGATTACGCCTGCCGTAGTGACCTATGCAGGTGTAAGCTGGAGCAGACAAAGGACTTAACGAGAGTCTCTCCGCACAGATCCCCGTAGCGTGCGGGCCGGCGGCCGGCGTGGCAACTACCTCTATTTGTGGCCCGTAACCGAATCGCCAGCCCACCTTCAGGATTATCGGGCACTGTTCTCGGGCCGTCAGGTCCGGCCCCGGGTGAGGACAAGCTGCTCCCACGGGTGGCGGCAAGAGATGAGTTCCGACCGCTGCCGCCCCGTCACTTGCTCTTGCGCAGGATGGATTCCAGCACATCGCGTATTGTACGCACAGGCCGAAGAGAAGAAGTAGCGTTGAGCCCCGGCACGGTAGGCCTCTTCGAACAGGTGGTTTAGGTCAATACGCTGCGCAGGCACTCGATGCGAAACCTCTCGATGAAGCCCACGCCCCCGTATCGGCTTGCCCTGTCTTCACAACATCTCAGGCGCCTGTCGAGCAATACTCTGCATGAGAGCTTTCATGTCAGTATTCCGATCCCCTACAAATACCGTGTCGTCCGTGACAACCACAATGCCGTTGTCAAGTGCCACGACAACAGACTGACCGGTATTGGCAATGACCCTGTTTCCTGTCCCCGTTGCAATGACGGGCCCCCAGACAGTATTACTCCCGCGTTTCGTGCCGATTCTATCTGACAGAGCCACATGGGTCCCCATGTCCTCCCAACTGCACGGAAGAAAGATACTGCAGGCGTTCTGGGTCTTCTGCAGGATCGTATAGTCAATGGAGCCCTTGGGCATTCTCGGAAACAGGTCCGTCAACACCTGAGTGCGCGAATCTGTTTCCCATGCAGCAGCGATTTCCTTGAGGATAGGGGTGGCTTGCGGCAACCACGTGTCTATCTCTTGCAGGATCGTTTCCGCTTTCCAGGCGAATTGACCCGAGTTCCAGTAGAATCCGCCCTCGTCCATGAAACGTTGCGCTGTCTCTCGATCTGGCTTTTCGATGAACTCAACGATCTTTTGCACTTCACAGTCGGGGAACTCCAGGGATTCCCCCAACCTTTGCCAACCGACGAGGGAACTGGGGGAGGCTGCTTTGACTCCGAAGCATACCAGCCTTTCCGGATGACTCTCCAGGAACGTGACGGCGTGAGCGACGGCCGTATTGAACTGATCCGCCGGCTCAATAATCTGGTCCGCGGTGAGCACAATCATGGTTGCCGCTTCGTTCCTTAGTTTCAGGACGGCCGCTGCGAGCCCTAGGGCACTTGCCGTGTCGCGAATACAGGGTTCGTAGATGAAATTGTCCGGCGGTATGCTCGCGAGTGTGTGCTGTGACAATTCCTTATAATTGACGCTCGTCAAGATCAGGATTCGCTCATTCGGGATCTGGTTCTTCAGTTTCTCGATGGTGAGCTCGATCAAGCACTTGCCGCCAAAAAGCCTCAGGAAGTGCTTGGGCTTGTCTTTTCGGCTTAGCGGCCACAGGCGTACTCCTGCGCCTCCAGCCAGAACCACGACATAACACTGATCAGTCAGCATAGCCCCTCTTCTGCTTTAGGTTGACGTTCACCTGAAATCCACCTTCAACGGGTTCGGATGAGGCGACATAGATATAGCCAACACCGCAGCCGGAGGGCATGGCGCCTGCGTACTGACGTTGGTAGTAACTCAGCCTCTTCATCACCGGAACCGTGATGGTGGGATGCTCGAAAATGGCCGGCAGCATCTTTCTCCAGGCACGGGAACATTGGTTAAACGAAGCCCCCAGGGCAGAGACATCCCGACGCTTGATGGCGGCAAAGCACTTCTGTCCGGATTCGCCAAGCTGATTGACGACGCGTTGGGTTGCGAACCTGCCACCATCAAAGGGATTGTATCCTTCAGGACGCGGTCCAACGCATGGCACAATCCAGAAATTGCGTTCAAACCACAGTGCAGTGCGTTGGCTGTTTATTGAGGTAACCGTCTTGGGCAGTAGACCATTGTGATATCTGAAATCATAGTGGAGGAGGTTGAAACCTGGATACACGGAGCCCCATGCATCTTGGGATCCCCCGACGGGCACCTTGCGGGCATTCTCCCAATAGTACAAGTCCGTGGCCAGGGCGTAACGGTCT
The DNA here is from genome assembly GCA_025459125.1 of Planctomycetota bacterium. Classification (GTDB taxonomy): domain Bacteria; phylum Planctomycetota; class Phycisphaerae; order Sedimentisphaerales; family Anaerobacaceae; genus PLanc-01. Next base: position 1,933 of record JALORE010000278.1, on the reverse strand, counting down.
ATGCCGTCGGGAATGCCATTGGGATATTCCCTTGACAGGATCTTCCTGGTGCTGGAGCAGATGCCGCATCGGTCTTGAAAGCTGACGGAGGGTTTTATCTGCACGACGACAACGTATCCATCCCCAAGGAAATTGACGAAATTATGATCCCCCCAGCCCCCAGCCAAAGCGAGCCGGTAAGGGAGTTGTGAAGCCTTCGCAATAGCAGCTTGTCCTTTCACGGTTGTGTCTCCGGTTGACTATTCTTCTTACCGTTGAAGAGGTCGAGACTGATCGATGGATGAGAAGCAAAGGCGGTGGGATCGCAGCCTCTGCTATTCTCACAATCGCTCCCGACTACCGCATGAGAACGTAGAGAATCACCATCAAGACAATGAGTCCTGCAGCCACCACCCTTGCGTCGGACAGACCGGTAATCTTCGTCTCGGTCAGGGCTGCCAATGGCGAACGCCAGCCCATCTTCTCCAGTTCCTCCTGGGGTGGAGCTTGCGTCGACAGGCTGACAGCCACATACACCCCAAGGCACACCACGGTCAGAATGATCCCCATCATCATGAACGGGATGCCCAAGCCGTATGTGATCCTGCCGTAGTTCGGTACGATCCAGTCTTCCGGCAGAGTGCCCGTCGCGATCGCGGCCGTCAATTCGTCCGCAGGAACCGCACCGGCCGTCTGGATAACTTTCTCTTGCGACAGCGTCCCGGCTTTCATGGCCGGCCGCAGAACGTCCCAGGGCAAAGCAACACAGTGTTCCGCCACCTTCGCTTTGGCGTCAGTCTCCGCGGTCCACTTGTTGTGCGCAATGACAGCCATCCTGACACTGTGAGGAATCTTGCTCCAGTCATCAAGGATTCGGTCACGCGGGATACCTGCGGCAAGCATCGCCGGTACGTCTGCCTTGGACAGGGCGGCCCATTGCTGCATCACCCTGTCACTTGTCACCCGTTGAGCTTGTATGGCAGGCATTACTGCCGCGGCCCGGACATTGTGGGGCAAATCCGCCAGAAAATATGCGAGGCCAATAAGGATGCCTGCCGCGAATGTGGCTATGGCCGCCTGTCCGGTGCCGCGTTTCCAGAATACTCCCAGGAGAAACACCGTCGTAATCGCCGGGGCAAACATCATCGGCACCTGGTTGATCACGACGAAGATGCTTTCGAATCGCCCGCAGAAGGGAGACCATAACATCGCGAGGGCAATGACCACGCCCGCCGTGATCCGGCCGATCAGAACGAGCGTTCTGTCTTTCGTTTCCGGCCAGATGTGCCGGACGAGATCGTCGGCGGTCACCGTGGCAACACTGTTCATCGCCGCCTGGACCGTGCTCATGACCGCCGCCAGGAGACCCGCAGCGAACAGACCCTTCGCCACGGGGGGCAGCAACCTGTCCACCATCACCAACAGGGCCTCGTTGGGGGCGTTGATCTCCGATTTGAACAGTACGTACGCGAAAACGCCCGGGAGCACCATGATGAACAGAGGCAGGATCTTCAAGACACCCGCGAACATCGCTCCCAGCGCGGCGTTCCGCAGGTCCTTGGCCGCAAGCGCATTCTGAACAATGGTCTGATCGGTGCACCAGTACCAGATTCCCAGCACGCAATATCCAATCATCACGGTGAGCCAGGAATACGGGGCCAGGTTGCCGTTGAGGTCTCTGAGCGGATGCACCATGCTGAGTTGGTCCGGCTTCGTGGCCGCCTGCAATTGCGACCAAGTGTGGATCCCCGCATCGCCGACGGCTTTCCACCCGAACCCCAGCAACAGGAAGGAACCCAGCAGCAAGATAGCCACCTGGACCGTGTCCGCGACGACGACCGCCTTGAGGCCTCCCACGATGGTATAAATAGCTGTGATGACCGCGATGATGATGATGGCGGTCGTTGGCGAGATCCCGAACATATACTCGACCACCGCCCCCCCGGCATACAGA
>JALORE010000507.1 GCA_025459125.1 Planctomycetota bacterium | reverse complement strand
CAACGGCGACATCCAGCGCGAGCTCAAGGGCCGGATGAACGACGTGCGGATCTATAACCGGGCGGTGTCGATGGAAGAGCTGCTGTGGCTGGCAGGCCGGAGAGAACCGGTGAACCAGCCGTTCTAGACGTGCCAGGGTATCTCCATCCGAACGATGTCGCAGAAGACCGTGGGCAATTGCCCGCGGCCTTCTGCCAGTGTAAGGGAGGACGTTATGAAGAAGAGACTGATGACGCGTTGGACTCTCGGTTGCCTGGCGAGCATGGTACTGGCGACGGGCGCAGCCGGGGCGGCGGACCCGAGCCTGGTCGGCTGGTGGAATTTCGATGAAGGCCCCGGACCGACCGTGGCGGACGCCAGCGGCAACAACAACGTCGGCACGCTCACTGGCGGCGTGCAGTGGGTCGCGCAGCAAACCGGCGGGGCCCTGGAATTCGACGGCTCTTCCGGCTACGTCCGCATCCCGTTCAGCGAGAGTCTCCGGGTGCACAACAAGGGCACCGGCCTGACCGTCACGGCGTGGTTCAAGGCGGACGCCATCCCCACGGAGAACAAAGAAGTCTTCCAGCAGGCGGACGGCAACGGCACCGGCCGGACCTGGCTCTACATCACCGCGGCCAACGCCGGCCAGGTCCAGACCTACCTGGGTGGCGCCGCCACCGCCTCGGGGGTCAGTGTCACCGCGGGAACGTGGTTCCACGGGGCCGTGGTCGTCACGGAGGCCGGCGCCACCGACGCGATCCAGGTCTACGTCAACGGCAAGCCCGCCGGGGCGGCAGGCCAACGCGGGATGGAGAACTCCGAAGGCGCGTACCTGATCGGCTGCCACAAGAACATGACCAACTTCTGGGACGGCCTCATCGACGACGTGCGGCTCTACAATCGCGCGCTGACCGCCGAGGAGATCAAGGCCATGGTGCCGCCCAAGGTCAAGGCCTCCAATCCCGAGCCGGCCCATGGGAACGTCGCTGTGGTCACACCCCTGCTGCGCTGGACGGCCGGGGAGACCGCCGTGCTTCACAACGTCTACCTCGGCACCGACCCCAACCTGGGCGAGAAGGACTTGGTCCAGGCCCGCACGCCGGTGGCGATGTACTTCCATGTGCCGGGACTGACCCCGGGTGCGACCTACTACTGGCGCGTGGACGAGATCGAGCAGGACCTGACCACCGTCCACAAGGGCGACGTCTGGACCTTCATTGCCCAGGCGAAGTCGGCCTATCTACCCGTGCCGGCAGACGGTGCGAAGGACGCCTCCCCCGATCCCAATATGGCCTTGTCCTGGCAGCCCGGCATGACCACTACCGGGCACCATGTCTACTTCGGAGACAACCGCGATGCGGTCCAGGCGGGCGCTGCCGCCACCGACAAGGGCACCGTGACGAAGACCACCATCACCCCGGGAGCCCTGGAACCGCTGACGACCTACTACTGGCGCGTGGATGAGATCGGTCCCGGCAATGTCGTAACCGCGGGAGCGGTCTGGAGCTTCACGACCTTCCTGCCGATCGATGACTTCGAAAGCTATACGGATGCCGAGGGCAGCCGCATCTACCAGACGTGGACCGACGGCTGGACCAACAATACCGGCTCGACCGTCGGCAACACCCAGGCCCCCTTCGCCGAGCAGAAGATCGTCCATGGCGGCAAGCAGTCCATGCCCCTGGATTACAACAACGTGATTGCGCCCTACTACGCCGAGACCAGTCGGGAATGGTCGCCGACCCAGAACTGGACGGCCGGCGGCGCGGACACCCTGCACCTGTTCATTCGCGGCAACGCCACCAACGGCCTGGCACCCTTGTACGTCGTGGTGGAAGACAGCACCGGGAAGGTCACCGTGGTCGTCAACGATACCCCGAACATCGTCCGGGCGGGCGTTTGGACGCAGTGGAAGATCCCGTTGGGCAGCCTCTCCGGCGTGAACCTCGCCCGGATCAAGGCCCTGCATATCGGGGTCGGCGACCGGAAGAACCCGGCCGCGAACGGCTTCGGCCGGATTTACCTCGATGATCTGCACCTGACCAAACCGTAGCGATTTACGATTTGTGATTTCTGATTTGCGATTTGTCGGCAGGGCCATGACCAGAAGCCCAATCGCACACTGACGGCGTTCTGTCCGCCGCGTGTTCTTCACGCAAGGCACTTCGGGGCTCGTGGCCGTTGACGCGGGCCCCGCTCCGTTTCCGCGACCCATTCCTTCGCCCCTGCCGCGGCCTTGCGGTTGCCACACGTTCGGGTGGCAGCGGCAAGCGCAGCTTGCCGATGGCTCGTGGGACGATCACAAACGCCAGCGGCAAGCTCCGAAGACTCCGCTTGCCGCTGCCACCCTGAATCTCACCTTCACAGGGCCGGGTGGGCACGGCCCGCCCTGCATTCTGAGGATCGCCATAGCATGGGGAGTCGGTGTCAGGGACAGAGGCCCGGGCGGAAAAAGCTGTTACCGGCAACCCGGCGGCGGCCTTGAAGAAGTGAATGGCAGAAGTAAAGGTGTGGATCGCACAAGGAAAGGGTACGGCCATGACACGGAAACAGACAACTCTGGCAGTCATCGCGGCAGCAGTGCTCCTTTTGTTCACGACCGGCCTGCGGGCGGACCCGCACGATAGCGGCTCGAAACTCAGCGCCGGGGTCGTGATCGGCTCGCACGGCGGCATCGGCGTGTGGATCGGCAA
>JALORE010000506.1 GCA_025459125.1 Planctomycetota bacterium | reverse complement strand
ATCGTCCTGTACAACATGAGCCAGAAGCTCACGCCGCAGCGGGAGGAAAACCTCCAGAAGCTTCTGAAGGCGGGCGTCGGACTGGTCGCCCTGCACCACGCCGAGGGCGCGTTCAACGCGTCGGAGGTCTACCGCCAGATCATCGGGGCCCGGTATCCTCTCAAGCCCCAGGAGATCGAAGGCAAACAGTTTGCCCAGGGCACCTATGACCACGATATGGATATGAACGTCAAGGTCGTCGATCGGGAGCACCCCATCACCCGTGGCCTGAGCGACTTCACCATCCACGACGAGACCTATAAGGGCATCTGGTTCGCCAAGGACAACCACGTCCTGCTGACGACGGACCACCCCAGGAGCGACACGACGATCTGCTGGACGCGGCCGGTCGGGGACAACCGCACGGTGTTCTTGCAGCTCGGCCACGACGCGAAGGCGTACGCCAATCCGAGTTTACGGCAACTGATCGTCCGCTCGATCCGCTGGGCCACCGGGGACCTGAACTGATCTTCAGGGCTTCTGCAAAGGAGAACGATATGTCGTCACAGGTCAATCGTCGCAGCTTCATGAAGCAGTCGTTCGCGGCCTCGGCCGGCGGAGTCCTGGCCATGAATACCGGCCGCGCCGCCCAGCAAAGCGGGCCCGCCATCAAGGTGGAACCGGACTCCAAGGGCAAGATGCCGATGGGCAAGATCGGCAAGCTGGAGGTCAGCCGGATGCTGTTGGGCGGCAACCTCCTGACGCACTACACCCACAGCCGGGACCTCAAGTACGTCTACAACCTCTGCGCCCATTACAACACGGAGGAGAAGATCCACGAGACGATGGCCCTGGCCGAGGCGTACGGCATCAACACGCTGTCCCTGCACAATCCGCCGGGGATCGTGTCCATGCTCAAGCGCTACCGGCAGCGTTACGGCGGCAAGATCCAGTGGATCATCTGCCCCATCGCGGAGATCAAGGACGACATGCGGGCCTACGCCGACATGACGAAGGAGCTGGTCGATGAAGGCACCGAGGCGATCTACCTCTGGGGTGTCCGCTCCGACGTCCTCGTGAACCAGGGGCGCATGGATCTCGTCCGCCAGGCGGTCGAAATCGCCAAGGACCTGGGCGTCCCCTCCGGCGTCGGCTGCCACGACCTCAAGGTCGTGGTCGAATGCGAGAAGAACAACATCCCGGCCGACTTCTACATCAAGACCTTCCACCACCACAAGTACCCCAGCGGCCCGAAGCCGGAGGAGCTGCAGAGAGCCTACAACGAGTACCCCGGCTACTGGTGCCGGGAGCCGCAGGAGACGATCGAGGTCATGAAGAACGTGACCAAGCCCTGGATCGCCTTCAAGGTGATGGCCGCCGGCGCGATTCCGCCGAAGGACGCGTTCCCCTACGTCTTCCAGAACGGCGCCGACCACACCCTGGCCGGCATGTTCGACTTCGAGATCGCCGAGGACGCCAAGATCCTCAACGAGACCCTGGCCGGCCTCCAAGGCCGGACTCGTCCCTGGCGAAGCTGAAAGCCACTCCGCAGAACCAGCGGAGATCAACGCCACCGCGGGCCCAGAGAGCACCGGGGCAGAGCAGAATTTGCCTCCTTCTCCGGGCCCTCGGTGTTCTGTGTAGCCACCCACTCCGTATCGTGCATCACCAGTGCAATCTGCCTCCTTGTATCCACCACAGAAAGAGGATAGGATGCAACCGTGATCGTGAAAGGCAGGATAGCGGTTATAGGCATCACGCATATCCAAGGGCAAGTCAAGGGGCCGAAAGGCAGGCAAGCCGGCGTCAGGTTTCTCGTAGACAGCGGGGCTACGTACTCGGTTCTTCCGGGAAACGTGTGGGAGAGAATCGGTCTGAAAGCGAAACGCAAGATGGGTTTCACGCTCGCGGAGGGCACGACCATTGAACGGCCGGTCTCTGAAGCCTATGTAGTTTTGCCGCAAGGCGAAGCCCACACCCCCGTGGTGTTGGGAGAAGATGGCGATCAGGCTCTGCTGGGCGTCGTGACGCTGGAAATCCTGGGGCTCGTCTTCAATCCCTTCGACCGGACCTTGAAGCCGATGCGCGTGTTGATGTGCTGAGGGACTGCTACTTGCTGACGCGCGGGTATCTCTGGGGGTGCTCGATGATCTCGAAGGTCAGGTCAACGTCCAGATCGGGCCAGTAGAGATGCGTGTCGTGGGACAACTCGATGTGGCCGATCTGCTCGACCGTCGCCTTCCGGAATCAGGGGAAATGCACGTAGTCGAGGAAGTGCTCCTTGCCTTTGTGGAGCAGCCAAAAGCCATGCTCGGAAATGCTCGTCACTTCAAGCACTGTCGGGCTCATGAATTCAGATCAGCAGGACGGAAAATCTGACGCAACGTTGGCTTCCCAGGCAGACTCAATCCCGTATTGCCTCCTGCGAGACCTCTTCGGACATGCGGATAGCCTTCCCTGCGGCGGTCAGGTCGTTGGCCTGGAGGGAGATGTTGTCGGTTTCCCGGCCGGCGAGGGCGAGGAAGACGCCGGTATCGGGCAGAGCGAGGCAGCCAGTCAAGAGAACATTGCGGCAATCCTCCATCATCACAACCGGAACCTCGGAACCGGCCCCGGCCGGCTCGCGGCCCAGGTCGTGGAGGGTGGCTTTGGTCACGTTGTGCAGGGAGAGAGCCGAGCGCGGGTGCCGGGCGAAGACGTCGTCGGGGATCAG